>NZ_BCQQ01000120.1 GCF_001552155.1 Actinomadura formosensis NBRC 14204 | reverse complement strand
GGGGCCGGGACGGCGGGGGTGGCGGGCAAGGGCGTCCTGGGCACGCTCGGCGCGAAGGGGACGGCGGCCGTCGCGGGCGGGGCCGCCGCCGTCGCCGTGGGCGGCGGCGCGGCGGTCTACGTGGCCGTCGCGGACGACGAGCCGAAGCCGGTCACGGCCGGATTCGTCGCGCTCAGCGAGCCGCGCCAGGACATCGGCGGCGGAAAGACGTTCCAGGCGCAGGGCCGGATCGTGCGGGTCGCCGGCGGCGACCCCGCCCTCAACCGGAAGATCAACCAGGCGCTGCGGGCACCGCTCGAACAGCGGTGGACCAAGACCCGCAAGGCCCTGGCCGGCATCGGCCGCGGCGGCTACACCGACGTCGTGAAGCCAGAGATCCTGCTGCGCAGCGACCGGCTGCTGTCGGTCTGGTACGGCGTTCTGCTCCAGGGTGAACGCGGATCGAGCTGGGACCTGTCGCAGGCGGTGACCGTGGACCTGCGGACCGGTGCCTCCTACCGGGCGCCCGACCTGTTCCGCGTTCCGACCGCGCAGGGACTCAGGCCGCTGGACGAGAAGATCAAGACTCACCTGCCCGGCCGCGACTTCTGCCCGGGCGATCCCCTGGGCGGCACGGACAACCCGTCCGCGTTCGTCAAGGCCGGCGAGGTGACCATGGCCCTCACCCCGAAGGGCGTCCGCGTCGCCTTCTACGGGTCGATACTCGGCTACGCGGAGGCGTGCGGGCTCCGGGACACGGTCGTCCCCTACGCCGAGGTCGGCGACATGCTCAAGCCCGCGCTGCTGAAGGCCGTCCCCTATCCGTCGCCGAGGCGTTCCTGACGGCGGGCGGCCCCGGCGACGAGCGCCGCCGGGGCCGCGCACCGAAGATCACTTGCGCTTGGTGATCTCCTCGGTGAGCTGCGGCGCGACCTGGAACAGGTCGCCCACCACGCCGTAGTCGACGAGCTCGAAGATCGGCGCCTCGGGGTCCTTGTTGATGGCGACGATGGTCTTCGAGGTCTGCATGCCGGCCCGGTGCTGGATGGCGCCGGAGATGCCGACCGCGATGTACAGCTGCGGCGACACGGTCTTGCCGGTCTGGCCGACCTGGAACGAGTGCGGGTACCAGCCGGCGTCGGTCGCGGCGCGGGAGGCGCCGACGGCCGCGCCGAGCGAGTCGGCCAGCCCCTCGATGATCTTGAAGTTCTCGGCGCCGCCGACGCCGCGGCCACCGGAGACGACGATCGCGGCCTCGGTCAGGTCCGGGCGCTCGCCCTTCTCCTGGACGACCCTCTCCACGATCTTGGCGCCCTTGTCGGTGTCCGACAGCGTCACCGAGACCTGCTCCTCGGCCGGGGTGACCGGGGACGCCTCGGGGGCCACCGAGTTCGGCCGGACGGCGATGATCGGCGTGCCGGTCTTCACCCGGGCGTGCGCGATGATGCCGCCGCCGAAGATGGAGTGCTCGGCGACGAAGCCCTCGGCGACGTCCACCACATCGGTGAGCACGCCGGAGCCGGTCTTGACCGCGAGGCGGCCCGCGACCTCCTTGCCCTCCCCCGTGGCGGCCACCAGCACCGCGCCCGGCGACCTCTCGGCCACCAGCTGGGCCAGCAGCGCGGCCTTCGGGGCGACGACGTAGGAGGTCAGCTCCTCGTCGGCGGCCACGTAGACCTTGCCGGCGCCGTACTCGCCGAGCTTGTCCTTGGCACCCTCGTAGCCGGGGCCGGCCCATACCGCGGCGGCCTCGCCGAGCCGGTTCGCCAGCGTCAGCAGTTCGAGCGTGACCTTCTTGACCTCACCGTCGACATGGTCGACGAGGACGAGAATCTCAGCCATTGGTCTCCAAATCCCCTTCCCCGCTCAGACGAACTTCTTCGACGCGAGGAACTCGGCGATCTTCACGCCGCCGTCGCCCTCGTTGGTGACGATCTCACCCTTGGCGCGCGGGGGCGCCTCGGCGAAGTCGACGACCTCGGTGGCGGCGTTCGCCAGCCCCACCTGGGAGGCGTCGATGCCGGCGTCGCTCAGGCCCAGCGTCTCGACCGGCTTCTTCTTGGCCGCCATGATCAGCTTGAAGGAGGGGTAGCGCGGATCGTTGATCTTCTCCACCACGCTGACGACCGCGGGCAGGCTCGCCTCGACCCGGTCGAAGCCGTAGTCGGTCTGGCGCTGCGCCTTGATGGACGTCCCGTCGATCTCGACCTTGTTGGCGAGCGACACCTGCGGGACGCCGAGCCGCTCGGCCAGCATCGCGGCGAGCACACCGGTGCGCGCGTCGGTGGACTCCGCGCCGAGGACCACCAGGTCGAACCCGGTGCGGCCGAGCGCCTGCTGGATGGCGTACGAGGTCTGCAGCGCGTCGGAGCCGGCGAGCCCGTCGTCGACGAGGTGCACGCCCTTGTCCGCGCCCATGGCCAGGGACTTGCGGATGGCGTCGGTGGCCTTGGCGGGGCCCATGGTCAGGACGGTCACCTCGCCGCCGTGGGCCTCCTTGATGCGCAGCGCCTCTTCGATCGCGTACTCATCGAGCTCGTTGATGACCCCGTCCGCTGCGGCGCGGTCGAGCGTGCTGTCATCGGACTTCAGCTTGCGCGGGCTCTCCGTATCGGGAACCTGCTTCACCAGGACGACGATGTTCATGGCCGGTGGCCGACCTCCCTGCACTCAGTTGGCCGCTGAGGTAGCGGCAGAGGGGCGCCGCCCATGACGGGTCGACGCGGACATGCGCTTTCGCTGTCACAGCCTGCCAAACACCCGAACGAGCTTCGGAACCGGGTCCCTGATTCGGCCGTGTCCCACAATGTTACTAGTGAGTAGCCTAGCGGCAAATTCCAGCTCGTGAGACCTTACCCACGCACGCGTGGCGTTTACTGGTCCATCCCGGTCCCGAACCGGACGTGACGCACTTCACTCCTCAGAGCCGGGTGAGCGCGTGCTGCAGGCGGTCCATCGAACTCTCCAGCGACCGCTGCAGGCCGTACATCGGGGAGAAGCTCGGCGAAAGGGTCATCGCCCCGACCCCCACGAGCAGCGCCAGCACGCCGAGGCCCACGACCGCGGCGGCGACGAGCCGCGGCCGGCCCGCCACGGGCAGGAACATCCGCTCCAGTTGCCGGCGCGGGCCGTGCACCCCCGGCGCCGCCCACAGCACCGCCGCCCCGGCGCCGGCGCCGAACGCGCACGCGGTCAGCGAGTCGATCCTCCCGCCGACCACCGACACCGCGACGAGCCCGAGCGGGACGGCGACCGTGAACACCGCCGCGTACGGGACGGTCAGGAGCGTCCGCCCGAACGCCCACGCCCAGCCCCGCGTCCGGTCGTCCGCGGGCGCGCCCGCCACCCGCAGCAGCGTCACCGCGCCCAGCGACAGGACGAGCCCGGCGATCGGCGCCATGATCACGAAGCCGACCGCGACCACCACGACCATGGCGGCCAGGAGCCGCGCCCAGCCCAGCGCCACCGCCATCTCGTGCGCCCGGGCCGCCTGCGGGGGCCCGCTCCCGGGCCTTGCCCCGGGCACGGTGACCGGGGCCCGCCGCTCGGGGGCAGGCCGCTCGGGGGCAGGACGGGCGGGCGCGGGGCGGGCGGACACAGCGGCGGGCAGATCGAGCCGGGACACCGCCTCCACCAGTTCCTCCGCCGCCGGGCGGGCGCCCGGATCGGGATGCGACGCCGCCTCCACCAGCGGACGCAGATCGGCGGGCAGCGCGCCGGCCGGGGCCTCGTGCCGTCCGGTCGCGGCGAACGTCACCGTCGCGGCCCACGCGCGCACGTCCCCGGAGGCGTCGGCACCGGCGGCCAGCCCGAAGTCGACCACGATGGGCGCGTCGTCCACGACCAGCACGGACCCGGGCCCCAGCGCACCGTGCGCGAGACCCGCGCGGTGGATGGCGGCGAGCGCCTTGGCCAGCCCGAAGGCCATCCGGCGCAGCGCGTCCTCCGGCATGGTCCCCTGCTCGGCGACCGTCTCCGCGAGCGGCCGTCCCGGGACGAACCGGGACACCACATACGGGCGGGGCCCGCCGGACTCCCCGTCGAGAACGTCGACCACATAGGGGCTGAGGACCGCGCGCATCCGTTCGACGTCGGCGGCGGCGCCGGGCGGGAGCAGCCGTATCGCCACGTCACGGCCGTCCGGTCCGGCGGCGCGGTGCACGGCGCCGTCATCGCCCCGCGCGGGGCCGCCGCCCAGCCGGGACAGCAGCCGGTACGGACCGATGTGCTCCTGGTGGCTCGTCTCACCGCTCATATGGGTCGCCACCATACCGACCGCGAGCGTTCCGCCGGGGCGGACGGACGGACTCGATCACATGCCGGGGATGCCCGAGACGAGGTCGCGGACGTCCGTGCGCAGGCCCTCCAGGCTCTGGCTCATCCCGTCCAGCGGCGTGGTGTCGGGCGGCTGCCGCTGGGACAGCCCGACCAGCACCGCCGCGAAGATCCCGAGGATCAGCGCGCCGGCGAGGGCGGCCTCGGCGCGCGGCAGCAGCGCGCCCCAGACCCGGGCGAGCTGCCGGCGGGGCGCGCCGCTGCCCGGCGCGAGGCACAGCAGCCCGATCACCGCCATGGACGAGTACGCGATGGCCTTCGACGCGGTCATGTCGGACCGGGCGAAGATCAGCACGGCGAGCAGGACCAGCCCCGCGAACGCGCTGAGCGACGTCCACAGGATCGTGGACATCAGCGCGCCCGGCAGGTGCAGCGGCGTCCGGAACGCCGCCGCGACGGCGTCGCCCGAACGCGGACCGCGCCGGGTGCGCCGCCCCTCCATGCCCTGGGCGGCCTTGTCCGCCATCCGCAGCACGAGCACGCCCGCGACGGTGAGGCCGAGGGCGAGCAGCGGCGCGATGCCGGCGAAGCCGAGCAGCGCCACGAGGACGATGAAGCTGAGCACCCGGTACCAGCCGTAGGGCTTGCGGCGATCCTTGTCGGCACGCTCGCGGGCCTGGTCGGCGGCGCGGCGCTGCGCGTCCTGCGGCTGCGCGTCGTACGGGCCGCGCTGCAGCGCGCCCGGCGGCGGCCCGCCGGGCGGCCCGTACGGCTGCGGGTAGCCGCCCTGGTGGTACGGGTCGGAGCCGTAGGGGTCGGAGCCGTAGGGGTCGGAGCGGCCGTAACCGCCCTGCCTGAACTGCTCGCCCGCCTTGAACTGGGCGGGCGGCGGGCCCGGCGGAGGCGGCGGGGGCGCGGCCGGCGGCAACTGGCCGACGAAGTCCCGCGGCTGTGCCGGGACGGGCGCGGGCGCCGGCAGGCCCGTCCCGGCCGGCGTGACCGGAGGGGCCGGAGGGGCCGGAGGGGCCGGGACGTCCTGCGAACTCTGCAGGCCGGGCATGGAGAACTGCCGGGAGTGGTCGGCCGCGGGCTCATCCAGAGACGTGTCCGCCACTGCGGCCGGGCCCGGATAGTGGTGGTCGATCCGGGTCTGGTCGGTGATGGTGGCTTCGAGGTGGATCCGCCGGGTGAGCTGGACCAGGTTGACCGCGGTGGGACGTTCCGCCGGGTGCCGCGCCATCGCCGACCGCAGCACGGGCAGCAGCGCGTCGGGCACGCCCTCCAGGTCCGGGATGCCCTGCATGATCTTGTAGAAGATCGACTCGAAGGTGCCGGAGCCGAACGGCGGGCGGCCGGTGGCGGCGTAGGCGACCGTCCCGGCCCAGGCGTGCACGTCCGACGGCGGGCCCGCGTCCTCTCCCTCGATGATCTCCGGGGCGAGGTAGCCGGGCGTGCCGATGACCATGCCGGTCGCGGTCAGCCGGGTCGCGTCGGCGGCCTGCGCGATCCCGAAGTCGATCACGACGGGATCGCCGTCCACGAGCATCACGTTGCCGGGCTTCAGGTCGCGGTGCACGATCCCGGCGCCGTGGATCGCCGACAGCGCGGACGCCAGCCCCACCCCGAGCCGCTGCAGGCCCGGCCCGTAGATCGGCCCGGCCTCCTCGACGACCTCTTCCAGCGTCCGGCCGGGAACGTACTGGGTCACGATGTAGGGCTGGTCGGCGGTCACGTCGGCGTCGAGGATCTCCGCGACGTGCGGGCTGTGCACCCTGCGCATCGAGTCGACCTCGCGGGCCAGCCGGCGACGCGCCGTGGCGTCCCCCGCGACCGCGGGCCGCAGCACCTTGATGGCCACGTTGCGCCCCTCGGGGTCGGCGCCGAGGTAGACGACGCCCATGCCCCCTTCCCCCAGGGTCTGCTGGACGCTGTAGTGGCCGATACGGTCCCCGGACGTGACGGCTCCCTTCATCGTTTCCGAAACCCTACCCTTGCCGATCGGGCCGAAAAGATCTAACCGGCATCAGGCCGCCGTCACCCCGCCCCCAGCCGACGCGTCCCCCGCCAGGGGGGAGAGGGCCCCCGCGAACCACCGCGCCGAAGGACGCTCGGCGGGGTCGCGCCGGAACGCCGCCCGCAGCAGCCCCGCCACCGGCTCCGGGGCACCGTCCAGGTCGGCTTGGCCGCGCAGGATCCTGAAGCACACCCCGTGCAGCGAGCCCCGCCCGAACGGCGGGCGGCCCGTCGCCGCGTACGCGACCGTCGCCGCCCACGAGAACACGTCCGACACGGCGGTGGCGCGCTCCCCCTCGATCAGCTCGGGGGCCAGGTAGGCGGGCGTCCCCACGACCATCCCGCGCCGGGTGATCTGCTCGGCGCCGGACTCCTGCGCGATCCCGAAGTCGATCAGCGTCGGCCGGTCGCCCATCACGATCACGTTCCCGGGCGACACGTCGCGGTGCAGCACGCCCGCGTCATGGACGTCCCCCAGCGCGAGCGCCAGCCGCCGCGCGAACCGGGCCAGCCGCTCGCCGCGCAGCGGCCCGTACGCCGAGATCAGCTCGTTCAGCGGGCAGCCGGGCACGTACTGCATGACGACGTGCGGGCGTTCCGCCGAGACGGCCCCGTCCAGCAGCCGCGCGACGTAGGCGCTGCGGACCCGCCCCTGCGCCCGCATCTCCCGCGCCAGCCGCCCGACCGCCTCCTGCACGCCCGTCAGCTCCGGGATCAGCTCCTTGACCGCGACCTCCCGGCCGCGGGAGTCCATGGCGAGGTACACCACGGCGGTGCTCCCCCGGCCGATCTCGTCCAGCAACCGATACCCGCCCAGTCGCCGATGCGTCCCCATGCCCCCTTTGACGCTGAAAACCGCGCGCGCGTTCACTGCCTTTCCTCGGGGACCCACCCCCTGACCGGCCGGGGATCACCCCTGCCGGGCGGCCTGGCGGGCGCGGCGCTCCTCGCGACGGGTCTCGAACTTGGTGGCGGCGGCGTCGAGCTGCGCCAGGAACTCGCCGAGTTCCTGGCGGGCCTTCTCCCCGTCACCGGACAGGTCGGTGCGGTCGAACACGCCCCATTTGCGCAGCACGGGGACGAGCACGTCGTCATGGTGCAGCCGCAGGTCGTAGATGCCGGCGTTGGCGATGATGACGGACTTGCGGAGGAACCCGTCGATGCTGTGGCCGGGCATCTGGAACGCCTTCACGACGTCGGTGATCGCCCGCATCGTCTCGTTGGGAGCGGCGTCCAGCGAGGCGCCGATCAGGTTCCGGTAGAAGATCATGTGGAGGTTCTCGTCGGCGGCGATGCGGGCCATCATCTGCTCGCAGACGGTCTCGCCGGACGCCCTGCCGGTGTTGCGGTGCGAGACGCGGGTGGCCAGTTCCTGGAACGACACGTAGGCCGTCCCGTGCAGGAACGAGTCGCCGTGGTCGGCCTCGTAGCCGGCCTCCATGTGCTTCATGCGGGCGCGTTCCAGCGCCACCGGGTCGACGGCGCGGGTCACGGTGAGGTAGTCGCGCAGGACGATGCTGTGCCGGTTCTCCTCGGCCGTCCAGCGGTTGACCCACGTCCCCCAGGCGCCGTCACGGCCGTAGACGGCGGCGATCGCGCGGTGGTAGCCGGGGAGGTTGTCCTCGGTGAGCAGGTTGACGATGAGCGCCTCGCGCGCCTCGGGGGTCACCTTCGACTGCTCCAGCGACCACGGCTCGCCGTCCAGCGGCCCGTCGAAGTCGCGGCCCTCGCTCCACGGCACGTACTGGTGCGGGAACCACTCCTTCGCCATCGACAGGTGCCGGTTCAGCTCCTTCTCGACCACCGGCTCAAGGTCGTTCAAGAGGCCGGTCTGGAACTTCTCTTCGTGGGTCACGGACATACGGTTCCTTCGCTGGACGACGTGGCCTTGCCGGACGTGCCACCGTGCCTGCGGCTCGAAAGGCGCACCCAGCAGGCGGTACACAACCTACGCAAGCGTAGGTTCGATCGTCGCCACTCCCCGTGACACCCGTCAAGTCACCCCCGTAACAAGCAACGCCCGCGAAGTTTTGTAGACCTGAGCAAAAGCGGCGTGATGTTTCGTCACCTGGTGTCGGCGGCCTGCTGCCACATGCGGTTCACGGCGGCCCTGAGCAGCGGCCTCGGGACGAGCTTCAGCGCGGGGAACGCCGCCTTGTACTGCATGCCGGGGACGCACAGCGCGCGTCCGGCGGCCACCGCGTCCAGCCCGGCCCGCGCCACGTCGTCCCGCCTCAGCCACAGCGGGTTGGGCGGGACGTCGTCCTCCGTCCGGGTGAAGCCGGGGCACAGCGCCGTCACGTGGACGCCCTTGCCCGCGACCTCCGAATGCAGGCTCTCGGAGAACGCGGCCACGTACGCCTTGGTCGCGCCATAGGTGGCGCTGCCGGGCGACGGCGCGAACCCCGCCATCGACGCCACGTTCAGCACCCCGCCCCGGCCGCGCGCGATCATCCCCGGCAGCGCGGCGTGGGTGAGCCGCACCAGCGCGGCGACGTTCAGTTCGATCTGTGCGAGGTGCTCGTCCAGCGGCAGTTCCGCGAACGCTCCGAACGCCCCGTACCCGGCGTTGTTCACCAGCAGTTCCACCGGCTCGGCGCGCAGCCGCCCCTCGACCTCGGCGCGCTGCGCGGGATCGGTGAGGTCGGCGGCGACCACCTCGACCGCGACCCGGTACCGCTCGACCAGCTCGCGGGCCAGCCCGTCCAGCAGTTCGGCCCGGCGCGCCACGATCACCAGGCCGGTGCCGCGGCCGGCCAGCAGGCGCGCGAAGCTCTCCCCGATCCCGCTGGACGCGCCCGTGACGAGCGCGGTTCGGTACGCGTGTCGCATGGCGGCAGATGCTATCCGCCGATCCCCGCAATCCCGGGCATCACGCTCTAAAACCCCAATAACGTTTTAGCCCGCGCGTTCGGCGGCGCCCACGCCTCCCGGTCGCCGGACACGCGGGAGCGCGGGGTCAGCGGCCGCTGAACTTCGCCTTGCCCGGCCCCTCCTCCATGAAGCTCCTCATGCCGTTCGCCTGGTCTTCGGTGGCGAACAGGGCGGCGAACTGCGTCCGCTCGATCTCCAGCCCGGTGCCGAGATCGACCTCCAGGCCCGTGTCGATGGCCTGCTTGGCGGCGCGCAGCGCGATCGCCGGTCCGCCGGCGAAGGTCGCCGCCCACTCCTTGGCCGCCGTATAGACGTCCGCGTCCGGGACGACCCGGTCCACCAGCCCCATCGCGAGGGCCTCGTCCGCCGCGACATGCCGCCCGGAGAAGATCAGGTCCTTGGCCTTGGCCGGGCCGACCAGCCGGGACAGCCGCTGCGTGCCGCCCGCGCCGGGGATGATGCCGAGCTGGATCTCCGGCTGGCCCAGCTTCGCGCCCTCCCCCGCGACCCGGAAGTCGGCCGTCAGCGCCACTTCGAGGCCACCGCCGAGCGCATACCCGGTGATCGCGGCGATGACCGGCTTCGGGACGGCGGCGAGCGCCTTGGTGAAGTCCTGCAGCAGCCGCGACGGCTCCGCCGACATCTCGGCATACGACATCGGGGCCATCTCCTTGATGTCGGCGCCGGCCGCGAACACCCGCTCCCCGCCGTACAGCACCACCGCGGCGACGGCGCCGTCCCGCGTCACCTGCCGCGCCGCATCGATCAGCTCCAGCTGCATCCGGCGGTTCAGGGCGTTCATCTTCGGACGGTCCAGCCTGATCGTCGCGACCGCGTCCTCGACCTCGACCCGTACGAACTCGCCCACGGCGACCCTCCTGTGCACATCGGTGACGGACGTCCCGAGCCTAACCAGCGCCCGGGCGGGCACCCGACGCCGGGCGCCGGGCGACCGCTGTGGCGAACGGCGACGTCCGAGGCTGCTGATAACTTCGGGGACCATGCTCGTCGCCCACGCCACCTGGCATGGCGGTGCGCTCTGCCTGTGGGCCGAGCGCACCGGCCCGTACGAGCCCTCGCCGGGCGTCCACCCCTTCGCGACCTGCGACTTCACCGGCACGTCCTACGAGCCGCTCGTCCGCACCGCGGTCCGTGTCGAACTGGCCCTGTCCCTTCCCACCGTGCCGCGTCCCCCCGGGGACGACCATCCGCTGCCCTCGCCCGAGCTGGGCCCCGAGCCGGTGCGGGACGAGCCCGAACTGCGCCCCTGGCGGGTCCCCGCGCTCGTCCTGGAGCCGTTCCCGGCGATGGCGCTGCTGCAGGCCGCCGAGCACAGCGCCGACGTCATCCCCGGCACCGACCTGCGCTTCCTGTGCGTGATCGCGGACGAGGCCGTGGCCCTCACCGGGCGCGGCCACGTCCTGCCCGCGCTGCTGCGCGAGGACGGCGACCTCGTGGCCCGCTGGCGCCCGGTGATCGACGACCCGGCGCGGTTCCGCGCGCTCGCCCGCGCCATGCCCGCCGCGTGCCGCGCGGCGGGCGGCGGACGTCCCGCCACCGAGGTGCTGCGCGAGGCACTGTCCGGCCTGGTCGACACCGCCGTCCGGGGGGTGGTGCCGCATCCGCTGCTGGCGCCCCGGCGCGGCGGGGCCCCGGACCGGCTGCCGCTCGCCGAACGCTGGGCGGCGGCGCTGACCGGCCCGTCCGCCGAGGTCGCCCGCGCGCCGCGCGACGACCCCGGCGACCTGATCGCCGAACTGGACGCCTGGGCCGCCGCCGCGCGCCGCCCGTCCGGCCCCCTCCGCGTCTGCTTCCGGCTCGCCGAACCGGGCGCCGAGGAGTTCGGCACGCGGGAGTTCGGCACGGGGGACCCCGCGCAGTCCGGCCCCGATGAGCCCGGAGACGACGCGTGGCGCGTCGAGTTCGCCCTCCAGGGCACCGAGGACCCCAGCCTCTACGTCCCGGCCGCGCTGGTCTGGGACGGCGAGGCCACCTCGATCCCGCAGGCCGAGGAGACGCTCCTCACCGGCCTCGGCCGCGCCCTGCGCCTCTTCCCCGAACTGGCCCCGGCCCTCGACGGCCCCGCCCCGCGCGGGCTGGTCCTCGACACCGCGGGCGCGTTCCGCTTCCTGCGCCGGGCGGCCCCGATGCTCGCCGCCGCCGGCTTCGGCGTCCTGCTCCCCCAGTGGGCGGGCAAGACCAGGCTCGGCATGCGGCTCACGACCCGCAACGAGGACCCGGAGGCGTCCTCGGGCTCGGCGGCGCCCTCGGGCTTCGACCTGAAGGCCATGGTCGGTTTCCGCTGGGACCTCGCGATCGGCGACGAGAGCATCGACGAGGCCGAGCTGGAGGAACTGGCGCGCCTCAAGACCCCGCTCGTCCGCCTGCGCGGCCGGTGGGTCGAGCTCGACGAACGGCAACTGGAGGCCGCGCTCGACTTCCTCCGCCGTCCCCGCCGGGGCCGGATGACCGCCGCCGAGGCGATCCGCGCGGTCGTCCACGCCGGCGACGACACCCTGCCCCTCACCGGCGTCGACGCCGCCGGCCCCCTCGGCGACCTCCTGTCCGGCGAGGCCGACCGCCGCCTCACCCCCATGCGCACCCCGGACGACCTGGACGCCGAACTGCGGCCCTACCAGGAACGCGGCCTCGCCTGGCTGACCTTCATGAACGATCTGGGGCTGGGCGCCCTGCTCGCGGACGACATGGGACTGGGCAAGACGATCTCCGTGCTGTCACTGCTCGTCCATGAGCGGGAGAACGGCGCACGTCCCGACCCGACCCTGGCGATCCTGCCGATGTCGCTGGTGGGGAACTGGCAGCGGGAGGCGGGGCGGTTCACGCCGAAGCTGCGCGTCTACGTCCACCACGGGACGGGACGGCGGCGCGGCGAGGAGCTCGTGGAGGCCGTCGCGGGCGCCGATCTCGTGCTGACCACGTACGGGACGGCGGCGCGGGACGCCGAGGCGCTCGCGGCGATCGGGTGGGAGCGGGTCGTCTGCGACGAGGCGCAGGCGCTCAAGAACAGCGGGACACGGCAGGCCAGGGCGGTCCGGAGCATCCCGGCGCGGACGCGGATCGCGCTCACCGGCACGCCGGTCGAGAACCATCTGACCGAGCTGTGGTCGATCATGGAGTTCGCGAACCCGGGGCTGCTCGGGCCGCGCGGCGCGTTCCGGCGGCGGTTCGCGATCCCGATCGAGCGGGAGGGCGACGAGCAGGCGGCGCTGGCGCTGAAGCGCGCGACCCAGCCGTTCGTTCTCCGCCGCCTCAAGACCGACAAGTCGATCATCTCGGATCTGCCGGAGAAGCAGGAGATCAAGGTCTACTGCAACCTCACGACCGAGCAGGCGTCCCTCTACCAGGCGACCGTGGACGACATGCTCCAGCAGATCGCCGAGGCCGACGACAAGCAGCGGCGCGGGCTCGTCCTGGCGACGATGGCGAAGCTCAAGCAGGTCTGCAACCATCCGGCGCAGTTGCTGAAGGACGGCTCGCGGCTGCCCGGGCGGTCCGGGAAGCTCGAACGGCTGGAGGAGATCTGCGCCGAGGTCCTGGAACAGGGCGAGAAGGCGCTCGTCTTCACGCAGTACGCCGAGTTCGGGTCCCTGCTCCGGCCCTACCTCGCCGCCCGGCTGGAGCGGCCGGTGCTGTGGCTGCACGGTGGCACGTCCAAGCAGGCGCGTGACGATCTCGTCCAGCGCTTCCAGCAGGACGGGGAACCCGCGATCTTCCTTCTCTCGCTCAAGGCCGCCGGGACGGGCCTGACCCTGACCGCCGCCAACCATGTCGTGCACGTCGACCGCTGGTGGAACCCGGCCGTCGAGGACCAGGCCACCGACCGCGCGTTCCGCATCGGGCAGACCCGCAACGTGCAGGTCCGCAAGTTCATCTGCGTCGGGACGATGGAGGAGCGCGTGGACGAGATGATCGAGCGCAAGAAGGCCCTCGCCGAGTCGATCGTCGGCACCGGCGAGGACTGGCTGACCGAGCTGTCGGTGGCCGAGCTGCGCGACGTGCTGCGCCTGTCCCCCGAGGCGGTGAGCGACTGATGCAGGACGGGATCAGGGCGCGGGGCAGGCGCGGCTCGATCGGCACCGAATGGTGGTCGCGGCGGTTCATCGATCTCGTCGAGTCGTTCGCCGACAAGGGGAGGCTCCAGCGAGGCCGGACCTACGCCCGCAAGGGCAACGTGTTCGACCTCAAGGTGGCCGCGCACGAGGTGACCGCGAAGGTGCGCGGCACGGCCCCGGAGCCGTACGAGGTGGCGCTCGGCATCGAGGCGATCGACGAGGCGGACTGGCGGGCCGTCGAGAGGGAGCTGGCGTCCCGCGCGGTTTTCCGCGCCCGCCTGCTGGCCGGGGAGATGCCGCCGGAGATCGAGTGGGTGTTCGCCGAACTGGGCCTCGCGCTCTTCCCCGGATCGGCGTCCGACCTGCATCTGATGTGCGACTGCCCCGACTGGGGCGACCCGTGCAAGCACGCGGCGGCCGTCCTGTACCTGCTGGCGGAGGCGTTCGACGACGACCCGTTCCTCATCCTCGAATGGAACGGCCGGGGCCGCGACCGGCTTCTCGCCGGTCTGCGGCGCGGCGCCGGCACCGAACCGGATCCGCTCGACATCGAGGACGAACCGCTCACGGCGGACGGCTTCTGGACGCCCCCGTCCGGCCTCGCCCGCCTCCGCGACCGCCCGCCGGCCCCGCCCGTCCCGCCCGGTTTCATCCTCCAGGTGGCCGCACCGCCACCGGTGAAGGTCCGCCGCCGCCCGCTGCCGGACGTCCTGGCCCCGGCCTACGAGGCGCTCGCCGACAGCGCCGGCTAGGCGGGCAGGCGGGCGCGGACGGTGAAGCCGCCGTCCGGGCCGGGGCCCGCGTCGAGGCTGCCGCCGAGCGATGCGGCGCGCTCCCGCATCCCGCGGATGCCGCTGCCGTTCCCGGACGGCGCAGCGGACACCGGCGCACCGTCGTCCTCCACGCTGACGGTCACGTCGCCGTCGCCGTAGCGGATGCGGACAACGGCGGTGGACGCCTCCGAATGCCGGGTCACGTTCGTCAGTGCCTCCTGGACGATCCGGTACGCGGCGAGGTCGGCCTCGGCCGGCAGCGGACGCGGCTCACCCGCCACCTCGGTGCGGATCGTCAGGCCGGCCGCCGACACGCCGCGGGTCAGCTCGTCCAGCCGGGCGAGACCTGACGCGGGCGTGACCGGTGCCGCCTCGTCGACCTGCCGGAGGACGCCGAGGGTGGCGCGCATCTCGCGGAGCGTCTCCTTGCTGGCCTGCTTGATCGCGGTGAGGGCGTCCTCGGCGCGTTCCGGTTCGCGGTGCAGCCCGTGCAGTGCGGCGGTGGCCTGCACGTTGATCAGTGAGATGTTGTGGCCGAGGACGTCGTGCAGTTCGCGGGCGATGCACAGCCGCTCCTCGATGGCGCGGCGGCGGGCCTCGGCCTCGTGGCCGCGTTCGGCGGCCCGCGCCCGCTCCTCGGCCTCCCGCAGGTAGGCGTGGCGGTTGCGGACCACGCCGCCGATCGCGATGACCGCGACGAACCAGCCGGCGAGCAGGAACGGCGCCGCGTCCGCCAGGTGGTTCATGCCGTCGCGGTTGTCGCCGTAGACGATCCCGGCCATCGCGACGCCTCCGAGCAGGCAGGCCGTGACCAGGCGCCCCGCGGCCGCCACCGTGTACAGCGCGATCGCGAACGTGATGACGAAGGGGCCGTCCGTCGCGGTGGTCGGATAGTAGATCGCGCAGGCGACGAACGTGACGACCGCGACCGCGATGGGGTGGCCGCGGCGGAAGTACAGCGCACCGCACGCGACCGTCAGCAGCGCCCAGCCGTGGACGGGCAGCGCCGCTCGGTCGAGGACGTGCGGCGCCAGCAGCCCGATCACGGCCAGGGCGAGGAAGCAGCCGGCGGCGAGGATCGCGTCCGCCGTGCGCCCGCTCGGGAGGCGGTCGAGCGGCCCCGGGCGTCCGTCCAGTGCTCGCACGGGTCCATCCTGCCAGGATCCGCTCCCTTGCGCCTCTGCGACAAAATGTAGTACTTCTGCTATCAGCAGATGTATCAATATGACGGACGGTCTGAGGGGTCGTATAGGGGGTGCGCCGGCCGATGAGAACACGGGCGATACGGGGGGACGGGCCGTGATCCGCAAGACCGGCCCGGCACCCGGCGACAAGGAGAACGTTCACAACCGCATCGCGGTGCTGAGGGCCGAACGCGGCATTTCGCGCCGCGACCTGGCCGCCGCGCTGGGCGTGCATTACCAGACGGTCGGCTATCTCGAACGGGGCGAGTACAGCCCCAGCCTGTACCTCGCCCTGCGCATCGCCGAGTACTTCGAGGTGCCGGTCGAGGTCGTCTTCTCCCTGAAACCGTTCCCGAGGATCGGAGGCACATGATGACGAGCCGCACCGCGGGGTGGCTGGAGCGGTCGCGCCGCAGGCGCGCGGACCGGCTGGCGGCCCTCGACGCCGAACTGGAGCGCCGCATGCCCGCCCGTTACGCCCGCCGGCGCCCTCGCCGGGTGCTGGCGGTGGCGGGAGCGGGCACGCTGGGCCTGCTCTGGGTGGACGCCGCGGTGTCCTGGGTCCTGGCGCCCAGCGACACCGCGATGATCGCCGGCCCGGTGATCCCCGGCGTCGTGGCGGCGGCTAGCGCAGGTTGCCGTTCGTCATGCCCTGCGGCGCGGGCGGCAGCGCGACCAGGCCCAGCTCCGCGCGGCCCGACAGCAGCGGATGGCTCGGCACCACCCGGACGCTGTAGCCGAAGGCGCCGCTGCGCCCGAGCGGGACCTCGCCGGTGTAGCGGTACCGCCCGTTCTCCGCCGGCTGGGCCTCCCGCAGTTCCAGGTAGGACGGGTCGACGAGCGCATCGGCGTCGTCCACCCGGCCGTAGGCGACCTCAACGGCGACGTCGCCGGGGTCGAGGCCGCCGAGGTTCACCACGATCCGCACGGTGAGCCGCGCGCCGACCTGCGGGCTCTCCTCCCCGGTGGACTCGACGTGCTCGACGGCGACGCCCCGCCACGCCGTGCGGACCCGCTGCTTCCACGCCGCCAGGCTGCGGGCGCCCGCGTACTTGTCGGCGACCATGGCCCGCTCGGCCACGGCGGCCGGGGCGTAGAGGTCCTCGACGTAGTCGCGCAGCATCCGGGACGCGAGGACCTTCGGGCCGAGCGTGGCGATGGTGTGCTTGACCATCTCCAGCCAGCGGCGCGGCAGCCCCGCCGAGTCGCGGTCGTAGAACGTGACGGACACGTGGTCCTCGATCAACTCGTACAGCGCGGCGGCCTCCAGCTCGTCGCGCCGGTCGGGGCCGGCGAGGCCGTCGGCGGACGGGATCGCCCAGCCGTTCTGCCCGTCGTACCACTCGTCCCACCAGCCGTCCCGGATGGACAGGTTCAGCCCGCCGTTCAGCGCCGACTTCATCCCGGACGTGCCGCACGCCTCCAGCGGACGCAGCGGGTTGTTCATCCACACGTCGCAGCCCTGCACCATCAGCTGCCCGAGCGCTATGTCGTAGTCGGGCAGGAACACGATGCGGTGCCGGACGTCCTCGGCGTCGGCGAACCGCACGATGTCCTGGATGAGGCGCTTGCCGCCCTCGTCCGCCGGGTGCGCCTTCCCCGCGATGACGATCTGCACGGGCCGCTCCGGGTGCAGCAGGATCGAACGGAGCCGGTCCGGGTCGCGCATCATCAGCGTGAGCCGCTTGTAGGACGGGACGCGCCGGGCGAACCCGATCGTCAGGACGTCGGGGTCGAGCGCCTCGTCGATCCAGGAGATCTCGGCCTCGCTGGCGCCGCGCTGCCGCCACGACTCGCGGAGCCGGCGCCGCGCGGCCAGCACGAGACGGCGCCGCAGCAGGCCCCGCATCCGCCAGATCTCGGGTTCGGAGACGGCGCGGACGCCTTCCCAGCCGTGCCCGGTCGCCATCACCGCCGGCAGCTCGCGCGCGGTGAACTCCAGCACCTCGCGCGCCACCCAGGTGCCGGCGTGCACCCCGTTCGTGATCGATCCGACGGGGACCTCGGTGGTGTCGAATCCGCCCCACAGGCCGCCGAACATCTCGCGGCTGACCCTGCCGTGCAGTTCGCTGACGCCGTTGACGCGCTGCGCGAGCCGCATCCCCATCACGGCCATGTTGAACACGGTGCGGTCGCCGCCGGGGTAGTCCTCGGCGCCGAGCGCGAGGACGCGGTCGAGGGGGACCTGCTCCTCCTCGTTCACACCGCCGAAGTAGCGGCTGATCAGGTCGCGGGGGAACCGGTCGATGCCGGCGGGGACCGGGGTGTGCGTGGTGAACACGGTGCCCGCCCGCGTCGTCTCCAGTGCCTCGTCGAAGGTCAGCCCGTCCTCGGCGACCAGCTCGCGGATGCGTTCCAGGCCGAGGAACCCCGCGTGGCCCTCGTTGGTGTGGAACACCTCCGGCGCGGGATGCCCGGTGATGCGGCAGTACGCGCGGATCGCCCGGACGCCGCCGATGCCGAGCAGCATCTCCTGCAGCAGCCGGTGGTCGCCGCCGCCCCCGTACAGCCGGTCGGTGACGTCGCGCGTGGACCGGTCGTTGTCCTCGATGTCGGAGTCCAGGAGCAGTTGCGGGACGCGGCCGACCTGCGCGACCCACACCTGCGCGTGCAGGTCGTGGCCTGTCGGGAGGCCGATGACGACGCGGACCGGCGTCCCGTCCCCCTCGCGGAGCAGGGTGAGCGGGAGACCGTTGGGGTCGATCGGCGGGTAGCGCTCCAGCTGCCAGCCGTCCGGCGACAGCGACTGGGAGAAGTAGCCGTGCCGGTACAGGAGCCCGACCCCGAGGATCGGGACGCCGAGGTCGCTCGCGGTCTTCAGGTGGTCGCCGGCCAGGACGCCGAGGCCGCCGGAGTACTGCGGGAGCGCGGCGGTGATCCCGTACTCGGGTGAGAAGTAGGCGATGCAGGCCGGGCCTTCCTCATCGCCGTGGGGCGCGGAGGGCGGTCCCCCCACGTTGAAACGCGACTGGTACCAGCGCGGTGCCGTCAGGTACTCGTGCAGCTCCTCGGCGGTGTCGTGCAGGCGGCGCAGGAACCGCCGGTCCTCCGCGAGCTGGGCCAGCCGCTCCGGCGCGACCTCGCCGAGCAGCCGGACCGGATCGTGGTGGACGGCGTTCCAGAGCGCGGGATCCACGGCGCGGAACAGGTCGAGCGTCTCGTGATGCCAGGACCAGCGCAGGTTGAGGACGAGTTCCTCAAGCTGCCGGAGCGGCTCGGGCAGGACGGTGCGGACCGTGAAACGTCGGATTGCCTTCACACAACGCCACGCTATGCGCTGCCGCCCCGTGGACGCGACGGGGGGCACCGGACCCTCACCTCGTGGACGGGGCGCTCGCACGGCCGGTGAATCCGCGGAAGGCTCGTTCCCATAAGGGCTCGCGCGGTTCCGGCGGAGACCGTCCCCGGATCCGGCGGTGACGTCCCGGCCGAGCGTTTGCCCAAACTCGACCATCCGCAGACCGGTTCCCCGCTGGCCGAGGTCGGCCAGATGACGATCGCACCAGGTCATGGCACCGTCAAAGCCCGCAAACCACTGACATGCCCCGCGCGTCGCCGCGGGGCGGGAGAAGGAGGGCCGGTGCGCGCCGACCATCGCGGTGTCCGGCGGGCCGTGGCGCCCGCATTGATCGTTCTTCTGGCGCCGGTGATCACGTCGTGCGGGAACCTCGTCGCGTCCCCCAACCTGTCGCCGAGCCCGTTCCCCAGTTCGAAGCGTCCGCTGCTGCACCGGCAGGCGGCCGCGATCCGAACCGTCGTCGACGGCCTGGCGGGTGCCGTCCCGGCCGGGGGGCGCACGGCCCGGACGGTGCTCCGCAACCACGAGCACCAGTGCCGGTTCCACGACCCGGACGACCCGGGGCGCGCCCCCGCCGTCCTCAACTGGGAGTACGCGGTGCGCCTGGAGTACACCGGGACGGACGGGGCGGCCGGACGGGACGCCGCGCTGAAGGACCGGCTCCGGCGGGACGGCTGGGCCCTCGGCGACGACTTCGGCAAGCTCATCGCCGTCCGCCGGGGCATGTACCTGGAGCTCCTGCTCAGCGGCACCACCGGCGACGGGACGCTGGTGATCGGCGGCTTCAGCAGGTGTGTGGATGCCGACGGCAAGGTCACCGCGGCGGACCCGCCGATCTCTCCGACGGCCCGGCCGACCCGGTGACCGCCTTACGCGATCCCCACCTTGTGTGGCCAATGTCTCACATAAAGTTATCGAAACTCTAGAGCGGTAACCGCCCCTTCCCGGGCATGGGACGTTTCGGAAGTCTCGCGCGGGTAGGGGTGGCACATGCACGTCAAGTCCGGAACGTCCCATACGACCGGCATTCCGAGGCTGGGTCGTATTCCGATCCTGGACGTGGCGCCGGTGGTGGGGTGCGGCCGGTGGCCGGCGAAGGCCGTGGTGGGTGAGACGGTCGAGGTGTCGGCAACGGTGTTCCGGGAGGGGCACGAGAGGCTGGGCGCAGCGGTGGTGCTGCGCACACCGGACGGGGAAGAGCTGCCGGGCCAGCGGATGAGCGAGGTGGGCGCCGGGCTGGACCTGTGGTCGGCGCAGGTGACACCGACACAGATGGGGTCGTGGTCGTTCCGGGTGGAGGCGTGGGGCGAGCCCATCGCGCACTGGTGGCACGACACGCAGATCAAGGTCCCGCGCGACCAGGACGTCGAGCTCATGTTCGCCGAGGGGGCGCTGTTGTTCGGGCGGGCGGCCGAGTCCGTGCCGAGCAAGGACCGGCCGACGCTGGACCGGCTGGCCCGGCTCCTGGCGGACCAGACCGTCCCGGCCGCCGACCGGATGCAGGCCGTGACCGACCCCGATGTCGAGGACGTACTGGAGCGGCACCCACTGCGGGATCTGCTGACCGTCAGCGACTGGTATCCCCTGGCCGTGCACCGGCAGCGGGCGCTGTACGGGGCGTGGTACGAGTTCTTCCCCCGTTCCGAGGGCGCCACCTTCGACCCGATGGGACGCCGGGGCCCGATGTCGGGCAGCTTCCGCACCGCGATGAAACGCCTGCCCGCGATCGCCGACATGGGCTTCGACGTGGTCTACCTGCCCCCCATCCACCCCATCGGCACCGCCCACCGCAAAGGCCCCAACAACACCCTGGACGCCGGCCCCTACGACCCCGGCTCCCCCTGGGCCATCGGCTCACCCGACGGCGGCCACGACGCCGTCCACCCCGAACTCGGCACCCTGGAGGACTTCGACGCCTTCGTCGCCCACGCCGCCGACCACGGCCTGGAAGTCGCCCTGGACCTGGCCCTGCAATGCTCCCCCGACCACCCTTGGGTCACCGACCACCCCGAATGGTTCACCACTCGCGCCGACGGCACCATCGCCTACGCCGAAAACCCGCCCAAGAAGTACCAGGACATCTACCCCCTCAACTTCGACCACGACTCCGAGGGGCTCTACCAAGAGGTCAAACGCGTCCTGCACCACTGGATGGACCACGGAGTCCGCATCTTCCGCGTCGATAACCCCCACACCAAACCCGTGGCGTTCTGGGAACGCCTCCTGGCCGACATCAACACCACCGACCCCGACGTGCTGTTCCTGGCCGAGGCGTTCACCCGCCCCGCCATGATGCAGACCCTGGCCAAGATCGGGTTCCACCAGTCCTACACCTACTTCACCTGGCGCAACACCGCTGACGAACTACGCGACTACTTCATCGAACTCACCGGGCCCACCGCCGCCTACATGCGCCCCAACCTCTTCGTCAACACCCCTGACATCCTCAACGCCTACCTCCAGCACGGCGGGCGGCCCGCCTTCCAGATCCGCGCCATCCTGGCCGCCCTGCTGTCGCCCACCTGGGGCGTCTACAGCGGCTACGAACTGTGCGAGAACACCCCCGTCCGGCCCGGCAGCGAGGAATACCGCGACTCGGAGAAATACCAGTACCGCCCCCGCGACTGGGACACCGCCGATCGCACCGGCAGCACCATCGCACCCCTCATCACCCGCCTCAACACCCTGCGCAACGCCCACCCCGCCCTCCAGCAACTGCGCAACCTGCACTTCCACTACATCGACCAACCCGAACTGCTCGCCTTCTCCAAACGCCACCTCGACGACGTCGTGCTGGCCGTCGTCAACCTCAACCCGCT
This sequence comes from Actinomadura formosensis NBRC 14204, assembly GCF_001552155.1. Lineage (GTDB taxonomy): Bacteria > Actinomycetota > Actinomycetes > Streptosporangiales > Streptosporangiaceae > Spirillospora > Spirillospora formosensis. The sequence goes on along the minus strand of NZ_BCQQ01000120.1, from coordinate 336 downwards.
CCACCCCCGCGAAGCCACCGTCCACCTCGACCTGCCCGCCCTCGGCCTGCCCGACGACCCTCATCACCCCTACACCGTCATCGACGAACTGGACGGCGCCACCTACACCTGGACCCAGGCCAACTACGTCTACCTCGACCCCCACACCAAACCCGCACACATCCTCACGTTCCGGAGTAGCGAGAGTTGAGCGGACCTCACGAACCCCAGCCGGCGGCGGCCCCCGTGCCGGGCCCGCTGTCCCGGGACGAGCCTGTCACCGAAATTCCGTCCGAGGCCATTCTGGTCTCGTCGGAACCCCTCCCTGACGCGTTCAACCCAGAGACGCCGCGCGAC
>NZ_BCQQ01000119.1 GCF_001552155.1 Actinomadura formosensis NBRC 14204 | reverse complement strand
CGCAGCGCGTCCTCGTCGCCGGCGGCGCGGGCCCGGGCCGCCCGCTCGGCCTGCGCCCACAGCCCGGTCGCGGCGATGCGGATCGCCCCGGCGCTGCGGGCGTAGACGGTGCCGAGGATGCTCCGGACGTGCTCGATCGCCGTGTCCGGGTCGCCGCGCCACAGCGCGTGCTCGGCGGCGAGACCCCGGGCGACGTAGTTCAGGAACGGGTCCCGCCCCCACAGCGGCTCGATCCACCGCAGCCGCTCCGCCACCCGGGGGCCGCCCTGGGCGACCTCGGTGAACAGCGCGTACGCGGAGACCTCCGCCTCGGCCGGCCGGACGACATGGACGGCGAACTCGTCGGCCAGCCGGTCCGCCTCCGCCCAGTTCCCGCTCGTGTAGTGGATGAGGTACCGCAGGCACCGCAGCACGATCCCGAACATGCTCCAGCCGACCCCGTTGTCGAGCGCGAACTTCACGCCCTCGTCGGCGGCGCGGACCGCGCCGGCGACGTCGCCGCGGTCGAACTTCGTCCGCGCGTAGTGGAACGCGGCCCGCATCGCGGTCATCGAGGTCTCGCCGTCCGCGGCGGCGAGGTCGCGGGCCCTGGCGAACACGTCCGCGACGCCGGCGGCGGCCTCCCGCGACTCCCGGTACAGGCCGAGCGTGACGAGCAGGCTGGCCTCCGCGCCGGTGTTCCCGGCCGCGCGCGCCTCCTCGACCGCCTTCTCGGCGAACGCGGGCAGCTCGCCGTCCTCGTCCCGGTAGAGCAGCGTGCGGGCGTAGGTGGCCAGGGCCCAGGCGCGCTCGGGGGTCGGCGGGTCGGCGGGCAGCATCGTGACCGCCTCCCGCGCCATGACCTGCGACTCCTCGTCCTCGTCGATGTCGCCGAGGTAGGACGCGAGGTGCTCGCGGATCTGCGAGCCGAGCGCGACGTCGACGGGGGCGGCGGTGTCCAGCAGGCGGCGCAGCCGGTGCACGGCCCGCCGCGGCTCCCCGGCCCGCGCGGACGCCTGCGCGGCGGTGAGCGACAGCCGGATCCGGTCGGTGCCGGCCGCCTCCTGCGCGCCGGGGACGGCCTCCCACAGCTCCAGCGCCCGCTCGTAGTGCTCGAACGCCTCCGCGGGCGCGCCCAGCCGGTCGGCCTCCCGGCCCGCCCGGACGGACGCGGCGAACGCGGCCGGCAGGTCGTGCGCGGCGAGGCTGTGATGGGCCAGCTCCGCCGCCGACCCGCGCGTCCCGGCGGGCAGGTCGGCGAGGAGGCGGGCGAAGTCGGCGTGCAGCCGGGTCCGCTCGCCCGGCAGCAGGTCGGCGTACACGGCCTCGCGCAGCAGCGCGTGCCGGAAGGTGTACCCCGCCCCGGACGGGACGAGCAGCTGGTGCGACACGACCTCGCGCAGCGCCTCGCCGACCGCCGCCTCGTCCAGCCCGGACACGCGGCGGACCAGCTCGTCGTCGACGCGGCGCCCCGCCACCGCCGCGACCCGCACCACCCGCTGCCCGCCGTCCGACAGCCGCTCGACCCGCGACAGCAGCAGATCGGCGAGCCCGGACGGCAGCTCCGCCCCGCCGTCCCGCAGCTTGGGATCGGCCGAGTACAGCTCGCCGACGTAGAACGGGTTGCCCTCCGAGCGCCGGTGCACCCGCTCGACGGCCTCCGGCGTCACCGGCGCGGCGCCGCGCGCCAGCTCCGCCAGATACTCGGCGGTCTCGCCGGGGCCGAACGGCGGCACCTCGACGCCGGTCACGTTCGGCAGCCGCAGCAGCTCGGCCACCACCGGCCGCAGCGGATGCCGCCGGTGCAGGTCCTCCGACCGGTACGTCCCGATGAGGCAGACCCGCTCGCGCTGCAGGACGCGGCTCAGGAACGTCAGCAGATGCCGGGTCGAGCGGTCCGCCCAGTGCAGATCCTCCAGGGCGAGCAGGACGGGCCGGTCGCGGCCCAGCTCGCCGAGCAGCCCGAGCACCGCCCCGAACAGCCGCTGCTGGCCCAGCTCCGACGCCGCGCCGACGCCGCCGTCACCGTCCGGCAGCAGGCTCTTCAGCACCGGACGGGCGTCGAGCGCCGCGCGGATCTGCGCGGCCTCCGGGGTGCCGTCCTGCGCGGCCGCCCACAGCGCGTCCGCGAGCGGCAGGTACGGCATGCTCTCGCCCAGCTCGGCGCACTGCCCGACGAGCACCGCGCAGCCCTTGCCGCGCGCGGCCCGGGTCAGCGCCGCCACCAGATGCGACTTGCCGACGCCCGCGTCGCCGCTGACCAGTACCACGGCCGCGCTGCCTCCCGCGGCCCGTTCCAGCGCGGCGGTCAGCTCCGCCAGTTCCGCCGCCCTGCCGATCAGCATGCCCCTCCGCTCGTCCCGTCGAGTATCGCATCGGAGCGGACGTGAACGGGCCCCGGAACCGGGGAGGGAACCGGGGCCCGCGGGGACGGGGCGTGTCAGCCGACCAGGGCGGGGATCTTGCCGGTGTCGCGCCCCGCCGCGTCCTCCTCCGCCGGCGCGGGTTCGGGGACGGGCAGCACCCTGTGGTAGGCGCGGAGCGTCTCGGCGGCGACCCGCTCCAGCGAGTAGCGGGAGCGGGCGCGGTCGGCGGCGGCGATCGAGTATCCGTGCAGCGTCGTCTCCTCGGTCAGCAGCCGGCGGACCGCCCGGCCGATCACGACGGGGCGTCCCGCCGGGACGTGCAGGCCGGTGATCTGGTCGAGGACCTCGTCGGCGTTCCCGCCGGCCGGGGCCGCGACGACGGGCACGCCGCAGGCCATGGCCGCCAGCGGCACCGACGGGCACGGCTGGTACGGGGCCAGGCACAGCGCGAGGCTCGCCGTCCGCAGCAGCTTCGGCAGGTTCTTGTGCGGCACCCGGCCGAGGAGGATCACCCGGTCGGCGACGTGCAGCTCCTTGGCGAGCATGCGCAGCCGGTGCACGTCCTGGTCGCCCTCCAGGTCCTCGCGCTCCGGGCCGCCGGCGACGGCCAGCTCGGCGTCCGGGACGTGCACGAGGGCGCGCAGCGCGGTCGCGACGTCCCCGCTCTCCAGGTCGTCGCACACCAGCACGAGGCGGGGCCGGCCGCCGTGCGGCATCGCCGGGCCGACCTGCGTGAAGTGCTCACCGTCCACGCCGTAGGGCACGACGGCGATCGACGGGCGCGGGACGCCCATCCGCACGACCTGCTGGGCCTCCTCCACGTGCCCGGCGAGCACCACGTCGGCGTCCCGTCCGATGGCCTTCTCCAGCCGGTCGCGGTGCGGGTGCACGCGGTGCCCGGCGCGGCGCTCGGACGCGGCCACGCCGTGGAAGCTCTGCGCGAACGGAATGCCCAGTTCGCGGGCGACGGCGCAGGCGGCGAGCCCGCCGATCCAGCCGTGCGCGTGCACGATGTCGGGCCGGGCGGCACCGCTCCAGCGGCGGCGCAGCCCGTCGGCGAAGTCGCGGAGGTGCCGCAGCAGCTCGTCATCGGACAGCGGCCGGGCGGGCCCGGCGTCAAGGTGCACGAGTGCGGCGCCCGGCGCGAGCCGGACTCGGCCGCGGGCGGACGTGTTGTGCCGCCGCGCGTACACCGTGACCTGGTTCGGCTTCCCGTCCGCGAGGAGCGGGCGGGTCAGCGAACGAGCGAGATCCCGGACGTGGATGGACTCCAGGTGTTCGCCGTCAAGGTCGGAGGCGGACACGAGAGCGATATTGAGCGAGCGATGCATGACGGATCCTCCGGGACAACACAGGGGAAGCACGGAGGTATCTGCGTCGTAGACACCTGCTCGGCCAGTTTCATATCCCTCCCCGCCCGCCGTCAAACCTGACGAATCGCCGTCTCCCCGGGCTCGGCCTCTGCAAACCCCGCTGGCCTGCGGGAACGCCGCGCCGAAATGAACACGATTCTAATTGCGCCGCCGCCTCGCCGGCGCGGCCCCGGCGGGTGTCCGCGCCGTCAGGGGACGATGGGGAGGGTGATCGCCGACGGGTGGGCGGGAGTGTGGAAGATCTCCTGATCCGCGGTGAGCATCTCGGTGGCGGTGCCCATGGGGGCGCCGGTCCCGGGGTTGCGGGCCACGCGCGGGTAGGCGCCGCTCGCCACCTGGACGCGGATGCGGTGGCCGCGGCGGAAGCGGTGGCCGGCGGGCCACAGTTCGACGGCGACGCGGCGGACGCCGTCGGCGCCCGGTTCCGGGCTGCCGGGGACGAGGCGGCGCATCCCCTCGCAGAGGTTCAGGGATTCGCCGTCCGGGGTGACGTCGCACAGCCGGACGACGAAGTCGGTGTGCTCGCGGTTCGAGCGGATGTGCAGGTCGGCGGTGACCGGGCCGATGATCTCGACGTCGTCGTCCAGGATGGCGGAGGTGTAGGTCAGCACGTCCTGCCGGCGTTCCAGCCGCCGCTGGTCGGTGGACGGCCGGGTCTCGCCGAGCAGCGTGGGGCCGCCGAGGAACGGCGTCGGGTGGTTCGGGTCGTAGCGGTAGGTGTCGGGGGCCGAGTCGTGCGGGGCGCCGGGGGACAGGACTCCGGCCGGGTGCAGGTGCCAGCGTTCCTCGCGCATGCCGGGGACCGGCCAGTCGGGGAACTCGCGCCACTCGCCGGCGCCGGTGATGTAGAGCCGGACGGGCTGTTCCCGCAGCTCGGACGGGTCGTCCAGCAGGTGCGCGCGGAACCATTTGACGGAGTCGGCGACCGAGCCGCGCATCATCCGCTGGTCGGCGTGGAACCAGGGGCCGATCGTCAGGTAGGGGCGGCGGCCCGCGGCCCGCAGCGCCGCGTAGTCCTTCATCTGCCAGGGCAGGAAGATGTCGTACCAGCCGCCCGTCATGTTCACCGGCGCGGTCACGGTGGAGACGGTGGGGGAGAAGTCGCGCTTGTCCCAGAACGGGGTGTCGGGGCCGTTGACGAGGAGTTCCTGGAAGAAGCGCTGCTGCGCGCCGGTCGCGAGCCGGTCGAGTTCGGCGAGCGGGCGCCCGGACAGGGTGGCGCGGCGGGCGCGGCGCGGCGACATGATGCCGGTCGTGATGCCGGACAGGGAGTTCTTCATCCGCGCGGTCAGGTCGACCCAGATGAGCGCCGACTCCAGCGCGAACGTGCCGCCGACGTTGACGGCGTCCCGGAACGTCGAGGCGGTGACCTGCATCGACAGCGCCTTCAGTTCGGGCCCGGCCTCGGCGGCGACGGCCCACTGGACGTAGCCGAGATAGCTGGGGCCGTGCATGGCGAACGTGCCGCCGAACCACGGCTGCGCCTTCAGCCACTCGATGGTGGCGAGGCCGTCCTCGCGTTCGTCGAGCGCCTCGAACACGCCGCCCGAGCCGAATCCGCCGCGGACGCTCTGCACCACGGCCTGGAACCCGTGCGACGCGAACGCCTGCCCGCACATGAGCCCGAACGGCCCGCGCCGCCCGTAGGGGGAGCGGACGAGGACGGTCGGCGCCTTCTCGACGTCCACGGGGGCGTACCGGTCGGCCAGCAGCGTCACGCCGTCGGCGGTGGGGACCTCCAGGTCCCGCTCGACCGTCACGCGGTGGGGGCCGTTCCGCAGTCCCAGCGCCGTGACCCCCAGCCGGCGCATCATTCCCACGCTTACCACCTGGTCGATCGTAACCGCCAGGCCCGCCGCACTCGGAGCCACATGTCCGTGATGTGCCTCGCACCATGCCGGGTCTTCACTACGATCGGGACCCGCAAGACGACAAAACGGGATCTCGCGGACGTACCGCGGAGGGAGAGTTGCACACGTCATGGTTCACCTGGGTGACCTGAGCTGGGAGCGAGTCATCGCCGCCGCCGTCGTGATGGCGGCCGCGCTGGTGATCGCCGTTCTGCTGCGGCTGCTGACCGGACGGCTGTTCCGGAGGGCGGGCGACACCCGGTGGGCCTGGGACGACCTCGCCGCCCGCCTCGTCAAGGACCTGGCGATGCCGCTCGCGCTGCTGCTCGGCCTGTGGACGGCGGCGCGGGTGCTGGAACTGCCGCGCGGCACCCTGGACGTGATCGCCAAGGTGCTGACGGCGGTGGCGATCCTGGTGATCTCGCTGGCGATGGCCCGGCTGATCGCGGCGTCGGTCACCTCGATCGCGATGGCCCGGCAGGGCGTCGCCGCGAACGTGACGATCTTCGCGAACATCACGCGGGTGATCGTGCTCGGCATCGGCATCCTGATCATGCTGCAGAGCATCGGGGTGTCGATCACGCCGCTGCTGGGCGCGCTGGGCGTCGGCGGTCTCGCGGTCGCCCTGGCCCTCCAGGACACGCTCGCCAACCTGTTCGCGGGCGTGCACGTCCTGGCGTCCAAGACGATCGAGCCCGGCGACTACATCAGGCTGGCCACCGGCCAGGAGGGGTACGTCGTCGACATCAACTGGCGCAACACCTCCATCCGGACGCTGTCGGACAACATCGAGGTCATCCCGAACCAGCGCTTCTCCGACACGATCCTCACCAACTACCACCGTCCCGCGCAGGACATGTCGGTGATGGTGTACGCGAAGGTGCACTACGAGGTCGACCTCGATGAGGTGGAGAAGCTCCTCCTCCAGGTGGGCCACGACGTCATGAAGGACGTCCAGGGCGGGGTGGAGGACTCCAACGTCCTGGTGCGGTTCGACGACTTCAACGACGCGACCGTCGGTTTCCACGTGATCCTGCGGTCCAGCGAGTTCGGCGACCAGTTCGCGATCAAGCACGAGTTCCTCAAGCGCCTGCACCGGGTGCTCCGTGAGGAGGGCATCGCCCCGCCGTACTGGCACCACCGCGTGGTCGTGGACGACCCGTCCCGCGCGAACGGCGTCCCCCGCAAGGACGAACTGGCCTTCTGACCCGCCGCGTCCGGGCCGGCGCCGGCGCGTCCGGCACTGATCCGCCGGGGTCAGGCGGATGGGGGAGCCTCCTGGGAGAACCAGGCGAGGAACTCGGTGTTGCCGAACATCCGCGCCGTGTCGATGGCGGACGGCGACCCCGCCCGCGGGTCGGCGCCCGCGTCCAGCAGGGCCCGCACCACCGCCGGCTCGTTGCCGAACACCGCGCCCGCGAGGGGCCGCCGGCCGCGGTCGTTCGCGCGCTCGGGGTCCGCGCCCCGCGCCGCGAGGGCCCGGACGGTGCCGGCGTGCCCGTGGCGGGCGGCGTGCATGAGCAGGGTGTCGCCCCTGTCGTCGGCCAGGTTCACCGGCGTCCCGGTGTCCAGGTGCCCGACGAGGCCCGCGGTGTCGCCGGCCCGCGCCATCTGGAACAGCCGGGACGCGAATTCCTCCGTCTCCGGCCCCGCCCCGGTCAGCACCTGCATTCGGCTTCCGGCGAGGAGCACGCCGCCGAGGCTGTCCTCCCCGTAGCTGAGGCGCTTCTCCAGCGACACGAGCGCACCGTCCTCGGCGAACGAGCGGAACCGCACGTCGTCCGCCAGCGACCGCATGATCAGCAGGCCGCGGCCGTGCTCGGCGGACGCCTCCGGACGCAGGACGCTCCCGGCGTCGAACCCGACGCCCGAGTCGATCACCTTGATCACGCACCGCCGGCCCTGGATCGTGGCCCGCACCGTGTAGTCGGCCCCGTGCTCGGCGTGCTTGATCACGTTGGTGCACGCCTCGGTGAGCATCACCTCGATGTCGTCGCGGATGTGGTCCTCCACTCCGAGTGCGGCGAGCGCCGCGTCCAGGAGCCTCCGGGTGGCCGGGACGCTCGCGGCGTCCCGGGGAAGCTGGAGGTCCAGGCTGATTTCCACATCATCTCCGTCCGTCCCCCTGAATCGTGCCCTTCCGGGCACGCTCAAACATGGGGCCGGTCACGCCGGATCGCCCGGCCGGGGCGCGTAGCCGTCCACGTACTCCTGACCTGAGAGGCCCTGGATCGCCACCATGATCTCGTCGGTGACCTGCCGGGCCGCCCTGCCGCGCGGGACGCCCTCGTCCCGTCCGCCGAAGTGCATCGGCGGGCCGATGCGCAGCCCGATCCGCCCCGGTCTCGGGACGGCCCGGCCCCGCGGCTGCACCCTGTCGGTGCCGAGGATCGCGACCGGGACCACGGGCGCGCCGGTCCGCATCGCCAGCCGCGCCACCCCCGTCCGGCCCCGGTAGAGCCGCCCGTCGGGGGAGCGGGTGCCCTCGGGGTGGATCGCGAACACGCCGCCGCGCTCCAGCACCGCCGCGGAGGTGTCGAGCGCGTCCAGCGCCGCCCGCCCGCCGGACCGGTCGACCGGGATCGCCCCGAGGCTGCGGAAGAACGCCGCCGTGGCGCGGCCCTTCGGCCCCGCTTCGGTGAAGTACTCGTGCTTGCCGAGGAAGTGCACCCGCCGCGGCACCATCAGCGGCAGGACGAACGAGTCGAGGAACGCCAGGTGGTTCGCGGCGAGGATCACCGGACCGATCCGCGGGACGTGCCGCAGGCCGCTCACCCGGGGCAGGAAGGCGGCGCGCATCGCGGGGCCCATGAGGACGTGCTTCAGCAGCGGATAGATCAGGCGTTCGGGGTCCATGTCCGATCACGCTATGGGGCGGGTCGTCCTCGCCGCCGTTAATGCCCGATACAAGGTCAATGCTGCGGAATTTGTATGATTCCGCGCTTGCCGGTCAGCCGCCGGCCGCCGCGGCGGAGGCGTTCAGCGCGCGGACCGCCGGCACGGCCGGGCCCGTCCGGGCCGACAGCTCCTCGATCCGCCGCTTGTACCGCCGCCGGTCCCGCCCCGTCAGGACCGGCGTCAGCTCGCCCGCCGCCGCCAGCGCGGCCGCCGCCGCGTCGTAGCTGTGCACATGCGCCACCGGACGTCCCCGCAGCGCCGACGACGCCCCGCCGTACAGCGTCTTCACGACCCGCGGGTCCCGCACCGTGATCTGCCGGTGCGGGAACAGGCCCAGCACGCGGCGGTCGCGCACCTTGATCCAGCCGTCCCGCATCAGCTCGTCCCGGACCGTCCCCACCAGGGCCCTCGCGTCCTTGCGCACCCAGTGCCGCCACGGCCGGGGCCGCGACGCCGCGATCTGCGCCACCACCCCGTACGGATCGTCGCCCGGCGTCCCCGGGACGGGGCCGCGCCGCTCCTCGCCGAGCCGCCCGTCCAGGTACAGCTCCGTCAGCGCGGCGGCACGCAGCACGTAGCCGAGCCGCGTGCCGCCCTTGGCCATCTTCTGCTTTCGCAGGTCGTACGCCAGCAGGTACATCCGTGCCGGCAGCGATTCTGGAACCTCGACCATCGCTAGTCCTCGCCCCCGCCGGGCGGCGGGTCCTCGTTCTCCCCGTCCCCGGGCCGCCTGCGCGGACGCCCGGGCCTTCGCATCCGTCCCGCCGATCCGGGCATCCGGCCCGCGTCGGCGAGCGCCTGCCGCAGCAGGAACTCGATCTGCGCGTTGGTGCTGCGCAGCTCGTCCCCGGCCCACCGGGCCAGCGCGTCGTGGACGGCGGGGTCGAGCCGCAGCAGGATCTTCTTGCGCTCCGTGCTCAACGGCCCGGGTCACTGGTAGAGAGTGCCGGTGTTGACCACCGGCTGGGCGTCCCGGTCGGCGCACAGCACGACCAGAAGGTTGCTGACCATCGCCGCCTTGCGCTCCTCGTCGAGCTCGACCACGTTCTCCTCGTCCAGCTTGTCCAGGGCCGACTGCACCATGCCGACCGCGCCCTCGACGATCCGCTGCCGCGCCGCCACCACCGCGCCCGCCTGCTGTCGGCGCAGCATCGCCTGCGCGATCTCCGGCGCGTACGCCAGCCGGGTGATCCGCGACTCGATGATCTCCACCCCGGCGGACGCGACGCGCTGCGCCAGCTCCTCCGACAGCTGCGCGGTGATCTCGTCGGCGTTGTCCCGCAGCGATGTCCGGTCGGCGGCGTCGTAGGGGAAGCTGCCCGCGATGTGCCGGACGGCCGCCTCGGTCTGGAACGCGACGAACTCCACGAAGTCGTCGACCTCGAACATGGCCCGCGCGGTGTCGGCGACCTGCCACACCACCACGGCGGAGATCTCGATCGGGTTCCCGTCCAGGTCGTTGACCTTGGCGAGCCCGGTCTCGTGGTTGCGGATCCGGGTCGACACCCGGCGCCGCCCGGTCAGCGGGTTCACCCACCGCAGTCCGTCGGTGCGGACCGTCCCGGTGTACCGGCCGAGCAGCTGCAGCACCCGCGCCTCACCGGGCGCCACCGGTGTCAGCCCCGCCGCGATGACGAGCCCGGCGAGCGCCGGCAGCACCCCCGCCGTGATCCCCGCCGCGATGGCGGCGCTCCCGCCGGCCGCGACCCCGGCGAGCGTCGCCGCGGCCCCCGCCGCGATCAGCAGGAGGGCGATCCCCAGCATCGCCCACCCGCCGCGGTCCGCCGCCGCCCGCTCGGCGATCTTCGGCCGTGGCATCTCCACCGTCCCCGCCGCATCCGTCATGCCGTCCTCCTGCTGTGTTATCACTGTCATAGCAAAGTGATATCACATTTTTCGAGTGGGGGAAATGTCCGATACCGCGCCGGCCGGGGCGGGATCGGGCGGCCGCTCAGCGGACGGGGGTCAGCTCGGGCTCTTCGGGCTCGGAGATGACCTTCGGGACGCCGCGGAGCGTCACCAGCGCGAAGACCGCGACCAGGGCGGCGAACCCCGCGCTGCAGGCCAGGGCGGCGTGCATCCCGTCCACGAAGGCCCCCCGCGCCGCGGCGGCGACCTGGGCGCCGAGGGTCCCGGGCAGCTCCGCGGCGGCCTGGAGGGCGGCGCCGAGACCGTCGCGGGCGGCGGACGCGGCCGGGGCGGGCAGGCCCGCGGGCAGGTCCAGGACGTTGCGGTACACGGCGGTCAGGATGCTGCCGAGCACCGCCATGCCGAGCGCGCCGCCGAGTTCCGTGGCCGTCTCGGAGATCGCGGACGCGGCACCGGAGCGGTCCTTCGGCACCGACGCGAGGACGGTGTCGGCGGTGACCGTCATCGCCATCCCCATCCCGCAGCCGCCCAGCAGCATCGCCGGGAGCATCAGCCAGTAGGAGGTGTGCAGGCCGATCGTCAGGTAGAGGGTGAAGCCGGCGGCGGCGACCAGCATGCCGATCGCGACGACGCGGGCGCGGCCGAGGGCGGTGATGAGCGGCGGGGCGAGTGCCGCGCCCCCGATGATCGCGCCGCCGGCGCCGGGCAGCCCGGCCAGGCCCGCCTTCAGCGGCGACCAGCCGAGCGCCAGCTGGAAGAACAGCGAGAAGATCAGCGACTGGGCGACCAGGGTGAACATCGCGATCATGTTGGTGCCGACCGCCCCGGCGAACGCGGGACGGCGGAACAGCCGGATGTCGATCAGCGGCTCGGCGAGCCGCCCCTGCCGGACCAGGAACACCGCCAGGGCCAGCGCCCCGGCCAGCGCCGAGACGAGGACGCGGGGCTCGCCCGGGCCGTCCGCCGCCGCCACCTTGACCGCGTAGACCAGGCCGATGACGCCGATGATCGACAGCGGCACGCTCGGCAGGTCGAGCCGCCCCGGGGCGGGGTTGCGCGACTCCGGCAGGACGACCGCGCCGGCGAGGAACGCCGCCGCCATCAGCGGCACGTTGATCAGGAAGACCGAGCCCCACCAGAAGTGGTCGAGGAGCGCACCGCTGATGACGGGCCCGAGACCGACCGCGAGACCGGCGACGCCGCTGAACGCGCCGATCGCGACCGTCCGCTCCTTCGGGTCGGTGAACACCCGGCGGATCAGCGACAGGCAGGACGGCATCAGCGTCGCCCCCGCCACGCCCAGCAGCGCGCGAGCCGCGATCAGCGACTCGGCGCTCGGCGCGTAGGCGGTCACGGCGGACGCGGCGGCGAACACCGCCGTCCCGACGAGCAGCAGCTTCTTGTGGCCGATGCGGTCGCCGACCACCCCCATGGTGATCAGCAGGCCGGCGAGCGCGAACCCGTAGGCGTCGGCGATCCACAGGATCTGCGTGGCAGAGGGGCGCAGGTCCGCGCTCAGGTGCGGGACGGCCTGGTTCAGCGCGGTCAGGTCGATGTTCGGCACGAGCGACACCAGCAGGCAGATCGCGAACGTGCCCCATTTACGGGCTGAGGAGTTCATGCCCGCAGGTTCGCCGCCGGCGCTGACCGTCCCCGCACCGTCCGCTGACCGCCGCGGCCGGCCGGGCCGTCAGCGGACGGTCAGCAGGGCGATGGCCTCGTCGCGGGGGAGCGCGGCGCCCCGGCCGAACGCCGTCTCGTAGGCGCGGTCGCCGAGGAGGGCGCGGGCGGCGGCGGAGACGCGCCGGACGTCGAGGTCCCCGGCGGGTTGGACGCCGCGCAGCGCCGCCGCCACGCCGAGCAGGTGAGCCGCGCGCTCCCCGTCCCGCTCCGCGGCGGCCACGCCCGCCAGCCCGGTCGCCGCGGCCGCCTGGTACATGAAGATGGGGTGGTCGAACGACATGTCCAGCGCCTGGAAGAACAGCTCCCGGGCCCGCGCGGTGTCGCCCTCCGCGACCGCCACCCACCCCAGCCCGACCAGCGCCGCCCCCCGCACCGCGACGACGATGAACCGGTCGGAGGTGTAGCCGGTCAGCGCCGTGTCGTACAGCCGCCGCGCCTCGCCGAGATCCCCGGTCAGCCGCGCCACCTCGCCGAGCCCCTGGCAGCAGCCGGCGACCTTGTCCGGGGTGCCGGCCCGGCGGGCCAGCTCGACGCCGCGTTCGAGCGCCGCCCGCGCCGCGTCCGGCCTCCCGCTGTGCAGGAGCACGAGGGCGCGCTGGTAGAGCAGGTCGGAGGTGTCCTCCAGCGCGTCGAGCCTCCCGAGCATGTCCAGCGCCTCGTCCAGGAGCGCCAGCGCCCGGTCTCGGTCGCCGCGCCAGGCCGCCATCTGCGCGAGGGTGTCGAGCGTGTTGGCGGCACCCCAGCGGTCGCCGCAGGCGCGGAACCCGCGCAGCGCCTCGCCGCACGCCTCCTCCGCCCCGGCGATGTCGCCGCCGTACTGGGCCAGGAACCCGTCGCTCATGCGCACCAGAGCCCGGGACCACGGGTCGTCCCCGATCTGCTCGGCGAACACCGCGATGTCGGTGCGGGCCGGCCCGGCGGTCAGCGCCCACAGCACGATCACGACCGGGTACCGCAGCGGGCCGCCCACGCCGTGCAGCAGCCGTTCCGCGCGGTCGAGCCACGCCGCCGTGCGCTCACCCGTGATTCCGCCCGACAGCGCGTTCGCGACGCACAGGACGTACTCCTCCTCGGACCCCTTGGGAGGATCGGCGCCGATCACCTCCAGCAGCTCCGACGCCAGCGGCGCGCCCTCGACGCGTCCCCGCAGCCACCAGTACCACGACAGCGACGCGACCAGCCGCAGCGCGAGCGCCGGGTCGGACCGGACGCACCACCGCAGCGCCGCGTGCAGGTTCCCGTGGTCGGCGGCGAGCAGCCCGAGCCATTCCAGCTGCCCGGTGCCGCGCAGGTGCGGGTCGGCGCGCCGGGCGAGCCCGGTGAAGTACTCCGCGTGGGCCCGCTCGAACCGGTCCCTCTCCCCGGCCTCCTCCAGCCGCTCGGCGCAGAACGCGCGGATCGTGTCGAGCATCCGGTACCGGACGCCGTCGCTCTGCAGGAGGGACCGGTCGGCCAGTTCGGCGAGCAGTTCGTCGGCGTCGTCCAGGTCGCACACGCCGACGGCCGCGTCCATCGTGAACCCGCCGGAGAACACCGTCAGCCGCCGCGCGAGGGTCCGCTCGGCCTCGTCCAGCAGGTCCCAGCTCCACTCGACGACCGCCCGCAGCGTCTGGTGGCGCGGCGCCGCGGCCCGGTTCCCGCGCGACAGCAGCCGGAACCGGTCGTCCAGCCGCGCCGCGACGTCGGTGACCGGCAGCGACCGCAGCCGCGCCGCCGCCAGCTCGATCGCCAGCGGCAGCCCGTCCAGCGCCCGGCAGATCCGCATGACGGCCCCGGCGTTCCCCTCGTCCACCGCGAAACCGGGACGGACCGCCTCGGCCCGGTCCAGGAACAGCCGCACCGCCGGGTACTCCGCCAGCTCGCCGGCGGGCGCGCCCTCGGGCGGCAGCGCCAGCGGCGGCAGCGGCCACAGCGCCTCACCCGTGATCGCGAGCGCCTCCCGGCTGGTCGCGAGCACCCGCAGGTCCGGGCACGCGCTGAGCAGCCGGTGCGCCAGCCCGGCGACGGCCGCGACGACGTGCTCGCAGTTGTCCAGGATGAGCAGGAGCCGCCGCCCGTTCAGCGCCGTGACCAGCCGCTCCACCGCGTCCGGCTGCGTTTCGCCGGGGACCGGCAGCATCCCGGCCTCGCGCAGCCCGAGCGCCGCGAGCAGCGTCTTCGGCACCTCCTCCGGCACGGTGGGCGCCAGGTCGACGAAGCAGACCTCGCCGTCCCGCCGTCCCGCCGCCTCGATCGCCAGCCGCGTCTTGCCCGCCCCGCCGGGGCCGAGCAGCGTCACCAGCCGCCCGCTCGCCAGCATCTTCCCGACGCGCCGCAGTTCCCCCTCGCGCCCGACGAAGCTGGTGAGCTGCGCGGGCAGGGCCGGCCGGACGGCCCGCGGCCCCGCCTCCAGGTCGCCCCGCAGGATCGCCAGATGCACCTCGGCCAGTTCCCTGGACGGGTCGGCGCCCAGCTCGCCCGCGAGGACGCGCCGCCCGTCCTCGAACACCGCGAGCGCCTCCGCCTGCCGCCCGCCGCCGTGCAGCGCCCGCATCAGCAGCGCCCGCGCCCGCTCGCGCAGCGGCCGGGCGTCCACCAGGTCGCGCAGCACCGCGACGACCGCCGCCGGGTCACCGGCGGTGATCCGCGCCTCGCCGTACTCCTCGGCGGCCGACGCCCGCTCCTCCTCCAGCCGCGCCGCCTGCGCCGCGGCGAACGGCGCGCTCACATCGGCCAGGGCGGGCCCGCGCCACCGGCCGAGCGCCTCTTCCAGCAGGACGGCCGCGGCCTCGTGCCGCCCCTCCGCCATGGCCTGCCGCCCGTCCCGGACGAGCGACTGGAACCGGTGGACGTCGGTGTCCTCCCGCTTCACGGCCAGCCGGTACCCCGCCGGGTGCCCCTCGACCAGGCCCGCGTTCCCGAGCCCCCTCCGCAGCCGCGACACCTGCGACTGCAGGGCGTTCGCGGCCCCCTGCGGCGGGTCCTCCCCGTAGAGCCCGTCGATGAGCCTGCCGGTGCGGACGACCCGTCCCGCGTCCAGGACCAGCATCGCCAGCAACGCCCGGACCAGCGGCCCGCCGACCGGCACGGCGGCCCCGTCCACGCGAACCTCGACGGGCCCCAGGATGCCGAATTGCATGCCCCGATTCTCCCGCACCCCGCAGCACCCCCGGACGACGATCATCGCCCTCGCCCGTCGATTACGCGCGAGGTGATCGCCGCCGGAGAACATCGAGTCGTGCAGTTCGCCGGCCTTCGGCGGAACGGCTGTACACATGTATATGTGAATGTGATCAACCTATGAAGTGCGATGCGTATGTGCGCGAACGGAGATGCTCGCCGGGGAGGACGTGAATCAGATCAACCGGTGTCGCAGGCGCTAGGGTGAGGCCATCGTGCATGTCGGCTGAGGGGAGTGCTGGTGTCGAACGACGCGACGGTGACCGCGGCGGACATCGCCCGCCTGGCCGCGGTGGGGCGCGCGGCCGTGAGCAACTGGCGCCGCCGCCACGACGACTTCCCCCAGCCCGTCGGCGGGACGGCGGTCAGCCCGACGTTCTCCCTCGCCGAGGTGGAGAACTGGCTCCGCGGCCAGGGGAAGCTGACCGACTCGCCCGTCCGCGAGCGCGTCTGGCAGTCCCTGCGCGCGGCGGCGTCCGAGGGCATGGACCTCGCCGACGTCCTCACCTTCGCCGGCGCGTTCCTGCTCTCCCTGCGCGACGACCCTGGCCACTGGCGGGAGCTGCCGGACGCCTCGGACGAGGAGATCGCGCGCACCCTGCGCGCGCGCACCGGCCCGGTGCCGCCGTCCTGCGCCGTGATCGCCCGCGCCCTCGCCCAGCTCGTGGACGAACTGGGCGTCTCGGAGACGTTCGAGTTCCTGCGCACCCGCTACCTGGAGCATCACAGCCGCCGCGTCTACCTGACGCCGGAGCCGGTCGTCCGGCTGATGCTCGAACTCGGCGGCCCCGCCCGGACCGTCCTCGACCCCGCCTGCGGGACGGGCACCTTCCTGAAGACGGCCCACGAGCTGTTCAAGGACGTCGATCGGCTCCTCGGCCAGGAGATCGACGACACGACCGCCCGCATGTCCGCGATACAGCTGGCGCTACGCGGCGCCCCCGCCGAGGTCTGCCCAGGCGACTCGCTCTTGGCCGACGCCTTCCCCGGACGCACGGTCGACCTCGTCGTCTCCAACCCGCCCTTCAACGACCGTGGCTGGGGCTACGAGCAACTGACCGGCGACCCACGCTGGGAGTACGGGCTTCCACCGCGCATGGAATCGGAACTCGCCTGGCTGCAACACGGTCTTGCCCACGTCCACCCTGGGGGGCATGTCGTCCTGCTCATGCCTCCGGCCGTGGCGAACCGCCGTTCAGGACGCCGTGTCCGTTCCGAACTGCTCCGCCGCGGGGCGCTTCGCGCCGTCATCGGCCTGCCCCCGGGCGCGGTGCCGAACATGGCCGTCGCGCTCGCCATCTGGGTGCTCCGCCGTCCGGCTTCAGGCGACACCCCGGCGGACGACGTCTTGATGGTCGACACGTCGGCCGACCCCGAGAACTTCCAGAAGACGGCCCTGGACGCCTGGGGCCGCTACGCGAAGGGCAAGCCCGCCAAGACCGACTCCAGTGTCGTCGTACGCATCATCGACCTGCTCGATGACGAGGTCGACCTGACCCCGGCCCGCTACCTTCCGCAGCGAACCACGCCCACGGCGGAGGGCTCGTTCATCGCCGCCCGCGAAGCCCTGGAGAAGAGGGCCGCCGCACTACCGCAAACGGTCGCCGACCTGTCGTTCCTCGCCCAGGCCCGCGCGCGCGCCGATGTCCCCATGACGACGATCGGTGAGCTGGCCAAGGCAGGTGTGCTGCAGATACTCCGCCCCTCGGCCAAGGTACGCACCGGCGAAGGAAACGTCCCCGTTCTCACCCTGGAGGACATCGCTCTGGGCCAGGAGCCCACGGGAACGGCCGCACACGACCCGCACCACGTGCAGACAGCCGCCGGCGATGTCGTCGTCTCGCTCGCCGCCCGCCATCCCGTGGCCCGCGTCATGAGAGAGGGCGGTGCGGTCCTCGGCCCCGGCCTGGCCCTCGTGCGCGCCGAACCGTCCCGCCTCGACCCCGATTTCGTCGCCGGCTGGCTGCTCCTCGGCGCGCAGGGCGCCTCGCTCCGCAGCTCCACCTCCTCCGCCCGCTTCGACGTCCGCCGCGCCCGGCTGCCCCGCCTCACCCTGGACGAGCAGACCGAACTCGGCAGGGCGTTCCGCAAGCTCACCGACCTCGAAGCCGCCCTCCGCGAGACGTACCGGCGCGGCGCCGACGTCCTCCGCCTCGGCCTCGAAGGACTGGGCGCCGGCACCCTCCGCCCGTCCGGCTGACGCCGGTACGCTGCCTGCACGGGCCAGGGGAGGTGGGCGTTGCGGCGGGGCGATCTCCTCGGGGAACGCGAACGGTACGAGCTCGACCAGGCGATCGGGCGCGGCGGGATGGGCGAGGTGTGGCGGGCCTACGACCGCTTCCTCGACCGGCGCCTGGCCGTCAAGTTCACCCGCGTCTCGGACGAGTCGCTCGTCGGACGGTTCGAGCAGGAGGCCCGCAGCACGGCCTGGTTCGAGCACCCCGGAGTCCCGACGGTCTACGACTTCGGCAGCCACGACGGGTGCTTCTACCTGGTCATGCAGTATGTCGAAGGCACGACGGTCGACCACGTCCTGGACGCCGAAGAGAAGCTGTCCATCTCCTGGGCCGCCCTCATAGCCGCTCAGGTGTGCGCCGTGCTGAACGTCGCACACCGCCGCCCGCTCGTCCACCGTGACCTCAAGCCCAGCAACCTGATGCTGTGCCGGGACGGCTCGGTGAAGGTCCTCGATTTCGGTGCCGCGGTGGGTCTCGGCCCAGGCGACGTACGCCGAACCACCACCGGCCTGGGTGCGCCCTACACGCCGGGCTACACGGCCATGGAGCAGGTGTACGGCAGCCCAGGCCCGCAGAGCGACCTGTACTCGCTCGGATGCGTCCTCTACGAGATGCTCACCGGCCGCCAGGTCTTCCTCGGCGGCACCCCATACGAGGTACTGCGCCGCCACGAGGACGAGGACCCGACGCCACCCCGCGTCCTGCGCCCCGACGTGCCTCCCGCCCTGGACGCCCTCATCCTGCAACTCCTCGCCAAGCAGCCGGCCGGCCGCCCCGCGAACGCCGATGAGGTCCACCGCCGCCTCCTGGAGTTCGTCTCCTCCCTGAACCCGCTGCCGGGAATCGTCGACACGATCGCCCCGCAGCACCTGTACTCGACCGCCCTCAGCCGCATCCGCATAACCGGCACGGCCACTCCACCCCGCCCCGAAGAACCGGTGGAACTGCCCACCTTCGATGAAGTCGTCCAAGCGCGCGCGGAAGCAGGCGACCTGGCCGACGCGGGCCGTTACACGCAGGCGGCCGAACTCCTCTCCGGCCTCACCGAACCCGCCCGCCTCGCCCTGGGCGACGACGACCCCGAATACATGGGGCTCCGCCTAGACCTGGCCGATGTCCTGTTCCAGGGCGGCGACTACCGCCGAGCCGTCCACGCCTACCGCGCCGCCGCCGTGACCTTGTCCGAGTTCTATGGGCCGGACGACCCGCACGTCCTGGACTGCCGCGAACAAGAAGCCGTCAGCCAAGCCCACCTGGGAGCCACCGACACGGCCCTCACCCATCTGCAAGAACTCCTGGACGACCTCTCACCCGGCAGCCCCTACGACACCCTCACCCTGCGCGTCCGCGAACGCATAGCGCGCCTCAAACTCGCCGCGGGACGCACCGACGAGACCCGCAAGGAACTCACTGAACTCCTGGCCGACATCACCGGCCTGTACGGCGCCGGCCACCCGCAGATCGCCGGCCTGCAAACCCTTCTCTACGACCTCAGCCGGGCAGGAACGGGCTAGGCGACCCCGCATACGACACATACAGGTGGTCCCGCGCCCGCGTAGAGGCCACGAACAGCAGACACCGCTCCTTCTGGACGTCCTGCGCGTGCGCCTTCGGGTCCTCGTCTTCCGGCGTGATGGCCTTCGCCGACGGCAGCGAGTTCTCATCGGCCCCGATGACGGCGATGCACCGGAACTCCAGACCTTTCATCTTGTGCATCGACCCGACCTGAACACCCGGCGACTTACTGGGCACCTGATACGCCGTGATGCCCTCCTCCTTCAGCCGCCTGGCGGCCTTCCGCGCCACCCACACATACCGGGTGGCGACCCCGATCGCGCCGGGCTCGACCTCGGCGTCCAGCCAGGCCCGCACCTGCTCGACGAGCCCGTCCAATTCGGCGTCCATATCCGGATACGCCTTCACCACGGGCCGCCGCCCATGCATCGGCGACCGGTACCCGTCCAGCGTGTCCGCGGAATCATCGAGCCCATGAGCGGGCGCATGCCCCAGCAAAGGCACCGACCACGTCAGGATCTCCTGCGTAGTCCGATAGTTCAGCTTCAGCTTGGTACTGCGCCCCCGCACATTGATGCCGAGACTGGCCAGCGACACGTGACTGTCATAAATCCGCTGATGCGGATCCCCGACGATGAACAGGTCATCGGGCCCTTCCGCGACGAGCCGCCGCAGCAGCCGCCACTGCGCCGTGTGAATGTCCTGCGCCTCATCGATGATCACATGGTCGTATTCGGGCCGCCGCACCAGCTCGGCCGCTTCGTTGGCGAGCTGGTGGAACGTCGACCTTCCTTCGGCCGCCAGCCCGTCCGCCACATGCCCGATCGCGCGCCACACCACCGACCGCTGCGCCTTTCCCAGCGGAACCCCGCGCCCGGCCCGCGTGCACCCGAGATACTCCTCCTCGCTCTCCAGCCCCTGAGCCAGGATGATCTGCTCCCATTCCCGCTCCAGGAACGTCGGCGAGAACGGGGTCCCCTCCGCCGCCTCCTCCCACAGCGGCTCCAGCACGTCGGCCCCGGCGATACCGGGCTTGTGGTGGCGCCCGACGATCGAGTACGAAAGCGCGTCCACGTTCTTGACCTGAATCCGCCCGCGAACGTCCTCGTCGTCCACGAGCAGGGAAAGCTGCTTCTCCAGCGCCTCCGCCAGATTCCGCGTGAACGTCGTCAGCAGAACCCGCCCGCCCCTGCCCGCCAGGAACTTCGCCCGATGCAGCGCCGTCACGGTCTTCCCCGTCCCAGCACCACCCGTGACCTGCGCGGGTCCGCTGTAGGAGGGCCGAAGCGCCACCCGCCGCTGCACCGGATGCAGGAAGACCCGCCACATGTCGAACGGATGGGCCAGAACGTCCCGCAGTTCCTCCGGCCCGTTGACGAAAACGACCTTCCCCGGCGTCCGCCGCATGGCGGTCACCAGATCGTCCGGATCGACCGCCTTCGGCTTCTCCTCGACCGGCAGGCACTGCGCGACCTCGTCCCACGCCTGCTGCACGTTCATGCCCTGCGCCAGCGCCAGCAAGGCGATGTACTGCGGCTCCGGCAGCAGTTTCTCCATCGCCTGCAGATGCGACTCCTCCGTCAGCAGCTTGACGAGCGGGATCAGCTCCCTGTCGATCCCGAGCCGCACCAGGTCCTTGTCGAAAACATGCCCCAGCAGCCGGAAGTTCGTCCGCTCGGCGACTTTCTCAAGTGCGGGCGACATCTCCTCCAGGGCGACCTGGTCCCGGACCTCCAGTACTCCGAGCGCCTGGTTGACGGAGAACTTCTTGCTCTTCGCGTACGTGATGGCGTCATCGTGAGGCATCACCGCCAGCAGACAGTGAACGTCGCCCTTCTGCGGCGCCAGCACCACCCCGCGCCAGAACTGGTCGATCCGTATCGTCCGGATCCGCGGATCCCTGGCATTGCTGATCTTCTCCAGGTGCAGGCCCGCGTGCGTGTGCTCGGCGAACTTCGCCACCGCCGCGTCC
The DNA here is from genome assembly GCF_001552155.1 of Actinomadura formosensis NBRC 14204. Classification (GTDB taxonomy): domain Bacteria; phylum Actinomycetota; class Actinomycetes; order Streptosporangiales; family Streptosporangiaceae; genus Spirillospora; species Spirillospora formosensis. Next base: position 1,224 of record NZ_BCQQ01000119.1, on the reverse strand, counting down.
ACGCTCCTACGTACTTTCGGCTGCAACTTCGCGTACTGCGGCATGAACGAATCCGCAATAGCAAGCTGAGCCACCCCGCACCGCCTAACATTCGACGCCCACTTCAGCCTCACATCCTAGGAGCCGCCCGAATCAGCCGGTGATTGAACCTCGGACGAGTCTCCGGCAATCGCTGTCCGGCTGCGGACAGCTCACCCGGCACGAGATCGATGCCCGCCAATTCGGGCGCCACCTCGGCCCCCGCGCCGCGAGCCGTGCGACCAGCCCCATCACCGCCGTGCCGCTGCGAGCCACGTATCGGGGTCCAGTAACGCCTGTGCGCCGACGTGGGCCGGCCCCCAAGCTGTTGCGGGCTCATGGGCGCCAGCCGTGCGGCCTCCGTTCCGAACCGTCCGACCCCGGCGTGCGGGTCGACAGGCACTACCGCGCCCGTGTCACCGGCGAGCTGCTGTGCGGTTCTGGAGCTCCTACCAGGAGCCCGCCTCTGCCGCCCGGGCCGTGATCACCCGTGCGCCACCCAGCACGAGCGGCGCGATGCGGCCGCCTGTATCGACGAGACGCACGACTTCCTCAACCCGCCCGGCTCGATCACCGAGTTGGGGTGCTATATGGCTGGGATACGATCCACTTCATGCGCTTCAAGGATGAAATCCTAAGTCATGCGGTGATCGTGTCAAAGAAGACCGCGAACAGTGTGGACGGGATTACATGGCCCGGCAAAGACGCGTGAACGGTAAGCCGCACGGCGGTACTTATAAACCGTTGTGGCAGGTCCACGAGATCTATGAGAGTGGCGTCGGCTTTGCGTGGGTGGCGTGGTGATCCCGGTCCGGCATACAGGGCACCGGTGCGGCCGTCTCCTGATGGCCTCGGCCGCCGCCGCTGGGGCATTGGCCATGGCGGGGTGCTCGCAGCACGACAGCGCGCCCGAACCGCCGGTGAATGTCACTTTCACCGGCTATGACAACGCAGACCTCCGTTCTCGCGTCGGTGAGGTCATCATTAAGATCCGGCAGCGGGATGCTGCGGGGTTGGCCCATCTCGACACGGACGAGGAGGGCCGGCGTGGTGGCCCGGATGCCGACAGGGGCGCCGCCTGGTTGGTCCGGTACTTCGCCGAGCCGCTCAGTGGCCCGGTCCAGGCGGAAATCGATAGTGAGCAGACCGGCCCGCTGGTGCAGATCTGCCTCACCTACGGCAAGCCGCAGCGTCAAATCATGCTGG
>NZ_BCQQ01000118.1 GCF_001552155.1 Actinomadura formosensis NBRC 14204 | reverse complement strand
GTGTCCCCACTACAGCACCAAAAAGAAGGGAATTGTCACAGGGCGGCCGAGTTCCGATGAGGGCATGGAACGATCCCAGCCGGGTGGCCTAATCTCCGACGCATGCCGGAAAGCGTGCAGGTGGAACCGCTGGCGCAGGGACCGTTCGACAGCGTCGCCGTCACCGCCGAAGGAGCGCTGCTGGCGTTCTCCTCCCAGGCGTCCCCGGGCGAGAACACCGGCCGGCTCTGGGACCTGACGGCCCGCGCGGCGGTGGGCGCGCCGATCCCCGACTTTCCCACCGACCGCGCCGAGTGGGCGTTCGGCGTCCTCGCCGGTTCGCCGACCGTCGTCTGGGACCACCGCGACCGTATCCACGTCCACGACCTGGGGAGCGGGGATGAGTTGACGCTGGACGGCCGGCCCGACCTGCTCGGCCTGGCCGTCCACCGCGGCCGCGGCGCCGTCGTCGCCGTCTTCGGCCCCGCGTACGACGCCGAGGTGATCGTGTGGGACGCCCGCACCGGCGACCGCCTGGCCGAGTTCACCCTCTGGCTCGGCCACGGCTCGGCCATCGACCGCTGGATCCTGCACGCCACCCCCGCCACGGGTCCCCTCATCGGCCTGCCCGGCGACTCCGCGGTCAGCATCCTGGACGTGGAGCGCGGCGAGGAGATCGCCACCCTGCCCGCCGCCTACGCGGTGCTGGCCCCGTCACCGGACGGCCTGGTCCTCGTCCAGCCGGCCCCGTCCGGCCTGTGCGTCCGCGGCCTGGACGGCGCCCCTCTCGCGACCCTGGAGGCCCCGGCCCCCTGCGACCACGTCGCGGCGGCCACGGCGGACGGCCGCCTCCTCGTCGCCGCCGCCCTCCAGAACGAGCCCGGTGTGCTCCTCGCCTGGGACGCCGCCGCCTCCCGCCCGCACTGCCGCGTCAAGGTCCCGGCCCCGGTCAACGACCTCGCCCTGGCCTCGGACGGCACCCTCCTGGCGGCCACCGAGGACGGCCTCTACACGACCCGCTTGTGAGCCCGGACGCGAAAAGCCCGTCCGGATCGATCCGGACGGGCTTCGACCTGTCGGCCGGAGGGCCGGTCAGCGCACGGCGAGATCGTCCTTGGCCTCGGACTCCGCGGGGTGCTCGGAGTCGGCGTCCATCGGCCGCGGCTCCGGCCAGGAGACGATCTTGGTGCGACGGGGGTTCGCCAGGGCATCGTTCATTGTTACTGCTGTCCTCCCAGTTCGAGCCGGGGCCCAGTTGGGCGATTTTCTCGGCGACGGGCCCACTTCCGCAAAATGGTCTAGACCGCGTCCCTCCCCCGTAGAGCGCGCGGCACAACCCTTAACACCGCCAATCGATCAACCATTCCCGCCCGGGAAACCCACTGGCCCCCGAACCCGCCCGCCTGGCACCCTTCTTCCCCATGGACGTAGCCGAGCTGACCCGCCTCCAGAACGGGGGCACCCGCCTGAAGTTCCTGTTCTTCTGGGGCCACCGGACCCCAGGTCCCGGCTACCTCAGCCAGTGGTGGCCGTCTCCCTTCACCCTCGACGGCACCGCCTACGCGACCGCCGAGCACTACATGATGGCCGAGAAAGCCCGCCTCTTCGGCGACGAGGAAACGGCCGCCGCCATCATCGCCGCGTCCCATCCCAACCGCGCGAAAGACCTGGGCCGCCGAGTCCGGAACTTCGACGAGCGAACATGGCGGGCCAATCGTGTGGCGATAGTCACAAGAGGCAATGAGGCGAAGTTCGGCCAAAACAAAGACCTCCGCGACTACCTCCTCGGCACCCGCGGCCGGGTCCTGGTGGAGGCAAGCCCCGTGGACCGCGTCTGGGGCATGGGTCTGGCCGCCGACGACCCCCGAGCCGAAGACGTCACCGCCTGGCAGGGCCAGAACCTCCTGGGCTTCGCCCTAATGACCACCCGCACCGCCCTAACCCCCTGACCCCCTCTTCTGCTTCGCCCGCCAGAGGCAGGATGCGCCGGGAGGACGGAGCGCTCAGGGGGTGGGGGAGCAGGGGCGGGTGGGGATGGCGTCCAGGTGGTGGACGATGAGTTCGGTGGTCTCCTGGAGGTCGACGTGCGGGCGCCGGAGATAGCGGCCCGGCCCCTCCCGCCAGCAGAAGTGCTGCGGGTACACCCACACGTTGAGACCGGGCAGCACCACGACCGACATGCCGCGCTCGTCGCTGGTGCGCATGCCGGGGAAGCCCCGCCGCGTGACGGCGGACAGGAGGCATTGCGCCGCCGTACCGGGGTGGACCTTGAGCGTCCGGCCCGGCCAGTCGTCGGGGAGCGGGAGCGCGAACCAGACCGCCTTGCCCGGCAGCGGCGTCTCCGTGACCCGGGACCGTGTTAAGGCGCAGCCCCACACGGCGGTGAACTCGCCGAGCAGGCCGAGACCCTTGCCGTGCTCGTCCAGCAGCCCCGCGCCGGACCTGTGCGGGAGATCGGTTCGTGCACCGTCGAACACCGAGACGATGAGCTGCGGCGCCGGCACGGTGCGCGCCCAGATCCACAGCTCCGGCGCGACGGGTGGACGGCCGTCCGGCGTGCGGCCGTGGCGCAGCGCGTTGGTCGCGGTCTCCGACACGGCGAGCTTCCCGTCCTCGATCACGTCCCGGTCCACCCCGAGCCCCGCCATGGCCTCATGGAGAAGCCGCCGCGCCGCCCCCGGCCCCCTCTCACCCTCCGGCAACTGCCATATCCCCACCCCACCGGCCACCAGCGTCCGCGCACCCCTGCTCTCCATCGAAGCCACCTCCTCACTCAGGCCACGATTGGTACGGAAAGCGACAATCTAGTCACTGTCTGTTTCGTGGCCGGGATCACATGGTGCGGCATCTCAAACGTTGGTGCAACTGTTTCATCAAGAAAACCTTGATCGTTTACAGGTGACTTGACGAAAGCGCTTGCGGAGCGACTACGCACCGATCACGATCAACTACATGTCGCCCAGACCTCCGACAATCCGGGAACGCCGTCTCGCCAGTGAACTGAAGAGGCTGCGAGAGACCTCGACATCGCTCACGCTCGAAGAGGCCGCCGACCAGCTCGGCTGGAACAAGGCGAAGCTGTCGCGAGTCGAGAACGCCATCCGCCGTGTCACAGCTGCGGAGGTGCAGGAAATCCTGGCCCTCTACGGTGTGGAGGGGCCTCGCCACGATGCGCTGGTCAGTTTTGCCAGGACGGCGAGGCAACGTGGCTGGTGGGACGCGTACACGAAGAATCTGCCTGCGGACTACGCCACTTACATCGGTCTGGAGGCCGAAGCCGAGTGGCTCAGCACCTACACCCTCGGCTTGATCCCTGGCCTGGTGCAGACGGAGGCGTACGCGCAACAGGTAATCATGTCCACTTTGAAACGGTTTGCTTCACCGCACGGCATCGACCGTCGAGTTGAGGCCCGTATGGAGCGGCAGAGGGCATGGCTGGAACGAGCTGAACCGGCCCGTCTGTGGTCGATCTTGGACGAGGCGGCGCTCGGCCGCGTCATCGGCAGCCCGGAGGTCATGAAGAACCAGTACCGCCGCATCATCGAGTTGGCGGACTTGTCGAACGTGATGTTCCAGGTCATGCCGGTCACTGCCGGCGCGCACCCCGGTGTGATCGGCACCTTCACAATTATGGGCTTCCCCAACCGGTTCACTCCGGATGTCGTATATGTCGAGAACATGACGAGTGCTCTGTACATTGAGGACGACGAGGAGGTGCACACCTACTCCCTGGCGTTCGAGCAGATGCAGGCGATGGCTCTGAGTCCCGAGGACTCGCTGGCCATGCTCGAGCGCTTGGCAGAGCGATGACCGCAAGGAGGAGCACAATGACCGGGATTGATCTTGGTCAGGTCGTCTTTCGTAAGAGCAGCTACAGCGATGGCGGCAACGGCTGCGTGGAAGCGGCCACCTTCGGCTCGCGGCGCCTCGTTCGAGACTCTAAGAACCCAGATGGTGACGTCCTTACCCTGGAACGGGATGTGTGGGTCGCCCTGGTGTCGCAGATAAAGCGGGGCACGTTCGACCTTTGACCCATGCGCCGGTGACTGTGGGTCCGCAGCACGCCGCACCTCGCATCGAGGTGCGGCGTGCTGCGTTATGCGACCCTGCTTGAAGGATGGTGCAAGCGGAAGAGGTAGGGAGTAGGTTCATGCCCCTGATCGAGGCCGGACGCGGAACCGATCGCCCACATGCAGAGTCGCGGATGAAGTTGGACAGCACGACTCACGTCACGTGGCGCAAGAGCTCCCACAGTGGCAGCACAGGCGGGGAGTGCGTGGAGGTGGCGCGGCTCGGTGGCCTGAGAGCGGTCCGCGACTCGAAGAACCCGCACGGCGAGGTCCTCGGCTTCACGGCCGGCGAGTGGCGCGGGTTCCTCACAGCCATCCGGTGCGGCGCGTACGACCGTTGATCGCGCTTCAAGATCGATTTTCGACAGCGCGAGGACTCAGTCAAGATCATCAATGGTGACTGTGGTCGGTGGAGATTTGCCCCTAAGTCCAAGTGGGCATATCCGTTAAGGGAATTAAGGGACATAACGATGGTCGGCGGAGTGTGCGGTGGCGCGGCGGCTATCATCGCCTCGTTCTGAGTGAGCCTTCCTCTCATTTACTTGGAAAGCGAGGCGTATGTTCAAGCAAGCGGATCGCCTTCCCTTCGAGGCTCCGGCCGACGGCGGCGTTGCTCGTGCCGTCCGTCCCTGGGGATTGCAGCGCATGGCTCCGTTCGCCCACACCGTCCACGTGGGAATCATCGCGACCCGGATCGATCCGGTTACGCAGCTTGGCGCCGATGACGAGGGCGTACTCGTCGAAGCCAAGCACAAGAGATCGAACACGGGAACCGAGAGCAGGACGCGGACGGCGAAAGGGGACGGCCAGCACCAGGGATACGACGAAGATCACGGACAGGACAGTGACCAGGACTGATGGCCAGGGCACGACCTGTGTTGGTCATCACGCAGCCGGATGACCTGACCGCTGATGTGGTCGTCGCCGAACTCAATCGGCGTGGTGTTCCGGGTGATGCGGTTCGATTCCGCGGACTTCCCGGATGCGCTCACCCTGTCGGCGCGGATCGATGGTGGCGGCCTGCACGGTGACCTGGCCACTCCTTCACGCCGTGCGAAACTCGACGCTGTGCGGTCGCTCTACTATCGCCGTCCTCGCGGGTTAGCCTTTCCCGGTCTCGATGCTCAAGACGCCCATTTCGCCGTTTTGCAGGCCCGCTACGGGCTCGGCGGTGTCCTGGCGTCCCTGCCGGACTGCCTGTATGTCAACCACCCGCACGCCATCGCGGACTGCGAGTTCAAGCCCGCCCAGCTCGCGGTGGCGGCCGGTCTCGGGTTCGTGGTTCCCCCGACGCTGATCACCAACGATGTGCGGGAGGCGCGCACGTTCGCGGCCGAGCACGGGCCGGTCGTCTACAAGCCGCTGCGATTCAGCCCGTACCGGCAGGACGGGCAGGCCCTGACCATCTGGGTCGCCGAAGTGGACCCCGCCGAGTTGGACGAGTCGATCGCCGGAACCGCGCACCTGTTCCAGTCCCGCATACCGGCCGCCGGATTTCTACGGGTCACCGCGATCGGCGACCGCCTGCTCTCCACCCGGATCGACTGCGGTGAGCTGCTGGACTGGAGATACGACTACGACGCGCTCACCTACACCGCCGTCGAGCCGCCACCGGGTCTCGCGGACCTCATCACGGCGTTCCTGAAACGGTTCGGCCTGGTCTTCGGCTGTTTCGACTTCGCTCTGCGGCCCGATGGCGAGGCGGTGTTCCTGGAGTGCAACGCCAACGGCCAATGGGCATGGCTCGAAGAGCCCACCGGATTGCCCATGACCGCCGCCCTCGCCGATCTGCTCGAACGGGGAGCCGCATGACCGACGACATGCGAGCCGTTGCCCTGCGGCGGCGGCTCGCTGACGAGCTGGAACACACCGGAGACCTCCAATCGTCCGAATGGCGGCGTGCCCTGGAGCGAGTTCCGCGGCACATCTTCATCCCCGAGTTCTTCCAGTGGGTCGACACCGACCGGGGAACCCACTGGCGACCGGTGAGCGAGACCAGCGATCCTGACCGGTGGCTGGAACTCGCGTACGAGAACACGACATGGTGACACAGCTCGACGGGGGGACCGCACCGAGCGATGTGTCCGAGCCGGTTCCCGGTGAACCGACCTCATCGTCCACCCTGCCGGGTCTGGTCGTGCTGATGCTGGAGCGCCTCGACGTCACCGAAGGCATGAACGTGCTGGAAATAGGTACCGGCACCGGGTACTCAACGGCGCTGATGTGTGATCGGCTCGGCTATGACAACGTCACCTCGGTCGAACTCGACCCCGATGTTGCGGCCAAGGCCGCCGCCGCGCTGCGCCGCCTCGGCCACGCCCCGCACCTGGTGGTCGGCGACGGCCTGGAAGGCGACGATAATCGAGCGCCGTTCGACCGTGTCATCGCGACTTGCTCAGTGCGGAGAATACCGAGCGCGTGGCTCAGACAGACCAGGCCCGGCGGGCGCATCCTGACCACGCTGGGCGGTTGGCTTCACGGCTATGGACTCGCCCTGCTCGACGTGAGTGATGACGGTGCCGCCGAGGGAAGGTACCTGCCCGGGACGATCTCATTCATGATGGCTCGCCCGCAGGCCCCACCGATGATCGACGACGCGCGGTGGAATGAGGTCTCCGAGCTTCTCACCCGAGCCGAGCCGAGACCGGCCGTCGTGGACATGGACATCCAGCAGGACTGGACCGGCAGGTTCGTCATGCAGCTCGCCCTGCCGTGCGTCCTGCAACGGGCCATCAGCGTTGACGGGGGTCCATGGACGGAATACCTCATCGATGTGACGACCGGGTCGAGCGCTTCGCTCACGCCCGAGCCCGGCGGCGGCTGGACCGTCCGGCAGGCCGGACCGGTCCGGCTGTGGGATGAGGCGGAGAAAGCCATCGGCCGCTGGCGCGATGCCGGCGCCCCCGCTCAGGACGAGTTCCGCGTCCGCACGGATGGACACGAGCAGACCGTATGGTTCGACACCGACGACGGCCCGGTGTCCTGGACACTCGGCGCTCAGGACGAGTAGGCGCGCGTATCGCTCAGGCCGACCGAGACTAGTTGGCCCACGCGGTCGGATTGCGTCGAAATTGCGCGAGTTGGGTCGGTGAAGGCGGTGCGGGACTCCAAGAACCCGGAGGGCGACGTCCTGACCCTGGAGCTGGACGTGTGGTCCGCCTTGGTTGCGCAGATCAAGCGGGGTGTGTTCGACCTCTGACCCAGACCGGTGCCGCCGGGCCGCAGCACGCCGCACCTTGGAGCGAGGTGCGGCGTGCGGTGTTTATGCGGGCCTGGGGAGTAGGGCTAGGGCGTTGGGCTGGGCAGGACGGGCGGTGCGGAGGTGCCGGATTCGGGGGAGGTGGGGGTGGGGCCTACGAACAGGAGGACCTGGTTCTTGGCCCACGGCACCGCGTCGTGGACGTACCACGTGTCCGGGATCTGGTCGGGGCGCCGGATCTTGCTCTGGTTCCCGTCCTCGAAGCGGTACTCCGGCACTGTCACGTTGCGCTGCTTCAGTGCGGCGAGCACCTCGCCGACGCGGTGCTTGCGGAACGTCATGCCGTGCATGACCTCGCCCGGCGCGGTCGCCGACGCGGTGCTGGAGTACTGCTCGCCCGGACGGGCCGCGCGCCCGAAGGTGATGTCGGCGGTGCCCTTGTAGCCGGTCCGGATCCGGACGCCGACCGGGCAGAGGGCGCCGCCGCCGCCGGTCTCGCACTCGCCCTTGGCGGTGATGGTCGTGATGTCGTCGTCCGTCGTGCCCTCGCTCGTGCTGGTCGCCACCACCGTGCCGACGATGGACGGTGAGGCGGGCACCAGCGACAGGTTGACCTTGAGGCCGTGGGCGGCGAACTCGGCGCGGTATCGCTCCGGGTCGGCCAGGGGGTCGCGGACCCGCACGTCGATGTAGTCGCCCTTGGGTGTGAAGCTCAGCGCCGCGGCGAGCGCGACGTGGGGGTTCGGCCTGGTCTGGACGGGGTTCGGCGTCCTCCCGTCGTCCCGCGCGAGCGCGGTCACCGCCACGGCGGCGCCGGCCAGGCCCGCGGTGGCCAGGGGAAGGCCGATGCCCATGAGCAGGCGCCGCCTGTGCCGCGGGGCGGGAGCCGGGGCGGTGGCGGTGGTGGCGGTGATGCGGTCGGCCAGGGCGGCGGCGGCCTCGTCCGGCAGGAGTTCCCCGGCCCGGACGTCGGTGACCGGGGCGAGCCCGGCGATCAGCGTGTCGATGTCACGGTTCATGCGTGCTCTCCGTGGGGGATCGGCGTGGCGGTGCGGGACGGGGCGGGGACGTCCGCGCGTTCCAGCGCGCGGGCGAACCGGCGGCGGGCGCGGTGCAGGCGGATCCGCACCGCGTTGCGGGAGCAGCCGAGGACGGTGGCGATCTCGCCGTGGTCCAGGCCCTCCCAGCCGACGAGGGACAGCAGTTCGCGGTCGCCCTCCGGGAGGCCCCGGAACGCGGCGGCGACGCCCGCGAGGTCGCCCCCGGCCATGTCGTGGGCGGCCGGGACGTCGCGGAGCCGGGAGCCGAGGTCGGCGGCCAGCGCGGACCGGCGGCGTTCGCCGCGGTGGTGGTTGGCCAGCACCCGGCGGGCCACCCCGTACAGCCACAGCCGCGCCTGCGCGCCCGGCGGGATGTCGTCGAGCCGCCGCCAGGCCGTCAGGAACGTCTCGGCGAGGACGTCGGCGGCGTCCTGCGGGTCGCTGGTCCGGCGCAGCGCGTACCCGAGTATCCGGGCGCGGTTGGCCGCGTAGACCTCCTCGAAACGGCGGCGCCGGTCACCCGGCGGACGGGGGTCGTCTGAAAGGGACGGCAAGCCCTCTCCTCTCGTCGCACGCCATGGGGGCGCGGCGATTGATCTGACACCGGCCACATGTCCGCACCTCGCCCAGCATTTCGTCCCGGCGCTCACGGTGACGGATCGTTCTCCGGGTTCTTTTGTCCGGTTCGGGGTAAAGCGAGGTCATGACCGAGTCGCGCGAACCGGCGGAGGTCGACGAGCCGCTGGAGCAGAATCTTCTGCTCGCCCGGCGGGTGGTCGAGGCCGCGCAACAGGAGATGCTGGAGAAGGCCCGGCAGCGCGTTCCCGCGCTGCGGCTGGGCGCCGTCGCCGGGGCCTTCGGGGTCCTCGCGACGGCCGCCACGTACCGGATGAACGTGCTGCTGCTGGAGAAGAAGCTCCCGCCCGACCTGGCGTCCTTCGTGGCGGCGGCCGTGTACGGCGGCGGGGCGGGCGCGGCGGCGGTGGCGGCGTCCCGCAGGTGGAAGGGACTGCCCGCGCCGCTGCCGACCGAGACGGCCCGCCAGGTCGTGGAGATCCTGACCGACTCCGGCTGATCGGTGATCAGGGGTGCGCATCGGTGAGCTGAGCGATGTGCGGGCGGCGCGGCCCGGGGCGATCGCCGAGGCGGCGGACGCACGGCGGCGCCGGGAAACGCCGCCCGGCGCGGCCGGCAGAGTGCTGATCATCGAGGCGGACCATCCGGCGCGGGGCGCGCTCGGGGCGGGCGGCGACCCGGTGGCGATGGCCCGCCGGGAGGACCTGCTCGAACGGCTCTGCGTCGCGCTCGGCCGGCCCGGCGTGGACGGTGTCCTCGCCACCCCGGACGTCCTCGAAGACCTGATGCTGCTCGGCGTGCTGGACGACCGGCTCGCGATCGGGTCGATGAACCGGGGCGGCCTCGCCGGGACGGTCTTCGAGATCGACGACCGGTTCACCGCCTACGACGCGGACGCGATCGCGGCGGCGCGGCTGGACGGCGGCAAGATGCTGCTGCGCATCGACGACGAGGACCCGGCGACCGCGAACACGCTGGAGGGGTGCGCGCACGCGGTGTCGGGGCTCGCCCGGCACGGGCTGATGGCGCTGGTGGAGCCGTTCGTCGCGCACCGGATCGAGGGGCACGTCCGGAACCTGCTGACGGCGGAGGCGATGATCCGGGCGGTGTCGGTCGCGTCCGGGCTCGGCGTCACGTCGGCGTACACGTGGCTGAAGCTCCCGGTCGTGCCGGAGATGGAGCGGGTGACGGCGGCGACGACGCTGCCCGTGCTGCTGCTCGGCGGCGAGGTCGCGGGCGACGTCGGCGCGGTGCTGGACGGCTGGCGGCGCGCGATGCGGCTGCCGGGTGTGCGGGGTCTCGTCGCGGGCCGGTCGCTGCTGTATCCGCCGGACGGCGACGTCCGGGGCGCCGTGGACGCGGCCGCCGGGATCCTCTAGCCGGAGACGCTGACTCGGCCCGGCGATTCCGGGGTAGGGGCCGGATCATGGACATGCCCATATATGCCGAGATCACCCTGGTCGTGAACGGGACGGGGCATCGGCTCAGCGTCGACACCCGCGCGTCCTTGCTGGACGTCCTGCGCGAGGATCTCGGGCTGACGGGGTCGAAGAAGGGCTGCGACCACGGCCAGTGCGGTGCCTGCACGGTGTTGCTGGACGGGCGCCGTGCGAACGGGTGCCTGGCACTGGCCGTCGCTCACGACGGTGCCGAGGTCGTCACGGTGGAGGGGCTGGCAAAGGACGGACGGCTGAGCCCCCTGCAAGAGGCGTTCATCGAGCACGACGCCTTCCAGTGCGGCTACTGCACGCCAGGACAGCTCTGCTCCGCGACAGGGATGCTGGACGAAGCCGAACAGGGCTGGCCCAGTGCCGTGACCGGTGACCTCGGCGCCGACACCGTGCTGGACGACGAAGAGATACGTGAGCGCATGAGCGGCAACCTGTGCCGGTGCGGCGCGTACGCCGGGATCGTGGCCGCCGTCCGGCAGGCCGCCCAGCGCAGGGAGGCGGCGGGCACGTGAGACCCTTCGCATACGAGCGCGCCACCAGCGTTCAGGACGCCCTAGAGCGGCACAGCGACGGGGCCGTCTACCTCGGCGGCGGAACCAACCTCGTGGATCTGATGCGTCTCGGTGTTGAGGAGCCGGCCAGGCTCGTTGACGTCGCGCACCTTCCGCACGACCAGATCGAGCTTCGCCCCGATGGAAGCCTCGTCATCGGTGCGGCCGTGAGCAACAGCGCGCTCGCCGCGGACCGGACGGTGCGCGAAGGCCATCCCATGCTGGCGCAGGCCGTCCTCGCGGGTGCATCGGGTCAGGTCCGCAACCTCGCGACGGTCGCCGGCAACCTGCTCCAGCGCACGCGCTGCCCCTACTTCCAGGACGCCTCCAAGCCCTGCAACAAGCGGGACCCGGGAAGTGGGTGCCCGGCCAGGGAAGGCGAGCATCACAACCTGGCGATCATGGGGCATTCTCCTGAATGCGTGGCGACGCACCCGTCGGACATGGCGGTGGCGTTGGCGGCCCTGGGCGCGTCCATCCGGATCCAAGGGCGTGCGGGGGAGAGGACCATCCCCATCGACGAGCTGCACAGGCTGCCCGAGAACGAGCCGGAACGCGACACCACGCTCGAACCGGGGGACCTCATCACCGCCGTGGAGGTTCCGCCGCTGGGCATGCCGTCCCGCTACCGCAAGGTGCGGGAACGCGCGTCGTTCGCCTTCGCGCTGGTCTCCGTGGCGGCGGCCCTGGACGTGGACGACGGCGTGGTACGCGACGTCCGGCTGGCCCTGGGCGGCGTGGCCCACAAGCCGTGGCGGGCCTGGCACACCGAGGACGCGCTGCGCGGCGCCGAAATGACCGGGGAGTCGTTCCAGCGCGCCGCCGAGGTCGAGCTCGGGGTCGCCGAGCCGTTGCGCGACAACGCCTACAAGGTGCCGCTCGTGCGCAACCTGATCGTCCGGACGCTGACGGAACTGGCGGAACGGGGGGCATCATGACCGACCGGGTGGAGGGCCGCGAGAAGGTCACCGGGCAGGCGAAGTACGCGTTCGAGTATCCCGCCGAAGACGTCGCGTACGCCGCTGCGGTCCAGGCGAGCGTAGGGAAAGGCGAGGTCGCGGCCGTCGACACCGAGGCCGCGCTGAGGCTGCCCGGCGTACTCGCCGTCCTGTTCTGGGAGAACGCTCCGAAGCTCGGCGAAGTATCAGACGGCGAACTGGCCCTCTTCCAGTCACCGAAGGTCTCCTACCGGGGGCAGTTCGTCGCCGCCGTGGTGGGCGAGACACTCGAAACCGCGAGGGAAGCGGCCCGTCTCCTCCACATCGAGTACACGGAGGAGACACCCGATGTCAGGCTCCGCGCAGACCATCCCGGCCTTTACAAGCCCGCCAAGGTGAATCCCGTCTTCCCCGCCGACACCGAGCAAGGCGAACCGGAGGATGCGTTCAGGGACTCGGCCGTCCGCGTAGACGTCACCTACACGACCCCGGCCGAACACAACAATCCGATGGAGCCGCACACCACGCTCGCCCAGTGGAACGACGACGGCACCCTCACGCTCTACGACTCCAACCAGGGCGCATCGACCGTCCAGGCCACGGTCGCCAAGCTCTTCGGCCTGGACCCGGCCCAGGTCCGCGTCGTGTCCCCGCATGTCGGCGGCGGGTTCGGGTCCAAGGGGACGCCCAGGCCGAACGTCGTCCTCGCCGCGATGGCCGCCCGCGCCGTGGGACGTCCCGTCAAGTTCGCCGTTCCCCGGCAGCAGATGTTCGCCACGACCGGCTACCGCACGCCGACGATCCAGCGGCTCAGGCTCGGCGCGGACGAGGACGGACGGCTGAACGCCATCGTCCACGAGGTGTTCGAGCAGACCTCCACCGTCCGGGAGTTCGCCGAGCAGACCGCGACGCCCACCCGCGTCATGTACCAGGCCCCGCATCGCCGCACGTCCCACCGTCTGGTCCGCTTGGACGTCCCTTCACCGTCCTGGATGCGTGCCCCAGGCGAGACGCCCGGCATGTACGCGCTCGAATCGGCCATGGACGAGCTGGCCATCGCCGCTGGTATCGACCCCATCGAGCTGCGCGTCCGCAACGACACCGACCGTGAACCGGAGAGCGGCCTGCCGTTCAGCTCCCGCAACCTCGTCGCGTGCCTGCGGGAAGGCGCCGACCGGTTCGGCTGGGCCGGACGTGACCCCGCCCCAGGCGTCCGCCGGGAGGGACGCAAGCTCATCGGTACGGGCGTCGCCGCGTCCACCTATCCCGCGTACATGCCTCCCAACAAGGCGACGGCCCGCGCCGAGCCCGACGGGACGTTCACCGTCCGGATCGCCGCCGCCGACATCGGCACCGGCGCCCGCACCGCCCTCACCCTGATCGCCGCCGAGGCGCTCAAGGCCGACCTCGACCAGGTCAGGGTCGAGATAGGCGACAGTTCGTTCCCGAAGGCGTCCGTCGCGGGCGGCTCAGGTGGGACGGCCGGCTGGGGGACGGCCGTCGTCCGCGCCTGCGAGGCCCTGCGCGGCATGCTGAACGGGTCGGTCCCGCCCGAGGGGCTGGAGGCGTCCGCCGACACCGCCGAGGAGATCAGGGCACGCGAGAAGTACGCCCGGCACGCGTTCGGCGCCCAGTTCGCCGAGGTGGAGGTGGACGCCGACACCGGCGAGGTCCGTGTCCGCCGCATGCTCGGCGTGTTCGCCGCCGGGCGCATCATCAACCCCAAGACGGCACGCTCCCAGTTCATCGGCGGCATGACGATGGGCATCGGCATGGCGCTGATGGAGGAGAGCGTCATGGACGCCGAGTTCGGCGGCTACCTCAACCGCGACCTCGCCCAGTACCACGTCCCCGCCTGCGCCGACGTCCGCGACATCGACGCGACGTGGGTGGAGGAGTCCGACCCGCACCTGAACCCGATGGGCTCCAAGGGCATCGGCGAGATCGGCCTTGTGGGCGCCGCCGCGGCCGTCGGCAACGCCGTCCACCACGCGACCGGCGTCCGCGTCCGCGACCTGCCCATCACCCCGGCCAGACTCCTCGATGACTTTTGACCCTGTGAAAAGCTCACTATCAAGGTGACTCACGTCACTTTACCGGGTATCGATCACGTGCTCGGGGGGCGCTCCCAACCCGCGAGGTGATCGCCCGTGTACCAGCAGGTCCTCGATCCCGTCGCCGATTCGCTCGGCTGGAGTTCACTGGTCGCCGCGCTGCCGCTCGCCGTGCTGTTCGTCCTGCTCGGCGGCGTCCGCATGCGCGCGTGGACGGCCTCCCTGATCGCGCTGGCCGTCTCCCTGGCCGTCGCGATCTGGACGTACGGCATGCCCGCCGGCCAGGCGTTCCTCGCCGGCAGTGAAGGCGCCGCGTTCGGCTTCTACCCGATCCTGTGGATCGTCATCAACGCGCTGTGGGTCTACAACATCACCGTCACGACCGGCCACTTCGACGTGCTCCGCCGCTCGTTCGCGCAGGTCAGCGACGACCACCGGCTCCAGGCCGTGCTGATCGCGTTCTCGTTCGGCGCCCTGCTGGAGGCGCTCGCGGGCTTCGGCACGCCCGTCGCGGTCACCTCCGTCATGCTCATCGCGCTCGGCTTCCGGCCGATCAAGGCCGCCGTCCTCGCGCTCACCGCCAACACCGCGCCGGTCGCGTTCGGCGCGATGGCGACGCCGATCGTCACCCTCGGCAAGGTCGCCGGCGAGTCCGGCGACACGCTGGGCGCCATGGTCGGGCGGCAGACCCCGATCCTCGCGGTGTTCGTCCCGCTCGTCCTGGTCGCGATCGTGGACGGGCGGCGCGGCCTGCGCGAGACCTGGCCCGTCGCGCTGCTCTGCGGTGCCGCCTTCGGCGCCGCCCAGTACGGCACCGCGAACTTCATCTCGGTGCCGCTCGCCGACGTCATCGCCTCGCTGGTCTCCGCCGCCGCCGTCGTCCTGGCCGTCCGGCTGCGCCCCCGGCGGGCGGCCGTCCGGCCCGCGCCGGTCGCCGGCGGTGCCGCCGACGAGCCCACCCCCGAGTTCGCCGGCCGCGTCGAGTCCGGCGGGCGCGACCCGCGCGCCGAGACCGCCCGCGCCTACGCCCCCTACGCGATCATCATCGCGGTCTTCGTCATCTGCCAGATCGGCCAGGTCAAGGACCAGCTCGACAAGGCCACGCGGACGTTCTCCTGGCCCGGACTCCACCTCACCGGCCCGACCGGCAAGCCGCTGACGCTGACCACCTTCACCTTCAACTACCTCACGACCCCCGGCACCCAGATGCTCGTCGCCGGGCTGATCACCATGGCCGCGCTGGGCGTCGGCCTCCGCAAGGCCCTCCGCGCCTACTGGGCGACCCTCGTCCAGCTCAGGTGGGCCATCGTCACGGTCATGGCCGTCCTAGCGCTGGCGTTCGTGATGAACGCGTCCGGGCAGACGGTCACGCTCGGCACCTGGATGGCCGGGGCGGGCGGCGCGTTCGCGCTGATCTCGCCGGTCCTCGGCTGGCTCGGCACCGCCGTCACCGGGTCGGACACCTCGTCCAACTCGCTGTTCGGCGCCCTGCAGATCACCGCGGCGAACAAGGCGGACCTGTCGCCGGTGCTGATGGCCGCGACGAACAGCTCAGGCGGCGTCCTCGGCAAGATGGTGTCCCCGCAGAACCTCGCCATCGCGGCCGCCGCCGTGGGCCTGGACGGACGCGAGGGCGACATCTTCCGCCGAGTCATCCTCTGGAGCCTGCTGTTCCTGGCCGGAATGTGCCTGCTGTCCGGTCTCCAGTCGACCGGCGTCCTCGGCTGGATGGTTCCGTGACGGCCCGCTGCCCGTGGCCCGCTTTGTGGCGGACCGAAACCGGCTTCTGCCCCACGAAATCCGGCCTGTGGGGTTCACAAGACGCCGACAGGTGAGAGCCTGGCATGAACGGTAGCGGCGTTCCGTCCAAGGGGCGAGGTGCGGATGACGATCTGGCGGATTACCGGCGGTGAGGGTCCCGGGGCAGGGGAGCGTGCGGCCCCCCGGTACGACATCGTCGACTATGACTCCAGGCTTTTGCGCATCGCCGCGGCATCGTCCACGCCCTGGGTCCAGATGACCGGCGAGATCGACGTGTCCAACGCCCAGGGCGTCAGCCGCGCCCTCCAGGCCGCCCAGGCCCGCGTGCCGGGCGACGTCCACGTGGACCTGTCCGCGCTCATCTTCATGGACGCCGCCGCCCTTCGCGCCTTCGCCCTCGCCGCCCGTGACCTCCATGAGGACGGCCGCCTGCTCGTGCTGCACACGGTCTCGCCCCACATCGACAGGCTGTTCAAACTGATCGGCTGGCACTCCGCCCCGGGCCTGGTCATCCACTGCCGTCCCCGTACCTGATCCGGGCGGCGGGTTCGCGGATCGTCATCGCTTCACCATCTGCGTGTCCGCCCGCGGCAAATGATGGCATTTTCGCTGGATACTTCCGGATAGATCCCTGTCTGGGGCTGTTTGACCCAACAAAGCGCGGTTAGGAGGGATTTACAGCTCTCCGATTCCAGAGGAGGGATCTCATGGCAAGGCGAAGAGAGCACGCGCAATCGCCGACGTCCGGCGAGCGCGCCGAAGCGGTGACGCCCACTCCGGGTGCCGCCACCCCCGCTCAGGGCGCCGCCGCGGGCGCACCGGGCCAGGGCGCCGTCGAACGCGGAGAGCACGCGCTCTGGGAGGACCGGACGCGTGTCTTCCTGCAGCCCCTCGCGGCCCCGTCCATCCTCGGGCTGTTCGGGCTCGCGGGCGCGACCATGATGGTCGGCGCCTGGCAGGCCGAGTGGTTCGGCAACGCCGGCACGCCGCTGATCCTGTGGCCGTTCGTGCTGACCTTCGGCGGCCTCGCGCAGTTCCTGGCGGGCATGTGGGCCTACCGGGCGCGCGACGGCCTGGCCACCGCGATACACGGCATGTGGGGCGCGTTCTGGCTCGGCTGGGGCCTGCTGTTCATGCTGATCAGCATAGGTGCGGCCCCGCTGGCCCTGGCGCCGGTGATCGGCACCGTCCGGGAGGGCTTCGCGTTCTGGTTCGTCCCCCTGGCGGTGATCACCGGCCTGGGCGCACTCGCGGCGTTCGGCGAGAACCTGGTGCTGGCGGCGCTGCTGACCGTCCTCGCCGTGGGCGCGGGTTTCACCTCGGCGGGATTCTGGGCTCCGGCGACCTGGTCGCTGCACGTCGGCGGCTGGCTGTTGGTCGTGTCCGCGGCGATCGCCCTGTACGCGGCCGCCTCGATGATGTTCGAGAACACCTACGGGCGGACGATCCTGCCCACCGGCAAGTACCGCGTCAGCGCCAACGTCCCCGGTGGCCGCGGCGTGCGGCCCCTGGAGTACAAGTACGGCGAACCGGGGGTGAAGATCGGACAGTGAGCCACGGCGTTTCGCCTTGACATTCCCGTTGCCATATCCTGGGCCGGACCGTAGAGACCGGTTCGGAGGGGAGCGGGAATGTCATCGGCGGTTCGCGGGACTTGGCGGCGCCTCGTCCGCACCTACACCACGCTCTGTGCGCGCGATGACGCCGCCAAGCACGGATACACCGTCCCCGACGGCATCTGGGCCTGCGTGCGCTGTCACCAGCCCCATCTTGAGCTGTCCGCGCTCTACCACCACCTCCGCACCGAACACCCCGGCGCCCCTGCGGGCTGAGAACCGCACTTCCCGACGCCGGTCTTTCTGAGACCGGCCTTTCTGAGACCGGACGGGCGCGACCGGTGTCCTGCCGCCGCCCCGCACCCCCGGCCGGTCAGCCGCGGGTGAGGTCGCCGCCGCCGGTGACGCTCGGAACGGCCGCGTCCTGCCAGGTCACATGGACGTGTCCGCTCTCCGGGGAGAGCGTGATGTAGGCGCTCGGCGTGCACGTTCCGAGGTCGGTGCGGGTGAGCCGTTCGAGGACGCGGAGCCGCCCCGCCGAGTCCGCCAGCACCGTCAGGTCGCCCGCGCACCGCATCGTGGTGGACGCGAGGGAGAAGTGGCCGGTCTTGCGCGCGACGTCGATCGTGATGTCGAGGTCCCAGCGCTCGCCGGACGAATGGACGATCGTGCCCCGCCACCGGCCGTCGAACTCCCCGCGCTCGTCCTCGCCGTGGAATCCGAACGGGTTGGGCAGCAGCCAGCCGCCGATGGGGACGAGGGAGAGCGCGAACGACACCATCCCCGCGACCTTGATCTTCTTCTTGCTCGCCTGCCGCATTGTCTTCTCCGGGGGTCATGAGCGCCGCGCCAGCCGGTGCCGCAGCACCCACCAGGCCGCGCAGCCGTAAATGATGGTCAGGGCGAGGAGCGCACACAGTTCGGTGATCATGACGGCGGGGCGGTGCGTCCACAGGTCGTCCCGCGGGGGGTGGATCGCGACGTGCTCGACGCCGGACGACGCGGCGAGCGCCGCGGTGGCCAGCCGGGAGGGGAGCAGCCTGCTGACCGCCGCCAGGACGGGACGCTCGGACAGATCCAGCAGGCTTCCGCTCAGCGCGACCTGGCAGATCGCGGCGGCGGTCGCCCAGCCGACCGCCCGCTCGATGGTGGGCGCGGCGGCCGAGATCAGCAGTCCCGCCGCCATGGCGGCCAGCGCGCCGCCCGCCAGGCAGATCGCCATGTCCACGTCGGGGTTCACGAGCAGGGACTCGGTGGCGGGCGGGCGCAGCAGCCGGAACCCGCCGGCGGCGATCAGCGCCTGCAGCACCGCCAGGACGCCGAACACCGTGCCCTTCGCCGCGATGACCGCACCGGGGGACACGCCCGCGCGCCGCTCGCGGCGCAGCACCGGGAACTGCGCGACGACGTCCCCGTAGGTGATCGACTGACCCGCGAAGACGCAGGCGGTGATCAGCAGGGTGAGGGCCTGGACGGCGTGCTCGTTGCTCAGGTCCGGGCCGCCCAGCCCGGCCGTGGACGCGCCGAGGGCGGCGAGCAGCCCGCCCAGCGCGGGAATCGCGGGGATCTGGGCCAGCGCGAGCGCGCCCCGCGACCGCAGCAGCGCGACCTCGCGCGCCACCAGGACGGGGAACTGCCGGAGGGCGCGCTGCCGGCCCGGCTCTTCGCGCATCGGCGGCTCCCGCGGGGGGCGCGGCGGACCGGCGGAGGCCGCCGCCAGCCGGGCGGCCTCCGCCGGGACCGGGCCCGCAAGGAAACGGGCCGCCGCGCCGTCCGGGGCGTGCCGGGCGGTCTGCATGAGGTCGGCGAATCCGCGCTCGCCCAGGTCGCCGAGCACGGCCCGCGGCTCGCCGTAGTACAGCGGACGGCCGTCGGCGCCGACCACCAGGACCTTGTCGACGCCGTCGAGCTGGTCGGTCGCGTGGGTGATGACGGCGACCGTGCAGCCGCCGTCCGCGATGTCGCGCAGCAGCCGCATCACCGACCGGGCCCGTCCCGCGTCGAGCGCCGAGGTCGGCTCGTCCAGCATGAGCAGCCGCGGCCCGCCGAGGATCTCCACGCCGATCGAGACCCGCCGCTTCTCCCCGCCCGACAGCGCCCGGATCCGCTTGCCGAGCAGCCCGCCGAGGTCGAGATGGCCGGCGATCTCGGTGATCCTGGCGCGGCGCTCCGCGGCGGTGGTGCCGGCCCCCGGCAGCAGCCGTGCGGCATGGTGCAGCACCTGGCCGACGGTGAGGCTCTCGTGCAGGTCGACCTGCTGCGGGACGAGCGCCACCATGTCCCGGATCTGCTCGCCCTCGGTCGCGAGGTCCAGGCCCGAGAACAGCAGCCGCCCGGACGTCTCGATCTCGTTGAGCAGCGCCCGGAAGAACGTGGACTTCCCGGCGCCGGACGGACCGATGATCGCGAGGATCTCGCCGGGGCCCAGCACGATCGACAGGTCGCGCAGCGCCGGTTCACGCGGCCCGGGCCGGGGCGTCCAGCCCGTCCGGTAGGTGGCGGACAGCCCGCTGACCACCAGCGAAGCGCCCCGTTCCCGGCGTGTCTCGCTGAGCGTCTCCTCGTCGAGGAGGGTGAAGGCGCTGTTCCCGATCGTGAACGACTCGCCCGCGCCGAGCCGGGCCCACATGACCCGCCGGCCCCGCACGTACGTCGCGTCGCCGCGCCCGTGATCGCGGATCTCCAGCCCGGTGACCGGCCGCCGCCGGAGCGTCGCGTGCCGGGCCGCCACACCGAGGTCGGGGACGATGATGTCCGCGTCCGGCCCGCTGCCGAGCACGGTCTCCCCGGCGGTGAGCCGGTGGAGCCGGTGGCCGGGCTCGTCCCGCTGCGGGGGAGCGGGGACCCGGGCCGGTTCGGTGAAGCCGAGCACCAACTCCGTGCGCACCGAACCCAGCCGTAACGTCACCGTCGTCTCGTCGGCGTCCCTGAGGTGGATGAGCTGCTCGGTCCGGGGTGTTCCGTTGACCCGCGTCTCGTCGACGTGCGGGGCCGGCCGCAGGATCCAGTGGCCGAGGAAGCGCAGCCACGCGACCGGGCCCGGGGCGCCGCCGAGGTCGACGCGCACGTCCGCGCCCGCGTCGTCCCCGATGGAGTGCTCGCCGGACGGCGCGAGCCGGGTCACCGAGCCGCGGACCGCGACATAGAGGGTTTCGGGCATGAACGGCCTTCCGGATTCAGCTGAGCAGGAGGACGAGGGCGATGAAGACGACGGCGAGCACGACGGCGGCGACGAACCCGGCCGGGATCTCCGTACCGGACGAGACGTCCGCGGCGGCCGTCGCGGCGGATTCCTCCCGCGCCGCCGTGGCCGGCGGTGCCGTGGCCGGCGGAGCCCCGTCCGGCCGCCACTGCCGCCGCATGCTGTCGTCGGTCTGCACATAGAGCGCGTGCGGCGTGACCAGCGCCGGCCACACCGACGCCTTGTCGCGCAGCAGGGCCACGGCGTCCGCGGGGTGACGTCCGGCGCACAGCTCGACGAGCACGTCGCAGGTCCGGCTCTGCATGACGGCCCTGAGCCGTCCGGGGTCCAGCGCGGTGCTCACCGTGTTCTCCTGCAGCGACCGGACGACCAGCCACGCGAACTTGAACATGTCCGTCCGCACCCCGAACGGCCCGGACCCGGGCGCCTTCCACGCCTCCGGGTCGCGCGGGGCGTGCGCGGGCTCCCCGGACAGCGGGACGCAGGCGTCGCAGTCGACCAGCAGCACCTCCGCCGCCCGGCCGTCGAACGAGAACAGGGCGTTGCGCGGCTGGAGGTCCCCCACCGCGTAGCCGCGCTCGTGCAGCCACAGCATCGTGCGCAGCATGCGGCCGAGGACCGCCAGCTTCACCGGCGCCGGGTAGTAGTCGAACCCCAGCTTCCGGGCCTGGCCCTCCGACCGCGCGAGCGCGTCGAGATGCCTCGGCAGCGACCACGTTCTCGTCCTGCCGTTCGCGACCTCGAACATCGCGACCGGCGCCGGCCGCATGAGCACGCCCTGGACCTCGCGGCCGTCCATGACGACGGCCCGCGGCCAGGCGCAGCGGCGGTCGAGTTCCGCGCGGTCCGCGGCGCTCAGCCCGAGCCGCCAGGACGTCATCGCCGCGAGGGCGTCCGGCCGGACCGACTCGCGCACCTCCGGCGTGTAGGACTTGAAGACGTACTCGCCGCCGTCCGGGCCGACGCACCGTGTCAGCCGGGTCGACTGCCCGCCCGCCGACGCGTACGCGCCGACGTGGACGAGACGGTCCGCCTGCACGAATCCCGGGAGGGCGTCCCAGGCGCCGCCGCTAGTGCCGGCGGTCATGGGTGCCCGGCCAGAGGGCCACGACGGTGCGGTCGTCGGTGAACGTGGCGCGGCGGAAGTCGACGTCCCGGATGAAACCGAGCAGGTCGGGCGGCCGTGCCCACTCGTCCGCGAGTGCCATCGACAGTTCGCTGCGGTTTCCGAGAGCGTTGGCGAAACCGTCGGTGGCGAGCACCAGCACTTCGTCCGGCCTCCATTCGCAGGTCGTGGTGCGCAGGTCGTCCAGGCCGGGCGGCAGCGCCGCCGTGACGTCGTCCCGGACGTTCCCGGGCGGCCTGTCCGGCCCGAGCACGAGCGACCATTCGGCCGCGGTGGGACGCAGCCGCAGCGCCGGTGAATCGCCGACGCCGGCGACGTGCACCGTGCAGCCCGGCCGCTGCTCCGCCGGGGCGGCGAGGATCGTCAGCGTCGTGCGTCCCGGCGGCCGGGGCCCGCCCGTGCCGCCCAGCGGACGCATCCGCTCGCCGACCTCGTCCGCCACCCGGCCGAAGATCCTCGCCCAGGCGCGCGGGCCGATCCCGCCGCGTTCGAGGGCCCGCTCGGTGTGCCGGACCGCGGCGGCGACGGCGGCCTGCGCGGCGACCTCCGCGTGCGCGGTGCTGCCCACCCCGTCCGCGACCGCGGCGATGACCCAGCGCCCGTCGGCGGAGGCGCCGACGAGGAACGCGTCCTGCCGCGGCAGGCCCTCCCGCATGTGCCCGCTGCCCCGGCAGGACGCGGCCCGGACCGTCACCCGGCCGGCGCCACCGCCGTCCGCCTGCACGCTGGCGCGGCCCGCGAGCACGGTCCGCGGGAGCAGCACCGACACGGGCGCGGGCCTGCGCCCGGTGTACCGCACGAGATCCGGATCGGCCCCCGCCGGCCGGGGCGCCGTCCGGGGCGCGGGCCGGGCGTCCACGGGCGGTGCCGCCTCGATCTCCCGGACGGGCCGGGCGGCGCGCGGCCTGTGCCACGGCGGGG
>NZ_BCQQ01000117.1 GCF_001552155.1 Actinomadura formosensis NBRC 14204 | reverse complement strand
TCACCCCGGCCATGATTCTCTTTCGTACCTTTCATAGCCGCTTCAAAGAGGAAAGGCGCATCAGCGTGTCCGGCACGGAAACGAAGATCGTTATTCGGCAGAAAATGTCGAATCGGATTCTGGTGGCGGTCGGATTTCCGGCCCTGGGGGCGGTGGCCGGATGGCTGCTGAAGCTCCTGGCGAACTGGGCTGCCTCCTGGCCCTGGGTTCCGTTGCCGGGGCCGCTCGAACTCATCAACAACGTGCCCGAACCGACAGTGACGCTGGTGAGCTTGCTGGTCGGGGCCTTGGCCGGTGGCGTCATCGTGCTCATGGCCGAATACGGCTACGTAACCGTCACCATCGAGGACGACCAGGTCACAACAGACCGCGGCGACTCCAGCCAGAGCGTTCCCCGGGCCATGGTCCATGGGGTGTTCGCCGAAGGCAAGCGGCTGGTGATACTCGGCGAGCGGGGCGAGGAACTGGCCGTGGAAAGCAAGAACGAGGGCGCGGACCTGCCGTCGGTCAAGCAGCTCGCGGAGGGCTTTCAAGCACGCGGATATCCGTGGTTTCCGGAGGGGGACCCCTATCGGGACGAATACAGGCGATGGGTCGAGGACATGCCGGGCCTGCCGGCCGGTGGCAACGCACTCCTTAAAGCGCGGGCCGAAGCACTAAAAAAGCAGGACGAGAAGAACATCGCCGAACTGCGAAAGGAACTGGCAAAGCTAGGCGTGTTCGTACGCGATACGGGCAAGAGGCAGTGGTGGCGCCATGTCCGGCAGGCGGATGACCAGAAGAGCAACCATCTCTGAGAAGACCACTGGGCGCTGCTGGCGGCTCTGAAGCGAATCCCGGACCGGGGTTACCTCGGCTGCAGCCCCCTGGTCAAGCCCCCGCACAAGCGCCTCTCAGCCGCTACCCAGTCCAACGCCAGCGACCGCACTGCTTCCGCCGAGGCGCTGGAGGCCGAGCCGGACCGGCGGCTGCCGCCCCGGGCATGCTGGAACACCTCGCCCGGGCGGGGCGCACTGGACCGGCTGGTGGCACCGCCTCGACCCCTTCCGGTTCGGATCCGAAGCTGAAGGACCCGCTGGCCCGGTATGTGGTCACTGTGTTCACCAATGGCTCCGGCCTCGGGGCAACCCAGGCCGCCCGGCGCAGGAGGACGGTGGCTGCGCACGAGCCGGCCGCTGGAGGCGAGCCGCTCGACACGCTTGCGCAGGCGCCGCCGGGTGCCGGGTCGCGTGAAGCTGTCGGGACGGGGAGTGCCTGGCCGGGCGTTGTATTTCGTACTTTCCCGAATTAGTCTTGGCGCATGGAGGAGTCCGAGGTTCTCGACGAGCTCTTGCGCGCGCTAGCGAGCAGGCACAGGCGCCGGATCCTTCTCGGGATCTGGGAGACCGAGCGCGGGGCCGGAGAGTTGGCCGACCTCCTTGGCCTCGCCCCTGCCACCGTGTCGGAGCACCTGAAGGTGCTCCGCAAGACGGGCCTGGCCACCATGAGAGCCGAGGGCACCTTCCGCTTCTATCGAACCTGCCCGCAGCAGGTGCGGTACGGCGTCGTACTGATGGCACGAGCCTTCCCGGGCATCGAACAGCCGGCTGGGTTCGACACCTCCCCACCGGAGATCTGAGGAACAAACATGAACGAAGATGGGACATACCGGGCGAACGCCGTGGTGCACTTCGACATCAGCGGCCCACATGAGGAGGACCTGCACCGCTTCTACAGCGATCTGCTGGGCTGGCAGGTCAGCCCCAAAGGACCCGGCTACGCGCTGGTGCAGACGCCCGGCGGGCTGGGCGGAGCGATCAGCAACGCCCCGGACGCAAGCGTCTGCATGGGCGTTGCCGTCCCCGACATCGAACAGGCCGTCTCCCGTGCCAGCGAGCTGGGCAGCGAGGTCGTGATGCCACCCACGGACAACGGCTGGGTCACCAAGGCCCAGGTCAAAGACCCCGCCGGCAACCTGCTGACCCTGATCCAAGCATGAGCACCCGAAGCGGCGGCTACTCCAGCACGCCCCTGGCTCAGAAAATCGGCATCAAGCCCGGCCACACCATTCATCTGCTCCACCGCCCCGCCGGTTGGACGATCCCGGATCTGCCCGAGGGCTGCACAATAACCGGTGGGAGCCCTTCAAAGGCGGACACGACGATCGCGTTCTACCGGTCGCTGAGCCCGCTGCGCTCCGACGCCTCAGAGATAGCGGCGGAGTTGGGCGACCAGGCGATGCTGTGGATCGCCTGGCCACGGCGAGCGGCCGGCCACCAAAGCGACATCACAGAGAACCTGGTACGTGACCTCCTCCTCCCCCACGGCATCGTCGACGTGAAGGTCGCCGCGCTCGGTGAGGACTGGTCCGGGCTGAAGTTCGTCCGCCGACTGGAGAACCGCAGAAGAACGTGATCCGACCCGGGCAACCACCGACGAACCCACGACAACCACCACTCTGCGTTTCCGCGGGCCCACTCCACCTCGCCAACCGGAGTGCACATCTTCGTCGGCTCCCATGCCGACAGGAACGGGCCGAACTCGCTCCAGGCGTCTTCCCATAACTTCACGATCGCCCGGTACTTGGTCCCCACACCTCGGCGGATGCCAGGGCCGCATCCTCGTCGGGGACGGTGTAGACCGGCTTGAGCACCTTGACGATCTTGTCCCAGTCCTGCCGTGCTGCGCAGCGGAAGGAGCTGCGCAGCAAGTGCACGATGCTTGCCTGGACCACGGTGCGGGGCCAGACGCATCGACCGCATCGGGCATGCCCTTCAGCCCGTCGCAGACGAGCATGAGGACGTCGTCCAGGCCGCGGTTCTTAACTCGGAACACGTGCAGCCAGTACTTGGCGCCCTCACCGCCGTCGCCTGCCCAGATCCCCAGGATGGCGCCGTGACCATCCACCCTCGGCCATCACCGCGATGGCTTCGAACCTCCTTTTGGGGGCACCACCTGACGCACCAGCTCAACGACTCGCTTTGTGACCGCCAGCTCGGTCTCCAGCTCCCGGATCCGTCTGCGTCCTGTCTGCGCCAGGTGAGCTGATTCCATCTTGATCTCCGCTGGTCACAGGCTGATCGCAGGCCGCGCGGCGCGTCGGCAATCGAAAGAGCTCCTGGTAAGTCGAGGTTTGCGACCACCTTGACCACCAGGAGCTCCGACGCCGTTCCATCGTGCTGCGCTGGATCTGTCCCCCTCGGCCCGCGAGTTCGTGGCCGACCTGGTCCGCGGGCATCGAGCGGAGCCGGGGTCTGGGTGGCGGCGGCCGCCTCCCGGCCGTCAGGCGCTGCCGGTGCCGGTGCACCTGCGCCGCAACGAGACCTTCGCGCGCCTGGCGGCCGAGTTCGGTGTCGGCGCCCGCGACCGCGCACCGCTACGTGACCGAGGTGATCGACCTGCTCGCCGAGCCGGCCCCGGACCTGCGGCAAGCGCTGCGGATCGCGCGGCGCAAGGCGCAGGTCGTGCTGGACGGCACGCTCGCGCCGATCGACCGGCTGCCGGGCGCAGACGACCGCCCGCACTACTCGGGCAAGCATCGCCGCCACGGCGTGAACGTGCAGTTCCTCACCGACCCGCACGGCGAGCTGATCTGGGCCCCGCCGGCGCTGCCCGGCTCGGTGCATGACCTGACAGCGACCCGTGAGCACGGCACCGTCGACGGCCTGACCCTCTGGGCGATCACCGGCCACGCCGACAAGGGGGGCAGGGGCCGGCGCCGCCATCGGCACTCCCCGCAAGTAGAAGAAGGACCGCAGGCCGGGGAAGCGCAAGAAGCCGTTCCACCGGTACCACGCCAAGGTCCGCGCCATCGGTGAACGCGGCGCCGCATGACCGCTGTGGTCCAAGCGATCCTTACCCTCGAACACCAGGGCCGATGAGGATGGAATCACCTCAGTCCGTCCGCTGTGTCGATGCCGGACGTGACCTGTCATAAGCGGTGCCCACTCCCGCGGACGGTGCGACTCCCGTTATTCCATGAATTGATGTACCTTGATCTGTTCATGTGGCGGGGGGTTCGCGGTGCCGCCCGGGATGGTTGATGCGTTCGAGAATTCGCTGGCTAAGTATGATGTCATGCGGAAGATGCCTCATTTCACGGGCATCTATGGTGACGCCGTCCTCTTGAGGATTTCCGCAAGATGGCTCCAGTGATCTGTTTCCGTGCGCCCAGCAGAACGGGAGGTGATGCCGCGTGAGCGGCTGATCTTGTTCGTAAGCTCGTCGTCGCTTGCCGGTGGAAGTCCGGTCCGGGTAGCTGCCAGGAGGCCCGGTAGCAGGCTGGTGGTTTCGTCTGGAAACGGGCGGGGTCGAAGCCCAGCGTCAAAGGCCCTGAGAGGGGGAGCGATGGTGCGGTCCGTAGCGTGAAGCGAAGCCTGCGGCGTCGTTACTCACCCGCCCGTGAGGGTGGGGCAAGGGAGTGCCGAGCCTCTCGGAATCGGGGTGAAGGCCATGGAAGCGGTGAAGAGCCTGGAAGCAGCCGCGAGGAACTCCCCGGCGTATGGGGCGCGGAACGTGCCGATAGTGGCGGCGGGAACTGGGGAGGCCCTCCCCGGCCCAGTGGCCTGCGGAAATTGTTGCTGGAGCGTCGCACCTTATAACCGATGACCTCGGGAAATGGGTGGCGTGCCGGAAGGGCGTCGGAGGTGGCCGTAGTACTGATCGAGCCGACCGGACAACATAACCGGCGGTGAGGGAAGGGCCACTGCTTCGTCGATGCACGTGATGTTGAGGAGGAGGCCCGGTGAGTGCCGGTCAGGCTATTGCCGCCGCTTCGGGATCGCGTCGGACGTCAGTGCCGCGTGATCCGGTCCGTGCCTTGCAGCATGTGCTCTACCGGGCGGCCAAGGCCGATCCCGGACGCAGGTTCCACGCGTTGATGGACAAGGTCTATCGCAGAGACGTCCTGCAGCGCGCGTGGGTGACGGTGCGCGCGAACAACGGCGCACCGGGCATCGACCGGACCACCTGGCCGAAGTCGAGGAGTACGGGATCGCCCGGCTCCTGGAGGAAGTGGCTGCTGAGCTTCGGGAAGGCCGCTATCGTCCGCTGCCCGCTCGCCGGGTCCTGATTCCCAAACCGGGGGTCAGGGACGAATGGCGGCCGTTGTCAATCCCGGCCGTTCGGGACCGAATCGTGCAAGCCGCTTTAAAGATCGTGTTCGAACCGGTCTTTGAGGCTGACATGCGCGACTGCTCGTTCGGCTTCCGGCCCCGGCGGTCAGCACATGACGCCCTGCAAGTGCTCATCGACGAGCAGGCGAAAGGGCGCCGGTGGGTGGTGGAGACGGATATCGCCGACTGCTTCACGGCGATCCCGCACGATGAGTTGATGCGAGCGGTCGAGGAACGCATCTGTGACCGGACCCTGTTGAAACTCTTGCGGCAGATTCTGCGCGCCGGGGTGATGGAGGACGGGCAGGTGCGACGTGATGTCACGGGCACCCCGCAGGGCGGGGTCATCAGCCCCGTACTGTGCAACGTCTATCTGCACCGGCTCGACCGGGCATGGGACGAAGCGGATGGGGTGCTGGTCCGTTACGCAGACGATCTGATAGCGATGTGCTGGTCGCGCAGTCAGGCCGAACGGGCTCTTGCCCGGTTGAGCGAGCTGCTGGCCGGGTTGGGGTTGGAGCCCAAGGCGGCCAAGACCCGCATCGTTCATCTGGAGGTCAGTGGGGAGGGCCTGGATTTCCTGGGCTTTCATCATCGGCTCGTCAGATCCCGAGGCGTCAACGGCAGACGTGGCTTTGTGTTCCTCGCGCGCTGGCCCGCGGACAGGGCCATGCGGCACGCCCGCGACCGGATCCGGGAGATCACCGACCGGAGCAGGCTGCCGCGACGGCCGGAGACGATCGCGGAGGACCTGAACAGGTTTCTCCGCGGCTGGGTCGCGTACTTCAAGTACGGGCACTCGGCAGAGCGTCTCAGCAAGATCAGGAGATTCGCGCAGTGGCGGCTGGCGCGGTTCGTCAGCAAGAAACACCGGCGCAGCACGAAGTTCGGATGGTGGGTCATGAGCAATGCCCGGCCCATCGACCTCGGCCTGATCAGCTTGTATGGAATCGTCGTCGCACCCAGGGCCGGAAAGCCTTGGCGGGAAAGACCGAATGCCGCCGGTGAACGACGTCGGTAAGCCGTGTGCGGGAGAACCGCATGCACGGTTTGACGGGCGGGAGCTGGAAACGGAGCAGAACTGGCCACGGTCATCGGGGAAAGCACACCCGACCGGGAAACCGGCGGAAGACAGGCCCCGAGCCCTACCGCCACAAATGTCACCGCGCCAGCTCCCGACCCTACATTTTTTCGCGCGTGTAGCCTTGGGGAGGCGTGTCTGGCCCTACCACCACGCGTGTGGTTTCCTCTATTTCCCTGGCCGAGGCTTCGGACCAGAGTTGTGAAGAGCCCCAACCTCGATCGTCCAGAAGCAGGAACCGACGACCGTCTGCAAGCACCGCTTCATGACGGACCGTCACTGCCACTTGGCCAGGGTCGGCGACCTTGTCCTCGACATCTACTGAGGTGATGAGCTTGCATGCAGAAGCCATGCGGCAAGCATGACAGGTTGTGCCTCGCGCTTCTGCCTGGAACATGTTTTTGTTGGGTAACGTCGTCGACACACTTGCACTCAACCAGCCCGTTATCGAGATGCCCATCCCATCGTCCTGTGTCTCCGGAGCCTGGAGTCTCAGGGCGGCCTGATGCACTGAGGATGGCCGCATTTGAGTGCGGCCTACACGGCAGATCCTAGGACGCTGGGGACAAAGCTTCCAAGCCCTCGAAGCCGACGTCCGCGCCTGAGGTCAGCAGTGGAACACCATCCCCAAACCAATTGTGTTGTTGTCTCTGCCGGGGGCGATGAGTCTCCGCCTGCCCAGGCCGAGTCTCGTCAGGTGCCGGGTGACGGTGCGGCGATTGATCGGGAACCCGAGATCGGCGAACTCGTCGGTGATGCGCTGGGTGGACCACTTGTGCTCGCGTCAGCAGGACTCGATCTTCTCGATGACCCAGGCTGGTGTCGCGCTCGGACTTCGGTGCGTGCTCGAGGAGCGGTCGCCCAGCCCGGCCTCCCCGTGACGCCGCCACCGGTTGACGCACTTCGACGCGCAGGCGCGGGTGAAGCGCCCCAGGGAACACCAAGTAGGGCATTGCTCGTGGAACACCCCTGCCGGTGACTACACCCGACTGATAATTGTCTTGATCTGTGTTGCGGCGCGCAGGCCGGTGACGATCGCTCCGTCGATCGATGGGATCGATAGGTAGTCCCCGCAGAAGGCGATCCGGCCCGCCGGCGCTGCCAGATGTGGGAGCAGCGCGAGGTGACCTGGTTCCCAGGCGGGATAGCCGGGGTCCCATCTCCGCACATGTGCCCCGCACACGACCTTGCGGAGCCCTGGGAACACCTGCTCGATCTCCGTTACGAAGCGGTCCGCCACGGTGTCGTCCGGCAGATCCCATACCTGCCGGGCACTATCGTCGCTGGCATAGGACGACAGTACTCTGGAGCGGCCGGAGCCGGTCAGCACGGCCGGGTTCAGCAACGTTGATACCACAGGCAGGTCGCAGGTGATCGCCCACTCTCCCCGCCACACGGGCGCGCGGAGGAACAGCGCCACCGACAGGAACCTGCCGTACCGCACCTGTTTGAGCGCTCTCAGCCGCCTGGCCTCGAGCCCGGTGACGATCTGTCGGACCTCCGGCGTCGGCACGGCGACCACGCATGCCTTGGCGATGACTGTGTCAGTGCGGTCGCGGTTGCGGATTGTGATCTCCACTCGTTCGTTGGTCTGCTTGATGGCCTCCGCGTGTGCACTGGTCTGGATTCGTCCGGCCAGTGCCCGCTCGAACGCCGTGAGGACCTCTTGCATCCCGCCTCGGGCGCGGTTGGCGCCGCCGATGCCCCCTTGGTTTTCGGATCCGAGCATCGCGTACGCGTACAGCGCGGACAGGGTCTCTGGTTCCTTGCCGGTGAGCGAGCGGAGTAGGACGCCATACAGGGACTGTACGGCGGGGCGCCGATCGGCGATCGCCTCGGAGAATGATCTTGCGTCGAGGTCGGCTGCGCTTGGTGCGAGAAGACCCGTCGGCGCCGTCGGGTCGACGAGACTGGAGATCATGCCGGAGACGCGAGCCGACTCGCGTTCGACCGCTGCGATATCGGCCAGGCCGCCCGCGCCCACCCGGAGTCCGCGCATCAGCGATGTCGCCGTGGCCGTGCGGCGCCGTCCGGCCAGGAAAAACCCGCCTTTCTTGGGCAGCTTCACCCGCTGCACGCCCAACGTGTCGAGAAGGCCCGCGCTCGTGGCCCCGGCCAAAAATTGCGCGCCGAGGTGGTATGGCTGTCCCTCCCACTGATCGGAGCGCACCCGGCCGCCGATCCTTTCGGCTGACTCAAGGACGACCACATCGCGGTCGCGCAGCGCCCATGCCGCGGCGAGGCCGGCGACACCGCCGCCGATGACGGCCACATCCAATTGATCGGAGCTCATCAACGCCCTCCTCATACCCGTGTTCCACACAGGGTTTGTCATGTCGGATGCCCAGGGTTTCGGGGTAACAGATCAGCGGCAGTCTTCACGTACCGGGCGGCGTCGGATTCGCGTTGCCCAGCCGGCAGATGATCAGGCAGAGCGTGTGCACAATGTCCAGCGCGCGCACGATGACCATGGCCCCCTTTGATGCCGCCGCCTCAGCGGCGGCCTGCACCACCGGGGCCACAAACGAAACGAATTCCGTCGTGAGCGGGGCGAGCGCATCGGCGGCCGCGTCGCGCATTTGAGTTCACGATCCCCGCAGTCGCCACAACTGCCGTATGGCGCCAGCGAGGCCGATCCATCCGGTGAGGAACAGTGGCCAGACCCAGCCAAGCGGGATCACCAGGGCGGCGAGGGCGGTCGCTCCCCAGATGACCGTTCGGCGGCGGATGAGGCGGACCTCATGGAATGCCAGCGGTGTTGCGCTTTGGTTCCCCCATGCGTGGCCTGTCAGGATCACAGTGCCGTACACGACCAGCATGGCGATCGGCACGAGCAGAAAGGCGCTCGCTAAAGACACGGTGGTGACCATTCCCGGCACAGCCATCGCTATGGAGCCCGCGCTGACCAGCAGACCGGCTACTGCTTCGGCTCTTTGAAACGAGGCAACGCGTGCCGTGCTAATGGCTTCAGCGGTGCTGATGTCTGCGGTGCTGATGTCTGCGGTGCTGATGTCTGCGGTGCTGATGTCTGCGGTGCTGATGCGTGCGGTGTTGCTCGCGGTGCTGCGTTGGGGGTTCAGGCCCTCCGGGGATGAGTGAATCGTCGACCAGGGGCGCAACCGGCGTTCGTGCTTCATCGGTGGGTTCAGCTTTCGATCAGTACCCGGACGGGGCCGCGTTCGTCACTGATGACGCCGTGCTTGACGTGTCGGCTGAGTCGCGTGAAGAAGCGGTCGGGATCCACCCCGGCCTCTGGTGCGAACACTCCGTGCCGCTGGATTTCGCCGTCGGCGACCATGCTCAGCATGATCGCTGCTGGAATGCAGGTCAGTGGTCCCATGCCACCCGGGATCGTCCCGTCCAAGTAGGCGGCTCTGGTTTCGGTGCGCCCTTCCTTCCGGCCGACCGCCAGGGCGAACAGTTGCGGCAGGTACTGCTTCCCGGTGATCCGTTCACGTGCGGCCGCGGCGAGGGCGCGAGCCGCGCCCTTTACGCCCGCGGGTCCGGCTTTGCCGCCATAGAGCGCACCGGCCAGGCTTCGAGCGGCTTCAGGCACGGTGAGGCGGCCTGAGTTGACGGCCTCGGCCGTGGCTTCGATCAGCGCCATGACCGCGAGGGGCATGTCCATGACGTTCACTGAACGCCGGATCGAGGGGAAGTAGCGGGGGAGAGTGACCGGCTCTGGATGGCCGACGGTGTACGCGGTCACTGGCCGGTGCCCGGGGAGCCGCACCGTAACGGGTTGCAGGGGCCTGCCCTGCTCTTGTCGGCCGTTGTTCTGGATCGGGATCGGTCCGGTCAGTTGCTCGACCCAGTGTTCGATGGCGGCCGTCACGCTGTCGGGGTGCGATTGGTCGTTGTCTTGTCTGCCACCGGTGCCCCAGCCGGTAATCAGGGTGTCGATCGCGGTGAGGTCCTCCATGGCCCTGATAGCCAGCAGGTTGCTGATGCCAGGGCTGGCGCCGGCGCCGACGATCGCGGTCAGGCCTGCTTTCCGGGCTGTTTCGTCGTACTCGAGAAGTTGGAGGGTGGGACCGGGGTCATCGCAGATGTCGACGTAGTGGCATCTCGAGGCGAGCGCTGCTTCCAGGATCGTGGTGCCGAAGCGGTAGAACGGCCCGACCGTCGAGATGACCGCGTCGCATTCGGTCAGCAGTCCGGAAAGCTGACGGCGGTCGGTGACGTCGACCTGAGCCGGTCTGGTCCTGTCCGAGCCGCTGGACGCAGCCACTTGGTGTGCTCCCTGGCCGTCACGGTCGGCGATCACCAAGTGCTCGACGAACGGCAGTTCGAGCGCGGCGGCCACTGCGGACCGGCCCATGTGGCCTGCGCCACCCAGTACTGCGAGCCTCACTGGTCACCTCGGTTCTGCATCGCCATCCGGGAAGACCGGAGACGTTGGCCGGTCGCTTCCGTTTGCGTGGGAATGGCTCGCGCTGTACGGGATGGAGCGTCAGGGCAGCCGATGCCGTCGAGGATCGACCGGAGGTGGCGCAGGCCGCGGGTGACGTAGGCGATGCCGTGGGAGCGTGTGTCGGTTCTGGCGACCGAGCGGTATCCGAGGAATGCCCGGGCGAAACCGATCATGCGGTCACGATCGATCGCCTCGGTGATCGGCTGACTGCTGCGCGCCTCGTGCGCGGCCATCCGCGCGACCAGGTAGCCGGTTTCCTGGAACAGCGGACCACCGCCCGCCCGTGCCTGGCCGAGCCCGGTGATGAACAGCCCGCGGACCTTCGGAACGATGAGCTGGGAATGCAAGATCGGAAGGTCGCCTTCCCAGTCGAGCAGGTCGTCTTCGGGATGCAAGAACGGAAATGAAATCTGGTATCCGACGGCGTACACGATCAGGTCGTACTCGCCGGTGGTGCCGTCGACGAAGTGGACGCGGTGCCCTTCTAGCCGCTCCGCAGCGGGCCGTGGCTTGATGCGCCCGTGACGGATCAAGCTCGGCAGATCGCTGTTGACGACGGGGTGCTTGTCCAGAATGCGGAAGCCGGGCGGCGCAAGGCCGTAGCGGCTGAGGTCACCTACCGCGCATCGGTGAATCACCCGGGCGATAAGCCGGTCGACCCATTCGCCCTTGACCGGTAGGCACCGCCCCAGTTCTGCGGTCGGAACGCCGAGGAACAGCTTCGGGAACAGATAGGTACCCGATCGCATGCTGATATCCGCACAGCCGTTCATACGGGCGGCCGTGACGGCGATGTCGCAGCCGGTGTTGCCATTGCCGATGACCAGAACACGAAGGTCGCGGAGCTGATCGGCGTCGCGATAGGCGTCCGAACGGATGATGGCGCCGTCCCATTCGCCGGGATGGCTAACCGGCCTCGGCGTGGAGTGATGGCCGGTCGCGATGGTGACCGTGTCCGCCTCGACGATCTGCCCGTTGTCCAACTCGACGATCCATCGCCGCAGGCCACCCGGCCGCACGCGCCGGACCGACGTTCCGAAGCGGCAGGGGGCGTTCAGGTCGAAGGCGGCGGCGTAGGACCCGAGGTATCGCGCCATCTGCGCCTTGGAGGGGAAGTCCGGGTAGCTGCCCGGCATCGGATAATCGGGCAGCTCGGTGGTCCTGCGGCTCGAGATGATCGACGCGTGCTCATAGGCCCCCGTGTGCCAGAGCCCACCCGGCCCGGGGTTGCGATCGACCACAACGACCTCGTCGCCGATCTCCATCAGCTTCTTTGCGACCGGCAAACCAGCGAATCCGGCTCCAACGACGCAGTGTCTGATCACGAACCCCTCACCCACTCCCGACCTGTTCATGAATAAAACGATCGTATATCCCATGAACTCTGCGTGCAATGCTTCCCAAATGAGCCACGACACGCCTGCAGAAGCCACCGTTCCGTCGGGAGATGGCCGCCGTCAGATCGGGGGGAGGACTGCGCCCGGTTTCACCGGCGTGCGCCAAGCCTTCGAAGCGACCCTCGTCCACCGCACAGGGACAGGTGCCGCGCTCTGCGTCCTCCACAACGGCCGGACGGCAGTCGACCTGTGGGGCGGGACGGACGTGCACGGCCGCCGTTCACCGCAGACACGCTCCAACTGGTGTTCTCGGCGACCAAGGGGGCCGCCGCGCTCTGCGCGGCCCTGCTGGTCGAACGCGGCCAGCTGGACATCCACCGGCCAGTCGCCTACTACTGGCCCGAGTTCGCGCAGGCAGGCAAACAGACGCTGACGGTCGACCAGGCCCTGTCGCATCGCGGTGGGCTGGCCGCACTGGACCGACGGCTGAGCCTCGACGACGTCTTCGGCGGCGAACCGGTCATCGAGTCCCTCGCGGCACAACGCCCTCTGTGGAAGCCCGGCAGCGCCCATGGCTATCACGCGGTGACCTACGGATTCCTGGTCGGTGAACTCGTCAAACGCGTGACCGGCACCTCGCTGAGCCGCTACTTCGCGGCCGAGGTGCGAGAACCGCTCGGCCTGGACTTCTGGATCGGGCTTCCTCCCGACCTGGAACCTCGCGTGGCACCACTCATCGACGGCCCGCCACCAGGCCCTGCGCAGCGGCTCATCCTCCACATCGCGCGCCGCCGCCGCAGCCTGCTCTGGCGCTCACTGACCCTCGACGGAACGCTGCACAGCGCCTCGACCGCCGAACTGCCCAACCACCGCCGAGCCCACGCGGCGCAGATGGCCTCCGCCACCGGAATCTGCACCGCCCGCGCATTGGCCAGCATGTACGCCGCCGCCCTGGGCCAAGCCGGAGGCCCCCCTGCTCTCACCCCCGGTCCTGGAGACCGTCACCCGGCCACGCGCCGAAGGCTGGGACCGCTGCATGTTCACACGATCAAGGTTCGCCCTTGGATTCGGGCTCCACAGCAAAATGTCCCCGTTCATCAGCCCCGCCGCGTTCAGGCACTACGGGATCAGCGGCTCATTCGGCTTCGCCGACCCGACACTCGACCTCGCCATCGGCTACATCACATCGCACATCGCACCCGACGCCACCAACGACCCCCGCACCCGCGCCCTGCGGGCGGCACTGATGAAGTCAGCCACGACGACCTGACGCACCAGCCGTCACCGCCGCGCCACCGTCAACCGAGCCACCATCGATGGCGGCCAGCCAGTCAAACAACGTGGGAAAACGGTCACCCAACCCAAGTCCGGCAAGCATTCCCCGCGCGTCCGCGAGACGCCGACGTGCCCGGACACCAGACCACCGCTCCGGCAACAACTCAGGAGGCAGCAGAGGATCGGGCTCGATCGCGCGGGCGAACTCCAGCGTCGTCGCAAAAACATCCCCGGCGACAGCATCAGGCCCGGAGCCTTCCACATCAACGTTCGCCCGCCCAAGGCGCCTCTCGAGCCGGCCAAGGAAATCCTCATAACCGCGCGCCACCGAAGCCAGCGGCCACAAGATCCCGGCCAGCTCCCGGGGGTCAGTCACTCCACCGAGACTAAGCCGGTCTGACTCCATCATCGCGAGCGTCTCAACGATCCCCAGCCGTTCGGCCTCCGTGACGAACACCTCGCCCAGCGCGTGCGGAGACACATAAAGCCCTCCGTGCACAGGCGCGGCACCAAAGTAGAGCAGGTGATCCCGGAACTCATCCCGCGCGGCACGGCGGTCCTCCGACACCGAGAACCCCACGAGCCGCCAACGACCGTCCCACGGCTCCAGACCAGCGTCCTGGCGGTAGGCGAAATGCACGTACTCCAACTCAGGCAAGATCTGGCTCGCAGAATCGCCCCGGGCCACGAACGCGGCCCGACGGCCCCGGCCACCAACCTGCTCCAAAGCCCCCTCAGAGACCAGCCGCCGCAGGCACAACCGCACCTGCATCTCGGTCATCCCACAGGCCTCGGCCACCCCGTAAAGCTCAGCCGCATCCAGGTACCCGTCCCTGCGAACGCACCCGAGAATCAACGTCCGCGTCGGGATCGAAATATCCTCCGCCATCGACCTAGATATACGTCCGCGCGGGACCAACCCGCAAGTAACCGGTCGGGGGGTCTGTCTCGCTAAGGGCTCTGTCGCTCTTTCGGTGGTAGCGGAAGGTGTCAGCCTGTCACGCTGAGGCGTGATCAAGGACGGCGGTCTTGTCGATGTGGTGTTCTCAGGGCTGTCCGGCCTGGTCATCGACGATGTAGCGGATGAAGGCGAGCGAATCCGGGTACGGGCCCGCAGCCGAGAGGGCCTGGTCCCGTGCCCGGGATGTGCCGTTGAGACCGCCCACGTCCATGCGCGGTGCGAGCGAACGGTGGCCGATCTCCCGGTCGACGGGCGGCCGGTGATGGTGGACGCGCAGGTACGCCGCCTCGCCTGCCGCAACTGGCGCTGCCCACGGCGAACATTTCGGGAACAGATCCCGGGAGTGCTGAAGCACTACCAGCGACACACCACTCGCCTGGCCGCCCAGGTCGGGGCGCTTCAGTCGCACGGTCGCCTTCGCTTTACCATCGCCGCCGATCGCCGAGTACCCGGAATAGGCGTCATTGCCGACATCAAGCACACGGTAGCCCCGCCCCCAGGTGGCGCGGTCACGGTCACGCTGGGCCGCGAAGGCTTCGCGTGCCCGTTCGGTTGCATCATGCGATGGTTTGGCGGACGTGATGGACAGGCTGATCAGCACGGTCCGGAGTTGATGGCCGCCGGGCGTGCCCGGAGTGGATTCCTCGAGCCCCGCCCGCAAGCATGTCCAACTGTCGGTGCTGGTGTGCCACGCCTTGTTCTCCCCGCCGGGCGCGAGTCGCTGCAGGGATGTGGACGTCGGCAGTGCACAGGCATCGGCGACGGCCGTGAAGTCCGCCGTCGGCGGCTGTGTCGCGGGTGGCCGTGTTGCAGGCGACGACTCGGTCGTAACAGCGAGAGGCGAGTCGGTGTTGGAGGCCGTCCGGGCCGAACATGTGATGGGGACGGTCGCCAGTCCGATGCCCACCAGGGCGAGGATGTCCAGCGTGACGCCAAGGCTCTGGTTCCGACGTTGCTTGAAGTACTCGGTAAGCTGGCGGATGCACGTGCCCCGCGGGGAGGCCCCGAAACCAGGTGGTGGTGTCGCCGACCGGTTCAACGGTGGCGGCGCTGACCGAGGAGGGCATCAGCCCGCGTTCTGTGGGCGGCCGCTTCCGCAACGACGGTGCGGGACGCCCCGCCGAGCCTGACGTCGGGGGTGGGCGTTGGGGAGGCTGGCTGGTCTGACGAGCCGGCGCTTGCGGCATTGTGTTTGGGTTGGCGCGCAGATCGTTGGAAGGTCCATGCGGCAGGGGGAGAGCGGCCATGATCGTCTGTGCTCCCTTCGCTGGGACAGGCGGTTGCGCCGCGCAGACTTCTTGCCACGGGTTGCTCGCGGGGTGACACGCCCCTCGTAGGGTGTCTGACCTGGGGAAATGCTCTCACTCCGGGCGTGGAGGGCAGGCCTCCCCGCCCTGGTGTCGGGTTATGTCTGCTGTGGGCTGTGAGGCGGTCGCCACGATCAATGCCCACTCGGGCCCGGAAGTCCGCGCACCAGGCTGGGCAGACCAGCACTGGATGGAGGTCAACTTAGTCTCGATCGTGCTGGGTAGGTCGGCGGCTCTGATCCCCTGATCACTCAGCTCGCTGGTTTTGTTCGCGAGTCTCGGCACCAGATGTTCGGGAGTTCGGGCACCGCGTGGATCGGGTGGGGGCGATGTTTGCGAATTTCGGCCCCACTCGCTATGGCGCGCTTTCCGCTCTCGCTGTGGTGCGCCCGGGGGCTGGTCGACTGTGACGGAGAGTTATACCGTCGGGCGGCGTGTCGGCGCACGCTGGGCGGCATGAGCGGATGTCGGCGCCGCGGGACATTCGTGAGGGAACTCTCCAGCCGCTGGCGGAGTGGGGGCTGTCATTCGGGCTTGGTCTGCCCGGGGCGGGGCGAGCAGGGTTCTACCGATCGGGTCCACGATCACCGCCGCGGAGCAACGATCGGCGCCCGGATCCGCTTCGCCGGCAGGTGACAGGGCGAGGCGTGCGTGTGGGGTCGGCTGCGGGCGGTCTCCGGAGGTCGGCGGGGGAAGTAGGTACGGACTCCCGGGCGGTTGAGTATGGGTACTCAGGCGGTGGCGTGATGGCCTCGGCAAAGTGGCGCCCGAGGTGATGTCAATGAGTATGGACCAGCAGTCCACGGGATGGGCCGCCGGTGGTTCGTCCGTCGCAGCGGTCGTCGATGAGCTGGAGCTTCGTATGGCGTCCGAGGTGGACCATGAGTGGATCCGCCGTCTCCGGCATGAAATCTACGCGCGGGAACTCGGCCAGCACACCCCCAACGCCGCCGGCCTGCTCACCGATGACCTCGATGGGAGCAACGTCTACATCGTGGCGGTCCGTCGTGGCGAACCGGCCGGGTTCATCAGTGTGACGCCTCCGTGGGCAGGCCGCTTCTCGATCGACCGCCATCTGCGGAGGGACGAGCATCCTGCGCTGTGTGATGACGGCCTGTTCGAGATCCGGATCCTGGGCGTCGATCCGAGCCTGCGGGGCGCGATGATCGGCAGGCTGCTGATGTACGCGGCGCTTCGCTGGGTGGCGGGGCACGGAGGCCGGGGCATCGTGGCCTTGGGGCGGGTTGAGTTGCTGCCGATGTACCTGGCGCTGGGGCTGGCGTCCACCGGTACGACGGTGCGCTCGGGGGCCGTGGAGTTCCAGCTCCTGACCGGTGACGTCGCCGAGCTCACCGACCGGACCCTGCGACGGCACGGGCCGCTGCTGCGCGATCTGGGACGGAGGGTGCGGTGGAGGCTGGAGGTCTCGTTCCTGTCCGAGGACGAGTCCTGCGCCCACGGTGGTGCGTCCATCGAGGCGCTGGGGCGGGGGTTGGACACCCTGGGCGCGCACGGCGACGTGGTCCCCGCCGACGTGCTCGACGCCTGGTTTTCGCCGGCTCCCGTTGCGGTCGCGGCCTTGACCGGTGGGCAGGAGTGGATTGCGCGTACGTCTCCGCCGGCTCGGGCCGACGGGCTCATCGAGGAGATAGCGCTTCGCCGGGGCCTGCCCGAGAGCGCCGTCGCAGTCGGCGCGGGTTCCTCCGATCTGATCTTCCGTGCGTTCCGCGGCTGGCTGGACGCCTCCAGCCGGGTGCTTCTGATGGATCCCTGTTACGGCGAGTACGCGCATGTCGTCGAGCGGGTGATCGGCTGCCGCGCCGACCGGTTCCCGTTGTACCGGGCGGAGGGCTGGCGGATCGACCCGGAACGTCTCGCCCGCGTCCTGCGGAAGCACTACGACCTGGTGGTCATCGTCAACCCCAACAACCCGACCGGGGTTCATCTCGACACGGCCGGACTGCGGGGGGTGCTGGAGGGTGCGCCGGGCGGGACCCGATTCTGGATCGATGAGGCATACGCCGGTTATGTCGGCGATGGGCAGACGCTGGAGTCTTACGCGGCGGAGGCCGGCAACGCCGTCGTCTGTACATCGCTGTCGAAGATGTACGCCCTGTCGGGCCTGCGGGCGGCCTATCTCACTGGACCTCCATCGATCGTGGCGGATCTGCGTCGCTGGACCCCGCCGTGGTCGGTGAGCCTGCCCGCCCAGATCGCTGCGGTGAGCGCGCTGCGCGATCCGGCGTACTACACCGCCCGATGGGCCGAGACGGCGGTGCTGCGCGCCGAGCTGGCCGCGGCGCTCGCGGAGGCGGGCGAGAACCTGGGCGTCAGCGAGTCGGTGGCGAACTTCGTTCTGCTCACGCTGCCCAGGGGCGGGCTCACCGCGTCCCGGCTTGTCGACCGGTGCCGGCGGCGGGGCGTGTT
This sequence comes from Actinomadura formosensis NBRC 14204, assembly GCF_001552155.1. Classification (GTDB taxonomy): domain Bacteria; phylum Actinomycetota; class Actinomycetes; order Streptosporangiales; family Streptosporangiaceae; genus Spirillospora; species Spirillospora formosensis. The sequence goes on along the minus strand of NZ_BCQQ01000117.1, from coordinate 4,535 downwards.
CCTGCGGGATCTGTCGCCGATGTCCCCGGCCTTCGAGGGCAGGACGGTGCGAATCGCGGTACGCGACGCCGCGGCGAACGCCCGCGTGGCGGGCGCCGTCGCCGAGGCCCTGCGCATTCCGCCCGGTATGGCGTGACCGAGGTCGCGGACCTGGCCCCTTTCCTTGCCGGCACGCTGTTCGTCGGCGGCATCGCGGCCGGGCTGTCCAGGCGGCGTGAGTACCTGCTGCGGTGGTGCGCCTGGGCGGTGGGCGTGCCCGTCGTGGCCGTCGCCCTGAACATGGGCCCTGCCGGTGCGGCCGCCCTCGCCGCTTCGGCGGCAGTGGCGTGCGCCGTTGAATACGCCGCACTGACCGGCCTGCCCCGGCTGGACCGCGCGGTGCTCGCCGTCGCCGTACCCGTGGCGCCGGTGACGGCCTGGCTGGCACCCGGCCAGTTGCCCCGGCTCCTCGCCCTCACCCTCGCAGCCGTCGCCCTCGTGCCGGTCCTGGCCGGTGACGCGGCCGGCGGACTCTCCCGGCTGTGTTTCGGCGTGCTCGGAGTGATCTGGTTTGCACCGCTGGCCGGCGTGGTCCTGCTCGGCCCGCAAATCCTGGCGTTGTTCGCCGCGGTGTCGATCGCCGACATCACCGCCTCGTTCGGCGGCCGGTCGCTCGGCGGGCCACCCCTTTCCCGGCTGTCGCCGTCCAAGCACTGGAGCGGCCTGCTGACCGGGACCGTCACGGGACTGGGCACCCTGGCCGTGCTCGGTGCGTTCACGCCGCCCTGGGCCGTCGCGGTGGCGGTCGGCGCCCCGCTGGGGGACCTGCTTGAGTCGATGGTCAAGAGAGGTGTCCAGGCCAAGGACTCCGCCTCCTGGCTGGCGGGCGCCGGGGGCCTGCTCGACAGGCTCGACTCTCTCCTCATCGCCCTCGTGCTCGCCCTGGCGCTCGGCTGACGGCCGCCCGGATTCCACGGCGCCCCCGCCGCGGAATCAGCGGTCGGGGCGTGCTGGGCCGTTCGAGGCAGGCGAGGACCGGCGGGCTCATCCATGCCTGTCCGCTTCGGGGCAACCGGGACGGCACCCCAAGATCCTCACAGTACGGTTTTGGGCTCTGTCGCTCTTTCGGTGGTAGCGGAGGGTGTCATCCCGTCACGCTGAGGGGTGATCAAGGGTGACAGGCTTGTTGAGGTGGTGTTCTCGGGCCTGTCCGGCCTGGTCATCGACGATGTGACGGACGAGGGCGAGCTGATTCGGGTGCGGGGCCGCAGCCGTAAGGTGCCGGTGCCCTGCCCGGAATGCACGGTTGAGAGCGCCCATGTCCATGGGTGGGGCGAGCGGACTGTGGCCGATGTTCCCGTCGATGGACGGCCGCTAGATCGTGATGGGGGTTGTTGAGTGCTCTGGTTAGACGTCATCTCATTTGGGTTGGCGCCGGTAGTCTGCGGTCGTGGAGATGGTCGAGCGGCTGGTGCCGGAGGAGTTGTGGGAGCTGTTCCAGCGGGTGGTACCGCCCGCTCCGACCAGGCCGCAGGGCGGCGGGCGGCGCCGGTACGGGGATCGTGAGGTGCTGGCGGCGATCATCTTCGTGGCCACCACAGGTTGCACGTGGCAGCAGTTGCCGCTGGTGTTCGGGCCGTCGGGCCCTACCGCGCACCGGCGTTTCACCGAGTGGAGTGCCGCGCGGGTGTGGGCCAAGCTGCACCGGCTCGTGCTGAACGAACTGGGTGCGCGCGGCGAGCTGGACTGGTCGCGGTGCGCGATCGACTCGGTCAGCGTCCGTGCGAGCAAAGGGGGGAGCTGACAGGCCATCCTGTCGACCGAGGCAAACGTGGGTCGAAGATCCATCTGCTGGTCGATCGTGCCGGACTGCCGCTGTCTGTCGGGATCTCAGCGGCCAACACCCACGACAAACTCGCGCTGGAGCCGCTGGTGCGGGGGATCGCGCCGATCCGCTCCCGGCGCGGACCACACCGGCGCCGCCCGGCAAAGCTGCACGGCGACAAGGGCTATGACTACGCCGACCTGCGGCGCCGGCTACGCGGGCGGGGCATCACCCCGCGCATCGCGCGCCGTGGCATCGAGTCCTCCGACCGGTTGGGGCGGCATCGCTGGGTGGTGGAACGGACGGTGTCCTGGCTGAGCGGCTGCCGCCGCCTGCACCGCCGCTACGAACGCAAGCCCGAACACTTCCTGGCCTTCGCCGGCATCGCCGCCACCCCCATCTGCCACCGCCGACTCGCCAAATGAGATGACGTCTAATACGACAACGACAGGTTGTAACGTACTGCCCTGTTCAGCGTGATGATCGTGGTGTGACGGCGGATGTGGCTTTGGGATGGTCGGCCGGGTTCGAGGCCTATGCGGGCCGGTTCGCGGGACGGTTTCCGCGAGTAGAAGCGCGCCGCCGGATGGTGTCCTACGTGCGGGGACTGCTGAGTGAGACCGAGCGGAAGAACGGGTGGACGCTGGCGGAGGTGGCGGGGGATGCCGGGCCGGAGGGCATGCAGCGGCTGCTGAACTTCTACCCCTGGGATGTCGGCGGGGTGCGCGACGACGTCCGGGACGTCGTCGTCGAGTGCCTGGCCGATGAACGCGATGGCGTGCTGATCGTGGATGAGACCGGTTTCTTGAAGAAGGGGACGAAGTCGGCTGGTGTCGCCCGGCAGTACTCGGGGACGGCGGGCCGGATCGAGAACTCCCAGATCGGTTTCTTCCTCGCCTATGCTTCGCCGGCCGGCCGGGCGTTGATCGATCGGGAGTTGTACCTTCCCAAGGAATGGACTGGTGACCGGGAACGGTGCCGGGCAGCCGGGATCGACGATGAGGTGGAATTCGCGACCAAGCCCGCTTTGGCGCAGCGGATGATCGAGCGTGCGGTACTGGCCCGGGTGCCGTTCGGTTGGGTGACCGCGGACGAGGCTTACGGCATGGACACCAAATTCCGGCTGTGGCTGGAGGCCGACGACATCCCGCACGTGGTGGCGGTGCCCAAGTCCGCCGCGGTGGTAGCGATGGACTTGACCAGACCCCGTGCTCATCAGGTGATCGCCGACCTCCCCGAGGAGGCGTGGAAGCGTATGAGCTGTGGTGACGGGGCACGCGGGCCACGCATGTCGGACTGGGCCGTATCCGACATCCGGCCGCTGCGACGATCCGGCTGGGGGCATTGGCTCCTGGCCCGGCGCGGCATCGCCGACCCGTCCGAGTTGGCCTACTACATTTGCTTCGGCCCTGCCGACACCGGCATGGAGGAATTGGTGCGAGTGGCCGGCAGCAGATGGGCGATCGAGGAATGCTTTCAGGTCGCTAAGAACGAGACCGGTCTGGACCACTACCAGGTCCGTGGCTACCGAGCCTGGTACCGCCACATCACCCTGTCGATGGCAGCTGCAGCCTTCCTGGTGCTCATCCGTGACGCCGCCCGTAAAAGGGGGAATCGGAAGTGGAACAGTCCAACCTGATCGCATTGAGCCTCAACGAGATACGCCGTCTGTTCAACCGCATCACCGCCCCGATCATCCACAGCAGCAGCCACATCCTGCACTGGTCGACCTGGCGACGACATAGCCAGATGCGCGCCCGGACCAGCCACTACAAGAGACGCACCAATCACGACCTGTCGTTGTCGTATTAGACCGTGTCCTATGTGGTGGGTGATCGTGGATCTTGCGTGACAAGTGAACAGTGGAGTTGGCTCGTCCCGGAGGGCTTGTGGGAGATCGTGCAACCGCTGCTGCCGCCGCCACGAGCGCGGCCACAGGGCGGCGGGACGGCGAACATCGATGACCGGGCGGTATTCGCGGCGATCGTGTTCGTGCTGACCAGCGGGTGTGCGTGGCGGCATCTGCCGCCGTGTTTCGGGGCGTCCAAGTCCACGGTGCACCGCCGCTTCACCCTCTGGTCACGGGCCGGGGTGGGGGCGACTGCATCAGGTGCTGCTGGACCGACTCGCCGACGAGGGGCTGCTGGACCTGTCACGCGTCATCCTCGACTCCGCGCACGTACGGGCGAAAAAGGGGGCGGCCATACCGGTCCGAGCCCGGTTGACCGCGGCAAACCCGGCTCCAAAATGCATGTCCTGTCCGATGCCGCCGGCCTGCCCATCGGCGTTGGCATCTCAGGAGGCAACGTCCACGACCTGCACGGGCTGAGGCCGATGGTCGAGGGATTCCAAATGAAACACGACCCGCAGCGGGGCCGGTGTCGCCTGGTCGACAAGCTGTATGCGGACAAGGCATATGACCGGCCTGACCTGCGGCGTTGGCTCCGCAGCGTGGGCATCACCCCGCGCATCGCCCGCATCGGCGTCGAGTCCAGCCAGAGGCTGGGGCGGCGCCGCTGGCTGATCGAACGCACGATCTCGTGGTTGACCGGCTACCGCCGCTTGTCACCCCGCTATGAACGCAACCCCCGCAACTACCTGGCCTTCCTCGGTCTCGCCGCAGCACTCACTTGCTACAAACGCCTACTCACACTCACCACGTAGGACACGCTCTTAGTGGTCGTAGGCGATCAGTGATCGCTTGGTCGGGGCGTCGGTGAGCCAGTTGACG
>NZ_BCQQ01000116.1 GCF_001552155.1 Actinomadura formosensis NBRC 14204 | reverse complement strand
GACCGGCGGGCCGGCGGGCCCGGCCGGCGGCTCACCGCCGGCGCTCATCGGTGAGCGCCGCCTCCACCCGGCCCCCGGCGCGGCGCACGGGGAAGACCGGCAGCACCACCCGCGGGTCGTCCAGGCACACCCCGGTCCGCAGATCGAACACCTGCTTGTACATGGGGGACGCGACCGTCGGCGTCCCGTTCCGGGTGCCGAGGATGCCACGCGACAGCACGTGGGCGCCGCTGAACGGGTCGAGGTTCGACAGCGCGTACAGGGTGCCGTCGAAGACCCGGAAGATCGCCACCTGCGTGCCGTCCAGCATCGCGCAGACGCCGCGCTCGGGGAGCAGGCCGGCGTACGAGCAGATGTCGAACCAGCGGGCCGCCGGGCGGCCCGCCCGGTCCCCGGTGATCGTCGCTTCGGGTGTCGTGGTCATGACCTGATCCTCCGCGGGAGCGGTTTCGCGGCTGGGTCTCCCTTGTCACCGCCGTGTTAAAAGGCCCTCACCGTCAGGCACGGAGGCGGACGGCGCAGACTTTGAACTCCGGCATCCGCGACACCGGGTCCAGGGCCGGATTGGTGAGCAGGTTCACCCGCCCCTCATCCGCCCAGTGGAAGGGGATGAAAACGGTGTCGTCGCGGATCGCGTCGGTCAGCCGCGCCCGCACCGTCACCGCGCCCCGGCGGCTCTCCACCCGCACATCCGCGCCGTCCTCGATGCCGAGACGCCCGGCCAGATCGGGATGCAGCTCGACGAACGGGCCCGGCGCGGCCTCGGCCAGCGCCCGCACGCGCCTGGTCTGCGCACCCGACTGGTACTGCGCGAGGACCCGGCCGGTGGTCAGGTACACGGGGTGGGCGGCGTCCACGTCCTCGGCGGGGCCGTGATGCTCGACCGGGACGAACCGGGCCCGCCCGTCCGGCGTGGGGAAACGGTCCAGGTAAGGCCGCGGCGTGCCCGGATGGCCGGTGGACGGGCAGGGCCAGAACACCCCGCCCTCCGCCTCGATCCGCGCGTAGGTGATGCCGGAGTAGTCGGCCGTGCCGCCCGCGCCGGCGCGGCGCAGCTCGGCGAACACCGTCTCGGGGTCGGTGCTCCACTTCCCCGGTGCCCTGAGGCGCTCCGCGAGCGCCCCGATGATCTCCAGGTCGGTGCGGACGCCGTCCGGCGGGGACACGGCCCGGCGGCGCCGCAGCACCCGGCCCTCCAGGTTCGTCATCGTCCCCGACTCCTCGGCCCACTGCGCGGCGGGCAGCACGACGTCGGCGAGCCGCGCGGTCTCCGAGAGGACGACGTCGGCCACCACCAGCAGGTCGAGGGCGCCGAGCCGGTCCTCCACGTGCGCGGCGCGCGGCGCCGACACCACCGGGTTGGACCCGAACAGCAGCAGCGCCCTCGGGCCGCCGACGGTGCCGAGCGCCGACAGCAGCTCGTACGCCGACCGTCCGGGCCCGGGCAGGTCGCCGGGATCGACGCCCCATACCGCCGCGACGTGCGCGCGCGCCGCCGGGTCGTCGATCCGGCGGTAGCCGGGGAGCTGGTCGGCCTTCTGCCCGTGCTCCCGTCCGCCCTGGCCGTTGCCCTGCCCGGTCAGGCACCCGTACCCGGAGCCCGCACGGCCGGGCAGCCCGAGCGCGAGCGCCAGGTTGATGAACGCGGTGACCATGTCGGTGCCGCGGGCGTGCTGCTCGGCGCCCCGCGCGGTCAGGACATGGGCGCGCTCGGCACGGGCCAGTAGCCGGACGGCCTCGCGCATCACGGGGACGGGCACGCCGGTGATCCGCTCGGCCCGGTCCGGCCAGTACGCGTTCACGACCGTCCGGACGGCGTCGAAGCCGCCGGTGCGGGCGGCGATGTAGTCCTCGTCGGCGAGCCCCTCGGCGAGCGCCAGGTGCAGCAGCCCGTTGGCGAGGGCGATGTCGGTGCCGGGCACCGGCTGGAGGTGCAGGTCGGCCTGGCGGGCGGTGGCGGTGCGGCGCGGATCGACGACGATGAGGGCTCCGCCGCCGTCCCGCATCCCGGCCAGATGCCGCATGAACGGCGGCATCGTCTCGGCGGGATTGCCGCCCGCGAGCAGGATCGCACCGGACGCCGCCAGGTCCGTGACGGGGCCCGGTAGCCCGCGGTCCACGCCGAACGCCCGGCCGGACGCCGCCGCGGCCGACGACATGCAGAACCGCCCGTTGTAGTCGATCTGGGACGTGCCCAGCGCGACACGGGCGAACTTGCCGAGCTGGTACGCCTTCTCGTTCGTCAGCCCGCCGCCGCCGAAGACCGCGACGGCGTCCGGCCCGTGCAGGGCCCGCAGCCGGGCGGCCTCGGCGGCGACGCGGTCGAACGCCGCGTCCCAGGTGCAGGGCTCCAGCGGCGCGTCCCCGCCGCGCCGCATCAGCGGCGTGTTCAGCCGGTCGGGGGCGGTGAGCAGCTCCGCGGCCGTCCAGCCCTTCTGGCACAGCCCGCCGCCGCTTGCGGGCACATCGTCACGCGGCACGACCCGGACGGCGCCGGCACCGGACGTGTGCAGGGTCATGCCGCACTGCAGCGCGCAATACGGGCAGTGCGTGGGAGTCCCGTTCATGCGCCGAGACTCGGCGGGCGCCGTTTCACGGGCAAGTCCCCGGCGTGACCCCGGCGTTAAATGCCGTTCACGCGTCACGCCCACCGAGGTCAGAACGGCGGGCCGTACGCCGCCCACCGCCTTGACGGACGCGCGTCAAGTGTTGTCGACCCCTGTCAATGGGCGGTTCGTCGGCTTTGCCCGAGGTGCCGAACGGATTCACGGTGACCCGGCGATCCCATGGACGGATGCGGCCTCCGCCCCCGCCCGGCCTTGATCACGCCGCGGTGATCACACCTACCCTCGGTACATGCCCGATCTTGCTTACTACGCCTCCCTGCCGCGCGCCCGCGGCGCCGCGGCGGCACTGCTCCTGGACGACCTCGGGCGGATCCTGCTGGTCAAGCCCACCTACAGCGAGGGCTGGTACCTGCCCGGCGGGGTCATCGAGGCCGACGAGTCCCCGCTGTCGGCGTGCCTGCGCGAATGCCAGGAGGAACTCGGCCTCGTCCCCCGCCTGGACGGCCTGGCCTGCGTCGACTGGGGCTCGCCGCGCGACGACGGCGTCGACGCGGTCAACGTGTTCGTGTTCGGCGGCACGATCACCGGAGCGGAGATCGCGGCGATCCGGCTGCCGCCCGAGGAACTGTCCGACCACATCCTCGTGGCCCCGGAGAAGATCCCCGAGCTGGCCCCGCCGCACGTCGCCCGCCGCATGGACCCCAGCCTGCGGGCCATGGCCACCGGCCGCACCGTCTATCTGGAGGACGGCCGCGAGCAGCCGTTCGGCCGGGCCCGCGGGCGGCCGGAGGCCGTCAGGCCGGAACCGCGTCCCTGATCTCCCGGGCCCCCTCCGGATCGGCGGTGCGGGCACAGTGCGCGCAGCAGTAGAAGTGCCCGTTCACCCCCACGCCGTGTCCCATGATGCGGCACTGGCAGTGCTCGCAGATCGGCGCCATCCGGGTGACCGCGCACTCGAAAGAGTCGAACGTGTGCACCTCGCCCTGCGCGTGCACCTCAAAGGACATCTCGTACTCGTTGCCGCAGACCTCACAGGTCGCCATCAGTTCCGTCTCCCTTTCCCCCGCCGCCCCGCGAACACCTGCCTACCCGCCACGGCCCGGATCTACCCCGCCTCACAACCGGCGGGGACACGCTGTGCGGCGGAGTTATCACCGGCGTACGACCGGTCATACACGCGCGAAACCCCGCCCTCCTACGGTCGGCCCGTCCGAACCGACCAGGGAGAGCGCCTGATGACCGTCACCACCCGAGCCGCGCGCGGGAACCGCGCCCGGCCGGCGAAGAGCCGCTGGATCGAGGACTGGCACCCCGAGGACCCCGTCTTCTGGACGGCACGCGGCGCGCGCATCGCCCGCCGCAACCTGATCTACTCGATCTTCTCCGAGCACATCGGGTTCTCGGTGTGGACGCTCTGGTCGGTCCTGGTGCTGTTCCTCGGCCCCTCCTACGGCATCGACCCGGCCGGCAAGTTCACCCTCACCGCCGTCCCCGCCCTCGTCGGCGCGGCGCTGCGCATCCCCTACACGCTCGCCGTCGCCCGGTTCGGCGGCCGCAACTGGACGATCTTCAGCGCGGCGCTGCTGCTCGCCCCGGCGGTGCTCGCCGCGTTCCTGGTCAGGCCGGGCGTCTCGTTCACCACACTGCTGGTCCTCGCGGCCGCCGCGGGCGTCGGCGGCGGCAACTTCGCGTCCTCGATGGCCAACATCAACGCGTTCTACCCGCAGCGGCTCAAGGGCCGGGCACTCGGCGTCAACGCCGGCGGCGGCAACCTCGGCGTCGCCGTCGCCCAACTCGTCGGGCTGCTGGTCCTCGCCACCGCGGGCGGGGACCGTCCCGGCCTCGTCGCCGGCGTCTACATCCCGCTGATCGTCCTCGCCGCCCTCGGCGCCGCGCTGCGCATGGACAACCTCGCGCAGGCGCGCAACGACCGGCGGGCGATGCGGGACGTCTGCAAGGACGCCCACACCTGGATCATGTCGGTGCTCTACCTCGGCACGTTCGGGTCCTTCATCGGGTTCGGGTTCGCGTTCGGGCAGGTCCTGCAGGTGCAGTTCGCGGACGGCTTCGACACCCCGGTCAAGGCCTCCTGCCTGACGTTCCTCGGCCCCGCGCTCGGGTCGCTGGTCCGCCCGGCCGGCGGATGGCTCGCCGACCGGGCCGGCGGTGCCGCGGTCACCCTCTGGACCTTCGTCGCGATGGCCGCCTCCGCCGGCCTCGTGCTGGCCGCGTCGCTGCGCGGATCTCTGCCGCTGTTCCTCACCGGCTTCGTCCTGCTGTTCGCGTTCAGCGGCATCGGCAACGGCTCCACCTACAAGATGATCCCCGCCATCTTCCGGGCCAGGGCCCGGCGCGGCGTCGCCGGCGGCCTCGACCCGGTGGCGGCCGAGCAGGAGGCGCGCCGCCTGTCCGGCGCGCTGATCGGCATCGCGGGCGCCGTCGGCGCGTCCGGCGGCGTCCTGGTCAACATCGCCTTCCGGCAGTCGTTCCTGACCTACGGGACCGGCGACGGCGCCTACCTCGCGTTCATCGCCTTCTACGCCGTGTGCTGCGCCCTCACCTGGCTGGTCTACCTGCGAGCCCGTCCGGGGAGGCCGGACGGCGTCTGACAGCCGGACCGTCCGGCCGGGCCGGTCGGCCGGGCTCCGGCCAGCGCGGCGACCGGCCCGACGAGCGCAGCACCGCCTCCCATGCGTCCCCCCGCTCCAGCGGCAGATGCGGGACGCCCCAGTGCCACGCCCACACCAGCAGGTCCGGGTCGCGCGGACGGTAGTCGGCGCCGGCCGCGCGGGCCATGTCCCAGGCGTGCAGATGCCACTCCACGCAGGCCGCGCCCGCATGGTCACCGACGGTGTACTTGGTGCCCCGGTAGATCAGTTGGGTGCGGTCCCACATGTCCGGCAGCAGGTCGGCGTACGCGCCCGCCGCCACCCCGAACGCCATGATCCGGTCAGGGCCGGGCTCGGACGGCAGCACGGCGAGCTCCGCCGCGTTCTGCCGCGCCTGCTGCCGGATCAGCACCGCCGTCGCCGCCTTCCGCGCGAACAGCGTCGCCAGCCGGCTGTCGGGCGCTTCCTGCAGGTACTCCAGGAAGTTCTCCGCGACGCACCGCAGATGCCCCGCGAGATCGATCAGCTGCCAGTCGGCGCAGGGCGTCGGCACGTCCCAGTCACCGACGCCCTCCGCCAGCGTGCGGATCGCCCTCACCCCGTCCCGGTAGGACTCCAGTACGCGGCCCCGGTCCGGCGGCGTGCTCTCCACGTGTACTCCCCCAACGTCCAGAGCACCGTGTGCCCTCTCCGCCGGGATGCGTCCGCGCGCACGATGCCGCGTGGCGGCGCGGGACAGCCCGGCGTTCCCCGAGAGGGCAGAATCTCAAAGTTCCGGCGGACGGTGCCACCGGGTGACGCAAATGTGACGCGATGTCGTCACACCGCGCGGCGGCTCAGCCGAGCGCGGCCGGCACCGTCCTGAAGCTGAGCCGGTGCGCCTCGCGGGCGGTGCGCAGCCGGTCGACCTCGTCGGTCCACGGGCGCACCTCCGGGCGCGCCTTCGCCTTCCGGTAGGCGATCTCGGCGGCCCGGCGCGTCTCGGCGTCCTGGGTGTCGGCCGAGTAGACCTTCGGGCCCATCGCGACCCGCTCGGACGCCTCGGCGGCGGCGAGCACCGCCGTCATCGCCCTGTCGAACGTGACCGTCAGCGCGCGCAACTCCGGACCGGTGACGTCCGCGGCCTGCGCCTCGCGCAGCGCCCGCTCCGCCTCACCGGCCGCCGCGAGCCGGTCCTCGTACTCGGCGGCCAGCCGCTGGTCGGCCTCGTACCGCTCCGCGACGTCCTTGCTCACCCGGCGGCCCAGCGGCATGGTGGTACTCCCTCGAAGGTCTGCACTGTGCGATCCAGGTAAGCGTACGCGGGGTTCCGGCGTGTCGTGGCAGCGGATACCCGGCAGCGGCCCTTTACACAGTAAGGTCAGTTCTCATGGTCCGGCAACCCAGCATCAACGCCCAGCACCGCGCACCGCTGTCCACCGAGCGGATCATCGAGGAGGCCCTGCGGATCGTCGACGGCCAGGGCCTCGGCCGCCTCACCATGCGCCGCCTCGGCGACGCGCTGGAGGTCGAGGCGATGGCGATCTACCACCACCTCCCCCGCGGCAAGGAGCAGCTCCTGGACGGTCTCGTCACCCATGTCGCCTCCGCCCCCGCCGACACCTCGGCGACCGGGCCCTGGCAGGACGTCCTGCGCGCCTGGGCCGGCGACTACCGGGCGCGGCTGATGACGCACGCCGGTGTCCTGCCCCTCGTCGTCACCCGCCGCAACCCCGCCGCGCTCACCAGTACGGCCGCGTCCCTGCGCGAGGTCCTGCGCCGCGGCGGCATCGCCGAGGACACCGCCGCGGTCACCGCGCACACCCTGCTCGGCTACGTGATCGGCCACACCGCCCTGGAGGTGCGCGGCACCGGCGACGACGCCGGCGCGGACCGGGCGGCCGGCTGGGACGCGCGCTTCACCGCCGGCCTCGACCTGGTGATCGGCGGGGTGCGCTAGTCCTCCACGACGAGGACCTCCAGGTGGACCGGGCCGTGGGCGCCCTCCACCCGGGTCATCTCGATGCCGTGGGTCACCGACGGGCCGCTGATCCACGTGAGCGGACGCGCCGGGTCCAGCCGCGCCACCGCCTCCGGGACCGTTCCGACGATCTGGTCCGCGCGCACCACGCACAGGTGGTAACCGGGCACGAGGGTCAGCGCCCGCCTGCCCTGCGCCGGGCCGCCGTCCAGGACGACCGTGCCCGTCTGCGCGATCGCCACCGCGCAGCCGGTCACCGCGCCGTCCGCGGCGGCGAGGGTGTCGATGTCGACCGCCGGGGTGTCGGCGAGCGCGCGGACGCCGTCCAGCTCGGCGAGCCACCCGAACGGCAGATCCGCCGGGACGACGATCTGCTTGGCCTCCCGCCCCCACAGCGCGGCGGCGACCGCGGTGCCGAGCTCGTCCGCGCCGACGTGCCGCACCGCCGCCCGGTAGTCGGCGACCCGCTCGGTGAACAGGGCGAGGACGTCCGCCCGCGTCGCGGCCTCCGCCTCGCTCAGCCGGCGGGCGTAGCCGCGCGGCACCGGCGGCCGCGTCCCGCGCGACCCGCCGAGCGCCTCGCGCACCCGCCGCAGCACCTCCTCGCGCGCGTTCATCGCCGGGTCCTGTTCCACCAGGCGCGGAAGCTCTCGGCCGGCGGCGCCGGCAGGTCGCGGGCCTCGGTCCACATGCCGAGGAGGCCGGGCAGGCGGCGGATGCGGCCGCCGCGCGACAGCAGCCGCGCCCAGCGGACGCCGCGCCGCAGCGCGGTCTCGTGGCGGCGCGGGTCGGCCATCGTCCAGGCGAGGCCGCGCATCAGCGCCATCTCGGGCGTCGGGACGGGACGCCTGCGCCGCGACTCGACCACCGCGCCGCGCAGATGGACCAGCACGTCCGGGATGTCGATCTTCACCGGGCAGACGTCGGCGCAGGCGCCGCAGAGCGTGGACGCGTACGGCAGCGACGCGACGGCGGCGCTCTCCACGCCGCGCAGTTGCGGGGTGAGGATCGCGCCGATGGGCCCCGGGTGGACCGGCCCGTACGGCTGCCCGCCCGTCCGCTCGTAGACGGGGCAGACGTTCAGGCAGGCCGAGCAGCCGATGCAGCGCAGCGCGGCACGTCCGATCTCGTCGGCGAGCGCCCTGGTGCGGCCGTTGTCGAGCAGCACCAGATGGAACGCGCGCGGCCCGTCGCCCGGTGTCACCCCCGTCCAGGAGGAGACGTACGGCGTCATCCGGTCACCGGTCGATGAACGCGGCAGCAGTTGGAGGAACACCTCCATGTCATCCCATGCCGGGACGACCTTGTCGATACCGGCGACGCAGATCAGCGTCTCCGGGAGCGTGAGGCACATCCGCGCGTTGCCCTCGGACTCCACCACCACGACCGTGCCCGTCTCCGCCACCAGGAAGTTCGCGCCGGTGATCGCGACCTGGGCACGCAGGAACCGTTCCCGCAGGTGGGCGCGGGCCGCGGCGGCGAGGTCCTCGGGATCACCGGCCGGATCGGGCCCGGCGGCGGGCATCTCCCGCCGGAACAGCTCCCCGATCTGCGCGCGGTCCCGGTGGGCCGCCGCCGACAGCAGGTGGGACGGCTCGTCCCCGGCGAACTGGACGGCCATGTCGGCGAGCGCGGTGTCGCGGACGGTCACGCCCATCCCGGCCAGCGCGTCGTTCAGGCCGATCTCCCGGGTGGCCAGCGACGCCGACTTCACGACCTCCGTCGCGCCGGTCTCCCGCACCAGGCCGGTGACGACGCGGCGCGCGTCGGCGGCGTCCACCGCCCAGTGCACGGTGCCGCCGGCCTCGGTGACGGCCCGCTCCAGCTCCTCCAGATGGGTGTCGAGGCCGAGCAGCGCCCCCTCCCCGACGGCGCGGCCGGCCTCGCGCAGGTCCTCCCAGTCGGCGGTCTCGGCGGCCGCCGCGGCCGTCCGCTCCCGGAGCGTCGCGGTCGCGCCGCGCAGGGTGCGGCGCAGACCGGTGTCGGCCAGCGCGGGCCGCGCGGCGGCGGCGAACTTCGGCATCGGCGGCGGGACGGGGCCGCCCGGCGCGGGGCCGGTCACGACGGCCCCGTTTCGGCGAGGATCTCCGCTAAGTGCATGGTCCGGACGCCGCTGCGCAGCCGGGACAGCGCCCCGCCGATGTGGGCGAGGCAGGAGCCGTCGACCGCGCACACCACGTCCGCGCCCGTTTCGCGGACGTGCCGGATCTTGTCGGCGACCATCGCGACCGACACGTCCGCGTTCTTCATCGCGAACGCGCCGCCGAACCCGCAGCACTCCTGCGCGGCGGGCAGCTCGACCAGGTCGATGCCCTTCACGGCGCGCAGCAGCCGCAGCGGCCGGTCGCCGATCCCGAGGGTCCGCAGGGACTGGCAGGACGGATGGTAGGTGACCCGGTGCGGGAAGTACGCGCCGACATCGACGACGCCCAGGACGTCCACGAGGAACTCGGTCAGCTCGTAGACGGCGAGGCCCTCGGCGGCGCGCGCCAGGCCGGGATCCCGGGCCGCCCGCGCGATCTTCGGATGGGCGTCCCGGACGGCGGCGGCACAGGACGCCGACGGCGCGACCACGACATCGCCGCCCGCGAACGCCGCGGTGTAGGCGCGGGCGAGATCGGCGGCCTCGCGATGGTAGCCGGACGTCCAGTGAATCTGCCCGCAACATGTCTGCCCGGGCGGGAATGTCACCTCGTGCCCCAGGCGTTCCAAAAGAGCGGTCACGGCTCTCCCCGTTCCGGGGAACAGCGCGTCATCGAAGCATGCGACGGACAACGCGACCCGCATCGGCCTCACTCCCCCCACGCCCGAAGGCGTTCCCCCGGCGACATGGTAGGGGTTTCGCGCCGCCACGGCGTGTCGTTCTCCATCACTCATCGCGCGGGCGGGACCCTGTGGCTGACACCTCAGGGTGAGAGTGATCACACCGTTCCGGTACTCCGGTGCCAGTGGACAACCGTCCCAACGGACTATGGCCGGTGGGGACGAACCACTCCACACTGGGGTGCGTCAATAAAGGAAAGCACCACCGACCCGTAGCCGAGACCGGAGGCACACGATGTGCCCGCACCAGCCGCCCTGTCCCTCGCACGACGCACCCGATCGCGACGCCGCCCGGACGCTGGCCGCACATCCCGAACAGGGGTGGAGCCTGCTGTGCAACGGTGTCGTCCTCTTCGAGGACACCGGTGAGCTGCTGCCCGACGGGGGAGTCATCGCACCGCACCGGCCGACGGACATGAAGACGCCGTCCGCCGCTTGAGCGGTCCCATGGGGGACTAGTTCAAACGGGTGATCATCCTCGGGGGCACGCCCACCTGCCCTTGACCTCCGGGCCCGCAGCGGGCCCGGACACCGCTACTACCGGCCCGTCCGCACCGGACGGGCCACCGGCTTTTCCAGCGCCCACTTCCTCAGCCAGGGCTCCGCCGCCCTCCCGGCCGCGGCGGGATCCCTGTTCAGCTCGTGCCGCTCCCCCGGCAGCACCGTCACGTGCGCCGCGTCCGCCGGGTCCGGCACGCCGAACGGATCTCGGGCGCCGTTGACGACGAGGACCGGGGCGCCCGCCGAACGAAGCTCGTCCACCCGCGTCTTCTGCGGATTTCCGGGCGGGTGAAGCGGGAACGCCAGCGCCACCACGCCCACCGCGCCGGCGGCCCGCGCCGTCCGGCACGCCACCCGCGCGCCGTTGCTGCGGCCGCCCTGCACGAGCGGGACGCCCCCGAACCTCTCCCGCAGCACCCCGATGATCTCCAGCCACGCCTCGTCCTGCCTGGCCGGCGGGCCGGGCGCCCGGCGGCCGGCGAGCCGGAACGGCTGCGTCACCCGCGCCACGGCGCCGCCGAGCCCGAGCGCGGCCTCCCGGACGGCGAGCAGGTCGGGCGCGTCCACGCTCCCATTCGACCCGTGCGTCAGGACCAGCAGGAACGCCGGGCCGCCGGTCTCGTCCAGCGTCACCTCGGCGGGCCCGTGCGGCGTCACGACCTCCATGCGCCCACCGTAGCGGCGCCCGTCACCGGTCTTCCGGCCGGCCGGGAGCGGGTGTGCCCATCGCCAGGCGCAGCCGCTCGGCGAAGCTCTCGTGCAGCAGCGGGCCCCACGGATAATCGCTCGGGACCCGCACCGCCCTGCCGAGCACCTCGTGCGCCTCGTCTCCCCTGCGCTCGGCGTACCGGACGGCCAGCAGCGCGTACATGTGGTCGAGGGCGCCGAACGCCTCCCCGGCGAGGGCGGGGAGCGTCCCGTCCGACACGGCGTGCTCGACGACCGGTTCCCACCACAGGTCGGCGCCGCCGTCGTCCTCGCCGAAGTCGCGGCGGAGCCGGGCCCGGACCTGCCCCGCGAGGCCCGGATCGGCCAGCCCGCGCCGCCACACCTCGCCCGCCTCGCCGCCGCGTCCCCGCAGCGGCAGCGTCCGCGCCAGCAGCTCGGTGGCGAGCGGCCCGACCTCCGGATCGGGCGGGTCCTCCCCCAGCGCCGCGCCGAACGCGCCGATCGCCTGGTCGAGGTAGGCGATGCCGAGCGCGACGGCGAGCCGCGCGTACGCGTGCGGGGCGGCATCGCGGTCGATCAGCCGGAGCCCGGTGGCCAGCGCCCGCTGCGCCCGTGCCGGGTCACCGCGCTCCAGCAGCCGCTGCGCGAGGTCGTGCGCGGCGAGCGGCCCGTACTCGGCGTCCCCCGTCTCGATCACCGCCTCCCAGTGCTCCCGCGCCGCGTCGAAGTCACCGGTGTCGTCGGCGATCCGGGCGAGGGCCAGGTGGGCGGGCGGAAGGTAGGCGAGGTTGCCGAACCCGACCACCGTCCGCCAGGCGGGCGCCGCCCGCTCGGGCTCGCCGGCACGCTCGTGCGTGAGCGCCAGGTGGTAGGCAGCGCGCGGCCCGTACTCGGGGTCGCCGGTCGCGATCGCGTCCCGGTCCGCCTCCCGGGCCCGCTCCACCTCCCCCGCGTCGTCGAGGACGACGGCGAGCCCGAGCGCGGCCTGCGCCCGGCAGGGCGTCTCGCCCATGGCGAGCACCTTCTCGAACAGCGGCGCCGCGCGGTCGGCCTCGCCGTTCTCGGCGAGGTTCCGGGCCTCCTCGCACATCTGCGCCGGGTCGTCGGATACCGCGTCCGGGGACTCGCTCATCGCTCTTCTGCCCTCTGGGGGGGTTCGGGGTCGCACCGAGCCTAGCGAGGTGCCCTCTCCGCGTCCCGCGACGACACCCCGAAACCCCACCAAGATCAGTTATCTCCCGGGGGCGCCCCCCGGTCCCCCGGGAGACGCGCGGTCCTCCCTCAGTCCTCGAACGCCTCGGGGGGCGGGCAGGAGCAGACGAGGTTGCGGTCGCCGTAGGCCTGGTCGACGCGGCGGACCGGCGGCCAGTACTTGTTCTCGCGCAGGGACGGGACGGGGTAGGCGGCCTCGTCGCGGGTGTAGGGGTGCTTCCAGTCCTCGGAGAGCAGGCAGGCGGTGGTGTGCGGGGCGTTCTTCAGCGGGTTGTCCTCGCGGTCGTAGCCGCCGTCGGCGACACGCTGGATCTCGCGCCGGATCTCGATCATGGCGTCGCAGAACCGGTCGATCTCGGCGAGGTCCTCGGACTCGGTGGGCTCGATCATCAGGGTGCCGGCGACCGGGAACGCCAGGGTCGGGGCGTGGAAGCCGTAGTCGATGAGGCGCTTGGCGACGTCCTCGGCGGTGATCCCCGTCTCCTTGGTGATCTTGCGGAGGTCGGCGATGCACTCGTGCGCGACGAGACCGTTCCGTCCGGTGTAGAGGACGGGGTAGTGCGGGGCGAGCCGCGCGGCGAGGTAGTTGGCGGCGATGATCGCGCCCTCGGTGGCGGCGCGCAGGCCGTCCGGGCCCATCATCGCGATGTACGCCCACGAGATCGGCAGGATGCCCGCCGAGCCCCACGGGGCCGCCGAGATCGGGCCGACGCCGGTGCCCGGGCCCGCCTCCGGGCGGAGGGGGTGGTTGGGCAGGAACGGGACGAGGTGCTCGCGGACGCCGATCGGGCCGACGCCCGGCCCGCCGCCGCCGTGCGGGATGCAGAACGTCTTGTGCAGGTTGAGGTGCGAGACGTCCGACCCGAACTCGCCGGGACGGGCGAGGCCGACGAGCGCGTTGAGGTTGGCGCCGTCCACGTAGACCTGGCCGCCCGCCTCGTGCACGGCCGCGCACACGTCCGTGATCGTCTCCTCGAACACGCCGTGCGTGGACGGGTACGTCACCATGATCGCGGCGAGCCGGTCACCGTGCTTGGCGATCTTGGCGTGCAGGTCGTCCACATCGATGTTGCCGCCCTCGTCGCACTTCACGACGACGACGCGCATCCCCGCCATGACGGCGCTGGCGGCGTTGGTGCCGTGCGCAGACGACGGGATCAGGCAGATGTCGCGGTGCTCCTCGCCGCGGGAGGCGTGGTAGCCGCGGATGGCGAGCAGGCCGGCCAGCTCCCCCTGCGAGCCGGCGTTCGGCTGGACGGAGACCTTCGCATACCCGGTGATCTCGGCGAGGGCGCTCTCCAGCTCGCCGATCAGCTCGACGTACCCGGCGGCCTGGTCGATCGGCGCGAACGGGTGGATGTTCGCGAACTGCGGCCAGGTGATCGGCTCCATCTCGGCGGTGGCGTTCAGCTTCATCGTGCAGGAGCCGAGCGGGATCATCGACCGGTCGAGCGCGATGTCCTTGTCCTGGAGGCGGCGCAGGTAGCGCAGCATCGCGGTCTCGGAGCGGTGCGCGTGGAACACCGGGTGGGTGAGGTACGGGCTCTCGCGGCGCAGCGCGCCCGGGATCGCCTCGGCGGCGTCGCCGGCGGGGGCGACGCCGAACGCCTCCAGGACGGCGGTGACGTGCTCGGGCAGCGTGGTCTCGTCGCAGGCGACGCCGACCCGGTCGGGGCCGTCCTGGCGCAGGTTGATCCCGTGTTCGCGGGCCGCGGCGACGACCTCGGCGGCCCGGCCGGGCACGCGGGCGAGGACGGTGTCGAAGAACGCGCCGTGCACGACCTCGACACCGCCGGCGCGCAGGCCCGCGGCGATCTCGGCGGCCCGGCGGTGCGTCCGCTGCGCGATCGCGGCGAGCCCCTCGGGGCCGTGGTAGACCGCGTACATGCTCGCCATGACGGCGAGGAGCACCTGGGCGGTGCAGATGTTGCTGGTGGCCTTCTCGCGGCGGATGTGCTGCTCGCGGGTCTGCAGCGCAAGCCGGTAGGCGGTGGCGCCGTCCGCGTCGACGGACACGCCGACGAGCCGTCCGGGAAGCTGCCGCTGGATGCCCTCGCCGACCGCCATGTAGCCGGCGTGCGGGCCGCCGAACCCGTACGGGACGCCGAACCGCTGCGCGGACCCCACGGCGATGTCGGCGCCGGACTCGCCCGGCGGGCGCAGCAGCGTCAGCGCGAGCAGGTCGGCGGCCACGACCGCCTTGGCGCCGCGCTCGTGCGCCTGCGCGATCACCGGCTCCAGGTCGCGGACGGCCCCGGACGCGCCCGGGTACTGCAGCAGCACCCCGAAGAAGTCGCCGTCCGGCAGCCCGCCGGACAGGTCGGCGGTGACGACCTCGATGCCGAGCGGGACGGCACGGGTCCGGATGACCTCGATCGTCTGCGGGAGCGCGTCGGCGTCGACCAGGAACGCCCCCGGCTCCCTGCGCTTGGAGACGCGGTGCGCGAGAGCCATGGCCTCGGCGGCGGCGGTCCCCTCGTCCAGCATGGACGCGTTCGCGACGGGCAGCCCGGTCAGGTCGGCGATCACCGTCTGGAAGTTCAGCAGCGCCTCGAGCCGGCCCTGCGAGATCTCCGGCTGGTAGGGCGTGTAGGCGGTGTACCAGCCGGGATTCTCCAGCACGTTCCGCATGATCACGCCGGGAGTGATCGTCCCGTGGTAGCCGAGCCCGATCATGGACGTGAGGACGGTGTTGCGGGACGCGAGCTCGCGGAGCCGGTCCAGCGCGGCGGCCTCGCTCAGCGCGGGCGGCAGGTCCAGCGGGCGCGCGGTCCGGATCGCGGCCGGAACCGCGGCGTCGATCAGCGCCTCGGCACCGGAGTAGCCGATGGCGGCCAGCATCCGGGCGTGCTCGTCCGGGGAGGGGCCGATGTGCCGGTCGGCGAACACGGTGCGCGGATGCTGCGGCGAAGCCACGGGGGCGAAGAACTGGGCGGTCATGGAGAGCCTCCTGGCTGCTGCGGTCGCTCAGGGCCACCGCCGGCGCGGGCCGGCGGCCGGGTCTCCCCCTCTGTCATCGGCACCTGAGAGCTTCCCCCGCGCGGCGGGATTTCCCCTTCGGTGAGCCGCCCCTCCCCGGGTGCGGGGATCGGCGCCTGCTTTCCAGAGGTGCCTCGCCCGAGCGGTCCTTTTGCCTGAGAGGTTCCGGGGAGGTTGCCCCTTCGGCGTCCCACGGTGGCAGCGTGGGATCTCTCCCGCACAGGGTCGACGGCATGTCCTGGATAAACCCTACCCAAAGACGGGTCCGGGCGGTCGTTCCGACCCCCATCGACCAGGGGGCCGCCGCCACGGCGCGGGGGCGGTACCGGCCGGTAGGATGTGCTCACTCACCTGGGACAAGGCGGACCTCGGGCCACGGGGCGGAGATGGGGCTGCGAGGTGCACGCGCGACCGGCCGGATGCCGGCCCGGCACTCGACGGCGCCCCGCCGGTTCTGGGACGCTGATCACGATGACGGATGGTCAGGGCGGCGGTACGGCGTGACGCGAACCCACGACGGCACGGTGCGCCCGCGGCAGGGCGTGCCCGCCGGTGTGCCCGTCGACGAGCCCGCCCAGCCGGACCGGATCCGCCGGCCTTCCGACGCGATCAGGTTCGCGGCGTCGGTGGCGGGGCTGGCGGTGGTGATGCTGCTGGTGTCGATCGCGCAGCAGACCACGCACGGCCTGCAGACCGACATCGCGGAGGGCACCGCGCACGCGCCCCGCCTGCTGCTGACGCTGGCGACGCTGGTGTCCAGCTTCGGGGTGCTGGCCGTGCCGATCGCGTTCGCGATCGAGCGGCTGTTCAACAAGGACGGAACCCGCGTCGCGATCGCGCTGCTGGCCGCCGGGATCGCGTCCGGCATCACGATCGGGCTGGACGACCTGGTGGTGCGGGCGGCGCCCGGCGGGGTGCTGGACTCGCTGATCTGGGGCGGTACCGCGACCGCGCCCGTGCACACCGACATCGCCCCGGTGATCGCGTTCGTCACCGCGGTCGGCATGGCGGGACGCGCCCGCTGGCAGGCCGCGACCTGGACCATGATCGGGCTGGCGGCGCTGACGGGGCTGACCGCGTCCTACGCGTCCGTCGCCGCGCTGGCGGCCACCTACCTGCTGGGACGCGCCATCGGCCACGGCACCCTGTACGCCGTCGGCACCCCGAACCCGCGGCCGCCGGGGACGGCGGTCGTCGCGGCGCTGGAACGGCTCGGGCTGCGGCCGCAACGGGGCGCCCGGCTGGACGAGCCCGCCGACGACACCGAGGACGGCCGCCGCTACGGCGTCGTCCTCGCCCACTGCCCCGGCAACGGGTACGGTGCCCGGATTCCCGCCGGCCGGGGCGTCCACGGCGACTGGGACCTGGAGGTCCGCGTCCTGGACCGCGACCAGCAGACCGCGGGGCTGCTGTACCGGATCTGGCGGCTGCTGCGGCTGCGCGCCGCGACGACCGGGCGGACGCTGCGGTCGCTGCGCCGCTCCCTGGAGCAGGAATCGCTGATGGGGTACGCGGTGGACGCGGCGGGCGCCCGGACACCGCACCTGGCCGGGACGTGCGAGGTCGGCACGGAGGCGGCGCTGCTGGCCTACGAGCACGTGCCGGGGCGGCGGCTCGGCGACGTCCCCGACGCCGAGATCACCGACGCGCTGCTGACCGACATCTGGCGGCAGTTCCGGTCGCTGCAGGCGGGGCGGCTCGCGCACCGGCGGCTGCAGGACGGCGCGATCCTCGTCGGTGAGGACGGTCTCGCCTACATCACCGACCTGCGGTCCGGGGAGACCGCGGCGGGCGATCTGGCGCTGCGGCTCGACCTGGCGCAACTGCTCACCACGCTGGCGCTGCGGACGGGCCCGGAGCGGGCGGTCCGGACGGCCGCGGACGTGCTGGGCGAGGAGGCCCTCGGCGGCGCGGTGCCGCTGCTGCAGCGGGTGGCGCTGTCGCGGGCGACCCGGCACGCGCTGCGGCACGACAAGGAGCTGCTGACCCGCATCCGGGAGCAGATCGTCCGGCTGAAACCGGAGACCGAGGCGGCACCGGCCAGGCTGGAGCGCTTCCGCCCCCGCACGATCGTCAGCGTGGTGGCGCTGTCGATCGCCGCGTACATCGTCATCCCGCAGGTGACCAGCCTGGACGTCGGCTATCTGGCGGCGACGGCGAGCTGGCACTGGGTGGCGGCGGCCCTCGGCGCGGCGGCCCTGACCTATGTCGCGGCGGCGCTGATGCTGATGGGGTTCGTCCCGGAGCGCCTGCCCCTGTGGCGGACGGTCCTGGTGCAGGTGGCGGCGTCGTTCGTGAAGCTGGTCGCGCCGGCGGCCGTGGGCGGCGTCGCCGTCAACACCCGCTACCTGCAGCGGTCCGGGGTGCGGCCGACCCTGGCGGTGGCGAGTGTCGGCGCGTCCCAGCTGGTCGGGATGGTCACGCACATCCTGCTGCTGGTCCTGTTCGGGTTCCTGACCGGGTCGACGGCGAAGGCGACGCAGGATCTGGCGCCGTCCCGCACGATCGTGCTCGCGGTGCTGGTGCTGGGCCTGCTCGCCGGGCTGGCGATGACGGTCCCCCGCGTCCGCCGGGTGGTCACGGCGCGGCTGAAGAGCATGTTCTCGGGTGTGGTGCCGCGGCTGGTGGACGTCCTGCAGTCGCCGAAGAAGCTGTCCACCGGCATGGGCGGAACGCTGCTGCTGACGCTGGCGTTCGTGCTGTGCCTGGACGCGTCGATCCGCGCGTTCGGCGGTTCCCTGCCCTGGACGACGGTGGTGCTGGTGTTCCTCACCGCGAACGCGGTGGGGTCGGCGGCGCCGACGCCGGGCGGTCTCGGCGCCGTCGAGGGCGCTCTGACGCTCGCGTTGACGATCTCGGGGCTCCCGGCGGACACGGCGACGTCGGCCGTGCTGCTCTACCGGCTCTTCACGCTGTGGCTGCCGGTACTGCCGGGCTGGGGGTCGTTCACGTTCCTGCAGCGCAGGGAGGTGCTGTGAGGGTCAGCCGGTGCGGCGCGCCCGCCGCCGGTCGGCGAGCTCATCGTGGGGGTGTTCCGTAGGGTCCGCGGCCGCGCGTTCCCCGGGGAGTTCCGCCAGGCTGCCCTCCACCTCCTGCCACACCCGGCCGAGCGCTATGCCGAACACGCCCTGGCCGCCCTGGAGGAGATCGACGACCTCATCCGCCGACGTGCACTCGTAGACGCTCACGCCGTCGCTCATCAGCGTGATCCGCGCGAGGTCCTCGACCCCGCGATCACGCAGGTGCGTCACGGCGGTGCGTATCTGCTGCAGCGACACGCCCGTGTCCAGCAGCCGCTTCACGACCTTGAGCACCAGGATGTCGCGGAAGCTGTACAGCCGCTGGCTGCCCGACCCGTGCGCCGCGCGCACGCTCGGCTCCACCAGTTTCGTCCGCGCCCAGTAGTCGAGCTGCCGGTAGGTGATCCCCGCCGCGGCGCACGCCGTCGGGCCGCGGTAGCCGACATCCTCCGGCGGCACCGACACCTGCGTGTCGAAGAGCAGACCCTGCTCTCCGGCACGGCGGGACGCCATGTGCCTGTCGGGGGTCGCCTTGCCCTCGCCGCTGCTCACCGCCACGCGGACCTCCGGCTTCTATCATCCCGTGGCGCTTCGTCAAGGGGGTTTGACGAATTACACCACGGGTGTTCCACCAGCACGGTAGGTGCCGGTCAGAGTGTGGTCAACGTTCACCGTCGGCGCGTCGCATGCCCGGATGAACCGGCTTCACGTGGGCAAACCGCGCACCTTGGCCGCCAACGCACTCCTACCCCGATGCTCCCCCACGGAAAACCGCTGTATTCTCCTGCTTTGCCCTCGCACCGGGCGCTGGAGCGCCGTTCTGGGCCGGGGCAAGGCGCGCGATCAGGGTCTCGCCGACCCGTCTTTCCACCCCTCGACCAGGGGTTTCGCACGCATGCACAACGCCCGGGACCGCCACGCGGTCAGGCGAGCGGCCGGGGAGGGCGCCGCGCGGCCCGGGCGATCAGCCGGCCCGGCCGAAGTCCTCCGGCGAGATCGTGTCGAGGAATTCGCGGAACTTCTCGACCTCGTCCTCCTGCTCGTCGGGAATGGCGACGCCGGCCTCTTCGAGGACGTCGTCGCTGGCGAAGATCGTGGCGCCGGTGCGCAGGGCCAGGGCGATGGAGTCGGACGGGCGGGCGCTCACCTCGACGCCGTTGGAGAAGATCAGGTCGGCAAAGAAGATGCCCTCGCGCAGGGCCGTGATGTTGACGGTGCGCAACTGGACGCTGAGGGCGTCCAGGACGTCGCGGAACAGGTCGTGGGTGAGCGGCCGGGCGGGCAGCACCCCCTGCTGCGCGAAGGCGATCGCGGTCGCTTCGACCGCCCCGATCCAGATGGGCAGGTACCGATCGCCCTCCGTCTCCTTCAACAGGACGATCGGCTGATTGGAGGGCATCTCGACCCGGACGCCGACGACCTCCATCTGCTTCACTGCGGCTCCCTGCTGGTTCTCGCTGTCTCGATCACCACGTGCAGCGGATCGATCCCTGACCGAACCCTGTAGCCAACGTACACCCCGGCTCGGGCACCTCGTCGTGCCGCAGGAGCGGGAATATCCTCCGCGGCGGCCATGATCAATGGTCGAGGCTTTCACGGAGACCCGCGTTGACCAGCGCCGCATGGAGCCTGACCGACAGCGCGGCGATCTCCCGGGCGGTTTCGGCGGCCTGCTCGTGGGCGCCCCTGCTGCGGCGGCGCAGCTGCGGCGCGACCATCTGCTCGATCAGCCCGACCTGCCGGTCGGCGGCGGCCTTCACGGCGCGCAGGTGCCGGACCTCGAAGCCGAACTCGCCGAGCGCGGCGGCGATCCGCGCGATGTTCAGCGCCTCGCCCTCGTAGTGGCCCCCGGTGCGGTGGACGAGCCCGTACTCCTCCAGCCGGGTCAGCAGCGCCTCATCGATGCCGGCGCCGTCCAGGAGCTGGCGGCGGGTGAGGCGGACGGCCGGGTCCGCCGCGGTGGTGTCGGCCGCCACGAGGGTGCGGGGACGGCGCCGGGACGGCTCGCGGGCACCGAGCGACTCGCGGGCGCCGAGCGGCTCGCGGGCGCCGAGCGGCGGGACGTTCTCGCCGCGGTCGCGCGCCTCCAGGTGCTGCCGGATCACCCGCAGCGGCATGTAGTGGTCGCGCTGCGCGGTGAGGACGAACCGGAGCCGTTCCACGTCGGCGGCGCCGAACTTGCGGTAGCCGGAGGGGCTGCGCTGCGGTTCGACGAGCCCCTCGGACTCCAGGAACCTGATCTTGGAGATGGTGATGTCGGGGAACTCGGGCCTGAGCAGCCCGAGCACGTCCCCGATCGTCATCAGGGACCGGGCCGGCTCCGCCTTCAACGCCCCTCCCGTTCCGTCAGCCGTGCGCCGGGTTGGTGAGGAACACCAGCCGGAACTTGCCGATCTGCACCTCGTCGCCGCCGGACAGGCCGGCCTGGTCGATCCGCTGCCGGTTGACGTAGGTGCCGTTGAGGCTGCCCACGTCCCGGACGGAGAAGGTGCCGCCCTGGCGGGCGAACTCGGCGTGCCGGCGGGACACGGTGACGTCGTCCAGGAAGATGTCGCTCTCGGGGTGCCGCCCGGCGGACGTGCGGTCCTTGTCGAGGAGGAAGCGGCTGCCGGCGTTCGGGCCGCGCTTGACGACGAGGAGCGCGGTGCCCGGGGGGAGCGCCTCCATCGCCATCTGGTCGGGGCCGACCGGCTGCTCCTCGGCGCCCGTGTCGGTGTCCAGGGCCTCGAACCCGCCGATGGAGATGGTGGACGTGGACTCTCCGGGCGACTCGCGGTACGGCGGCGGCGCGGCCGGCCCCCGGGTCAGCGGAGTGCCACAGTTCGAGCAGAAGCGGGCATCATCCGGGTTGGCGTGACCGCACTGCGTGCAGTAGACGCTCGGCATCGATCGGCTCGGCCTCCTACCATCGGCGTGCCGCCCGCGGACCTCCCGCCGCAGCGGGGGCCGCCTGCGCCACGCGCATCCTTCACCCAACCCACGCCGGGGACCCGCCCCGGCAACGGTCCAACTCACCGCCCGCTCACGCGACGGTCGCCGCAACTTACGCGGGATCACCCGAGGGGTCAACCGGAGCGGTGAACCGGCTGGACCAAACTACCTTCCCCGATGATCGCAGATCTACGCCGCCGCGCGGACCGCCGCGATCGCGGCGCCCGGGCCGGCGACCCGAGTTTCGCTGCTCCCCGCTCCCTCTAGGGAGACCGTACCGCGCCGATGGTCACTTTCGCGCGCGGTGTGATCAGGACGGTGGCCCCGGCGCCCCGCAGCGTGCGGACGAGGCCGCCCGGGATGTTGAGCGCCGTGGTCATCGTATGGGCATCGCCGATGGCCAGGAAGCGGTACGGGGCGGACAGGGACTCCCCGTCCGCCTGGACGCCGTTCCGGCCGTCCAGGAAGTAGGTGTCGACGCCGACGCGAACGTCGTTGACCTGGACGACCTCGGCGCCGGCGTCGCGGAGTTCCTGCAGCGCGTCCAGCAGGTCGATCGCCTTGACCCCGTGCCCGGGGTCGCCGATCAGCAGTTCGATGCCGGGGCCCTCGGCCGGGAGCGTCCCGGCGAGGAGGCCGTAGGTGGTCGCCCGCTCGCGTGCGTCCTCCAGCGCGGTGCCGCCCTCGGCGTCCCGTTCCAGCTGGGCCTTGGTGTCCTCCAGATCGCGCAGATCGGCCCTCAGCCGCTCGGACCGCTGGCCCAGATCGGCCAGGACGCCGACGAGCTCGTCCTGCCGGGCGGTGGCGAACGTGGTGTCGTGCTTGGTCGACTGCACCTGGGCGGCGACCGCGAAGCCGAGCACGAGGCACAGCAGCCCGCCCGCGATCTGGCCGGCGCCGGCGCGCGGACGCAGCAGGGCGAGGAGTCCGCGCGGGCCCCTCGGCCCGGCCGGGCGCTCCTCCCGGCGCTCCTCCTCGCGCTCCTCCTCGCGCTCACCGCCGGTCATGCGCCGAACAGCTTCCGCCGGATGCCGGCCACGTTGGAGAAGATCCGGATGCCGAGGACGACCACGACGCCGGTGGACAGCTGCGAGCCGACGCCGAGCTGGTCGCCGAGGAAGACGATCAGCGCCGCGATGACGGTGTTGCCCACGAAGGAGACCACGAAGACCTTCTCGTCGAAGATGCCCTCCAGCCGGGCCCGGACACCGCCGACCATGGCGTCGAGCGCGGCGACGATCGCGATCGGCAGGTAGGGCTCCAGCCAGAGCGGAACGTCCGGCTGGAGCATGAAGCCCAGCGCCACGCCGATGACGAGACCGATCAGCGCGATCATCGCCGGGTCACCTCTCCCCCGCTCACTGGCCGTCCTCCGTGCGGGGGGCGGCGTACCGCAGCCGGGCGGTCCCCGCCGCGGGCAGCCGCGCCCCGGACGTGCGGCGCACCTCGTACCGGATCCCGAACCGCTCGCGCAGCGCGCCGAGCCGCCGGTCGGCGGCCGAGCCCGCGAGGGCGTCCCGCAACCGGGCGGGGTCGCCGAGCGCCGTCACCTCGTAGGGCCCGGTGAGCGGCCGGTAGTCGACGAGGATCGCCTCGCCGGCGGCGCGGATCGCGGTGGTCGGCGTGATCCGCTGCCCGTTGACGCCGATGGCCGCGGCACCGGCCGCCCAGAGCCCGTTCACCAGGACCTGGAGATCCTGGTCGTAGACGCGGCCGCCGGCGGCGCGGTCTCGCCCGGCGGGATCGGGACGCGGGGCGTCGGCGAGCGTCACCACGATCCCGGCCCCGGCGGCGGGCAGCGCGG
>NZ_BCQQ01000115.1 GCF_001552155.1 Actinomadura formosensis NBRC 14204 | reverse complement strand
GCCCGCCGAAGATCAGCACCAGCAGCACGAGCAGGATCGGCATGGCCATGCCCTCGGCCCGCCCGATGTCGGACGAGACGCGCTCGTTGACCGCGGTCTCGGTGCCGACCGAGCCGCCGACCTTGGCGGTCAGCCCGCCGCCGACCTTCGTCAGGTCGTCCTGGATCACCTTGTAGCCGTCACTGCGGGCGCCCTCGTCGGCACCGGTGAGCCGCAGGACGGCGTAGGTGGCGGTGCGGTCCTTGCTCACGAACTGCGCCGCGCCCGTCGTCCAGTAGGTGGCGGTCGAGGCGATCTTGTCCTGCGGCAGGGCGGCCAGCGCCTTCTCGACCGACGCGCGGTAGGACGGATCGTCGACCGTCGTCCTGCCCTGGTAGAGGACGACGACGTCCGCCTCGTCCCGGCCGAGGTCGCGCTCGGCGATCTGTGCCGCCTTCGCGCTCTCGCTGCCCGGCGTCTCGAAACCGCCGGACGAGGTCAGCGCGCCGAAGACGCCCGTTCCCCACACCGCGGCGAACACCAGCACGGCGCCCGCGGCGGCGAGGACCCACCGCCTGCGCCGGTGCACCCACCGTCCCCATCGATCGAACATGTTCGGCTCCCCCGTCTCCGTTACACTCCGTCAGGATGGTGAACGCTGTAAACTGCGAATGGCGTTAACTTCGCATACGGCGTTAGCCTTCGTCAAGGGTGTTCTTGGGGAATCATGCGGAGGACGGCCAGGGCAGGCAGAGCGGGAGAAGAGGCGGCGTAGTGGAAACACGGCGTGATCGGCTGCGCGCGGCGACGGTCAAGGAGATCTCCGAGACCGCCCGGCGGATCCTCGTCGAGGAGGGGCCCGAGGCGGTGACGCTGCGGGCCATCGCCCGCGAGATGGGCATGACCGCCCCGGCGCTCTACCGTTACTTCGGCAGCCACGGCGAGCTGCTGCGGCACCTGGTCGGCGACCTGTTCACCGAGCTGACCGGCGAGCTGCACGAGGCCATGGCCAATGTGCCGGCCGGCGACCTGAGCGGCAAGTTCATGGCGGTGGCCCGCCGGTTCCGGCTCTGGGCCCTGGCACATCCGCGCGAGTACGCGCTGCTCTTCGGCGCGCCGGTCCGCGGTGTCAGGCACCAGGAGGAGATCGACTTCGCCGAGGGGTGCGCCCGCCGGTTCGGCTGGACGTTCATGGAGCTGTTCCTGGAGCTGTGGAGCAAGAAACCGTTCCCGATCCCGGCCGACGAGGACATGGACCCCGTCCTGCTCCCGCAGCTCCGCCGGTACCGGGACACCGCCCTGGGCGTGGACCTGCCCCTGGGCGTGATCCAGCAGTTCCTCAAGTGCTGGATCCGCCTCCAGGGCAGCGTCAGCCTGGAGGTCTTCGGGCACCTGGAGTTCGCCCTGGACAACGCCGCCCCGATGTTCGAGCTGATGCTGACCGAGATCGCCGACGACCTCGGCCTCACCTACGCCCCGCCCTCCGCCTGACCGGCGGGACGGGCGAGGAGGGCCGCCGGCGGCGCGAACGGGACGGCGCGAACGGGACGGCGCGAACGGGACGGCGCGAACGGGACGGCGCGAACGGGACAGCGCGAACGGGACAGGGCCGCCCCGCGATGTCCGCCGCTGTCCGGCCCCGCTCATGCGAAGGCCCCCGGACCGGCGGGTCCGGGGGCCTTCGGCGGCACGGTCAGTAGGACGGCTGGCTGGGGTCGATCTGGTTGACCCAGGCCAGTACGCCGCCGCCGACGTGGACGGCGTCGGCGAAGCCGGCGTTCTTCACCACGGCGAGGGCCTCGGCGGAGCGGACACCCGACTTGCAGTGCAGGACGATCTTCTTGTCCTGCGGGAGGCGCTCCAGGGCGGAGCCGTTCAGGAACTCGCCCTTCGGGATCAGCGTCGCGCCCGGGATCGAGACGATCTCGTACTCGTTCGGCTCGCGGACGTCGACGAGGAAGATGTCGTCGCCGTTGTCCTGCATGGCCTTGAGGTCGTGGACGGTGATCGTGGAGTCCTTCGCGGCCTCGGCGGCCTCGTCGGACACCGCGCCGCAGAACGCCTCGTAGTCCTCCAGCAGCTCGGTCTGCGTCGGGTTCTTGCCGCAGAGCGGGCACTCGGGGTCCCTGCGGACCTTGACCGAGCGGTAGTTCATTTCGAGGGCGTCGTAGATCATCAGCCGGCCGACGAGCGGCTCGCCGATGCCGGTCAGCAGCTTGATGGCCTCGTTCACCTGGATCGAGCCGATCGACGAGCACAGCACGCCGAGGACCCCGCCCTCGGCGCAGGACGGGACCATGCCGGGCGGCGGCGGCTCGGGGTAGAGGCAGCGGTAGCAGGGGCCGTGCTCGGCCCAGAAGACCGACGCCTGGCCGTCGAACCGGTAGATCGACCCCCACACGTACGGCTTGCCCAGCAGGACGGCCGCGTCGTTCACCATGTAGCGGGTCGCGAAGTTGTCGGTGCCGTCCAGGATCAGGTCGTACTGGGAGAAGATCTCCATGATGTTGTCGCGGTCCAGCGCGGTGTTGTGCACGACCACGTCGATCAGCGGGTTGATCTCGCGGACCGTCTCGGCCGCCGACTCCACCTTCGGCCTGCCGAGGGACGACTGCCGGTGGATGATCTGCCGCTGCAGGTTGGACTCGTCCACGACGTCGAAGTCGATGACGCCGAGGGTGCCGACGCCGGCGGCGGCCAGGTAGAGCAGGGCGGGGGAGCCGAGACCGCCCGCGCCCACGACCAGGACCTTGGAGTTCTTGAGGCGCTTCTGACCGGACATGCCCACGTCGGGGATGATCAGGTGCCGCGAGTAGCGGTTGACCTCGTCGCGGGTGAGCTCCGGGGCGGGCTCGACCAGAGGTGGCAACGACACGGTGGGTGCTCCTGTGCTGACGCTCGGCTGCTAGGGAGGGCGGGACGCCATCGTCCTCTCCGCACAACCTTCCCATGTCCTGCGGAATTCCCCGGCGGCCGCCCTGTGGTGACGCCCACGTCATCGGGCCCGCCGGAATGAATCTTTACCAAAGGGGCAGAAGCGAACGGTGCGGGGCCGGCGGAGGACCGGCCCGTTGTGATGGAGGTGACGGGCCATGGGGTTCTTCAAGCGGCTCACGCGGGGCCGGGACGGCCGGGCGGCGGCGGGGACGCACCGCCGGCCGGGCCTGCGGGAGCGCAGGGCCCGGCAGCGCACCCGGGAGGCGGAGGCCAGGCTCCTGGAGACCGAGACTCTGATCCACCGGGAGGCGGACCGCATCCGCCGCGACATCCAGACCTCCTCATAGGGGCGGCTCGCCGGGCCGGACGAGGTCTGCGCACCGGAATGTGAGGTCCCCTCACCGGAATGTCAGGACGGAATGTCGTAAAGCACAGTTAATCTTGGCTGTTGTGGCATTCCCGCCTCCCTCCCAGCAGCCGCCTCCGCCGCGGCCCCCGTACCGGCCCGGCATGCCCGGAGTCCCCGGGGGGCCGCCCGGTCCCGGCGGTCCGTACGCGGGGCCGCGGGGGCCGATGGGGGCGCCCCCGCCGGCCGTTCGCGCCGGCCGCCCGACGGTGCTGGGGCTGACCGGGCGCCAGTGGATGGTCGCGGCGCTCGCCGTCGGCTGCTGCTATCTCCTCACCACCGGGATCGCCATGACCGGCGCCTGGACGACCCTCAACCGCGAGCCGACGAACGCCGAGCTTCAGGTCGCCGCGAACAAGGAGGTCGCGCGGCGCTGGCAGGCGTGGCCCGCGGACCGCATCTTTCCCGGCCGGATTCCGTACAGTCCCGCCGGCGACCACAGCGAGTACGCCTCGCGGACGGGCATCGTGCCCGACACCGGCTGCGCCCAGGCCGTGGACGAGGAGATCGCGGTGACGATCACCAGGCACGGCTGCCGGGCCGTCCTGCGCGCCACCTACGTCGACCAGTTGCAGGGCGTCGTCATCACCGTCGGCGTGGTCGCCTTCCCCGACCCGTGGAAGGCCGACCGCGCCTACAAGGAGCTGCCCGGCTCGCAGGGGCCGGGCGAAGCCCGCACGGTGCGGCCCGCGCTGCACGCCGCCGGGTTCCCCGGGACGGCGTCCGCGAGGTTCACCGACGAGGCCCGGCAGGACCGGACCATCGACCGCGGCGGCCCGTACGTCGTGCTGACGACCTCGGGGCAGGCCGACGGGCGCCCCGCGTCGGTGATCAAGAGGGAGCGGCCGGGCGAGCCGTTCGCGCCGGCCCCGCAGCTCGCCCACGCGATCGCGCGGTCGCTGTCGGCCAAGGCGCTGCCCGACTGCGACGACCCGGAGTGGGAATGCTGACGCCGGCGCGGACGGCCGCCGTCCTGCTGGCGGGGGCGCTGGCCGGGGGCTGGCTGGTGCCCGTCGAGGCGCACGCGGACGCGGTCCGCGACCGGCAGCGTCCCATCCTCGGCATCCTCGGCATGAACGCCGCCTGGAAGACCACCAAGGGCGCGGGGGTGACCGTCGCGGTCGTCGACTCCGGCGTCGACCCGAACCACGCGGACCTGCGCGGCAAGGTCACCACCGGCCCCAACATGCTCGCCGACATCGACCGCGGGGCGAGGCCCGCCCGGCTGCACGGCACCGGGATGGCGTCCATCATCGCCGGGCACGGCCACGGCGCGGGAGGCCGCTCCGGGATCATCGGGCTGGCCCCGCAGGCGCGCATCCTCGCCATCCGGGCGATCGCCGAGCCGGAGGACGCCGGCTACGTCCGCTACCGGACCTCGCAGAAGGCGGAGAGCCCGGTGGCGCGCGGCATCCGCTACGCCGCCGACCACGGCGCCGACGTCATCAACCTCTCGCTCGGCCGCACCGACGAGGTGCCCGACGACCGTGAGGCCGTCGGGTACGCCATCGGCAAGGGCGCCGTGGTGGTCTCGGCGGTCGGCAACGACGGCGACAAGCAGCGCCTCCTGGACGGCGACGGGTTCGCGCCGTACTCCTACCCGGCGTCCTATCCCGGCGTCATCGCGGTCGCGGCGACCATGCCCGGTCACGCCCGAGCGCCGTTCTCCAACCGCAACTACTCGGTGCTGGTGTCCGCGCCGGGCGCCGACATACCCGTCGCGGGTCCCGGCGGCCGGTACTTCATCAGCGCCGGCACCAGCGACGCCAGCGCGGTCGTCTCCGGGATCGCCGCGCTGATCCGCGCGAAGCATCCGAAGATGTCCCCGGCGCTGGTGTCGCAGGCGCTCGTCCAGAGCACGCGGCACGGGCCGCGCGGCGGCTACGACCCCGAGGTCGGGTTCGGTGAGGTGCACGCGGCCCGCGCGCTGTCGGCGGCGGACTCGATCGCGTCGGCGCGTCCGGGCCCGGCGCGGGGGAAGGCCGCCGGGCAGCGGTTCGGCGCGCAGGATCCGGGGCCGGTGCGGGTCATCGAGCGTCCGGCCTGGGTGAGCTGGGTGATCGCCGCGATCCTGGTGCTCGGGGTCGGCGGGACGGCCGGGGCCGGCGCCCTCGCCCTCACCTTCCGGCGCCGCCACCCGAAGCCCGCGGACGGCCCGTCCCCTGGCCCGCCGCCCGGCCCGCCCCTCGGCCCGTCCCTCGGCCCGCCTCCCCGGGGCCCGCAGGGCGCCGCGCCGTACGCCCCGCGGACGCCCCCGTTCTGAGCCGGCTTCGGCTAGCCTCCGGAGCGTGTCGAGCGCCGAGATCCAGGGCCCGGACACCGGGCCGGAACCGGGATCTCGCGAGCCGTCCGGCGGCCGGTGGACGTCGCGCCGGACGGCGGCGCTGGTGGCGGCGCCCGCGTGCGCGACGGTGCTCGTCGTCGCCGGGGTGCGGCTGTCGGCGGAACTGGGCCGCGGGCCGACGGCCGCCGAGCGCGCCGCGGCGATGGCGGCGGAGGTGTCGGGCCGCTACCGCACCTGGCCCGCCGGGCGGATCTTCCCCGCCGAACTCCCGTACACGCTCGGCCAGTCGTCCCCGGAGACGGCCCGCCGGGTCGGGATCGGCACCGACACCCGCTGTGAGACGGCCGCCGACGACACGCTCGTCCGCTCGCTGGCCGCCCGCGGCTGCCGGGCCGTGCTCCGCGCCACCTATCTCGACCAGGCCCAGGGGCTCGCGGTGACGGTCGGGGTGGCGGTGTTCCCGGACGAGCGGCGGGCGCGCGAGGCGGTCGACTGGTTCCCCGGCGGCACGCCACGTCCCGGCCTGCGGGCGCTGCCGTTCGCGGGCTCGGTGGCCGCCCGGTTCGGCGACGCGGCCCGGCAGACCTCCGCCGCCGCGCAGCGCGGCCCGTACGTGGTCGCGGCGACCGTCGGATACGCCGACGGGCGTCCCACGCTGCGCGGCCCGCAGGCCGACCTGTCCGAGCTCGCGCCGCAACTGGTGCGGGGGGTGCTGCGTCCGCTGACGACGCCCGCGAAGGTCCGGTGCGGCGACCGGGAGTGGCGATGCTGAGGCGCCTCACCGCCGCGCCGGCCGCCGTGGCGCTGGTCGGGGCGCTGGTCGGGGCGCCCGTGGCGGGGCCCGCGCCGGCCGCCCGCGCGGATCAGGTCCGGGACGCGGTGATGCCCGTCCTTGAGTCGCTGAACGTGCCGCGTGCGTGGGAGATGACGCAGGGCGGCGGCGTGACCGTCGCCGTCCTCGACACGGGGGTGGACGCGGAGCAGCCCGACCTCGCCGGGTCCGTCACGTCCGGGCCCGACTACACGCGCGGTGCCGGGCCGCCGGGCGTCGCGCCGAAACGGCTGCACGGCACCAACATGGCGTCCATCATCGCCGGGCACGGGCACGGTCCCGGCGGCGCGCTGGGGATGATCGGCGTCGCGCCCGCGGCGCGGCTGCTGTCGGTGCGGGTGATCCTGGAACGCGACGAGCCGGGCTTCGCCGAGTTCACCGGCGGCGCGCGCTTCGCGGGGACGATCGCGCAGGGCATCCGCTACGCGGCCGACCACGGTGCCGACGTGGTCAACCTGTCGCTGGGCCGCTCCTACCCGACGCCGCGCGAACGGGAAGCCGTCGCCTACGCCATCCGCCGCAATGTGGTCGTGGTGGCGGCGGCCGGTAACGCGGCGGGTAGCGAAGCGGTGGAGCGGGGGGCCGGGCGGGGCGGGCACCCCAGGTACTCGTATCCCGCGTCGTTCCCCGGTGTCATCTCCGTCGCCGCCGTGGACGCGGAGGGGCGCCACGTCGCGTTCTCCAACCGCAACTCGGGTGTCGTGGTGTCCGCGCCCGGCGTGCAGATCATCGGCGCCGGGCCGGACGGCCGGTACTGGATCGGGGACGGCACGAGCCCCGCGACCGCGTTCGTGTCCGGCGTCGCCGCGCTCATCAGGTCACGTCATCCGGGGCTCGCGCCGGCGCTGGTCGCGCAGGCGATCGTGACGGGCACCCGGGACCGCCCGGCGCGCGGCTATGACCGCGGTGTCGGGTTCGGGCGGGTCGACGCCGCCGCCGCGCTCGCCGCGTCCGACGCCCTCGCGGGGGCCCGGATGGGCGGCGCGGGCCTGCCGGGCGATCGCCGGTTCGCCGCCGGGCCCGTCCGCCCGGTCCAGGTGGTGCATCGTTCGGGCAGGCGGGTCTTCACCTACGCGCTGGCCTGCGCCCTGGCCCTGGTCGGCCTGGCGGGCGCGGCCGTGTTCCTGCGCGGCGCCCCGCGCGATCCGGGAGAATCGGCGGATGTGGTCCGAACCTGACGAGTACGCCGAGGCGGTGCTGGACGCGGTGGAGCGCATCCCGCCGGGCCGTGTCCTGTCCTACGGCGACGTGGCCGAACTGGTCGGCCGGGGCGGCCCGCGTCAGGTCGGGCGGGTGATGTCGCTGTACGGGGGCGCCGTCCCGTGGTGGCGGGTGATCCGCGCGGACGGGAGCCCGCCGCGGTGCCATGAGGGACAGGCGCACGAGCACTACCGCGCCGAGGGCACCCCGCTGCGCCCGGACGGCCGCCGCGTCGACATGGGCAGGGCCCGCTGGTCCGGCCCGTCCTGACGCCTCACCCGGCCCGGTGGAGCCGGAAGGCGCCGAGGATGACGGCCGCCAGCACGAGGGGGCTGAGCGCGGCGGCCAGGACGGGGGAGCCGGTCATCAGCGCGCCGGCCACCGCGGCGCCCGCGGCGAGGCTGAGGATCACGCCCGTGCGGAGCCCGGACGCCGCGCCCTGACCGACCGCGAGGGCCCCCATCATCGACGTCAGCGTCCCGGTGACGAACGTGGTGGTGATGCCGTCGGCCGACAAGCTGCGGGCCGCCGCCGTCTGCGCGCCCATCGCGGTGGACGACACGGCGATGAGGGCGAGCAGCGCGCCGCCGCGCGGTTCGGCGTCCGCCAGGGCCCAGCCCGCGAGGAACACGGTCTGCAGGGCCAGCACGAACCCGAGGACGGCGGTGACGCGGGGCGGCCAGATCCGCCCGGGGCGGGGACGGCCCGCGACGAGGAACCCGGCGAGCAGGCCGAGCGCGAACGCGAGCGTCGCCGCGCCGCAGCGTGCCAGGTCGGCGCCGTTCCCCTCGCCGGCGGCGAGCCCGAACAGGACGATGTTGCCGGTCATGTTGGCGGTGAAGACCTTCTCCATGCCGAGGAAGCCGACGATGTCGGTCGTCCCGGCACCGAACGTCAGCAGCATCAGCAGCGCGGCGCGCAGCCGGAGCGGGGCGGCGGGGGACGGGGTGCGGGGACGTGCCCCCGCCGCCGCGGCGGGCGCGGCGGCGGGGGTGAGATCGGACGAGGCGGTCACCGTGCTCCTAGTAGATGATCAGCCCGGCGACCGTGGCGACGACCAGGCCGGCGATGACGGGCAGGAACGAGCGGCGGACCAGTTCCAGCACCGGGACGCGGGCGAACCCCGCCACGGCGATCAGCGACGACCAGGCGACCAGCACGCCGCCGCCGGCCCAGATGCAGCCCATCTGCCCGATCGCGGCGAGCAGCGCCGGATCCACACCGGACGCCGGGCCGAGCGAGCCGGCCAGCGAGCCGGTGAGCGGCAGCCCGGAGAACCCGGAGCCGTCCAGCCCGGTGATCATGCCGATGATCAGCACGCCGAAGCCGACGACGTACTGGCTGTCGGGGATGGCGTCCTGCATCCGGACGACGATGTCGAACAGGAAGCCCGGCGCCGCCTTCCCCTCCTCCATGCCCATGATCTTCCCGGCGAAGTCGGCGTTGCCGATGAAGAAGAACCCGGCGATGGGAATCACCACGCCCATCGCCTTCATCGAGAACACCAGGCCGTCCACGATGTGGTCGGCGCACCGCTCCAGGCTGTTCCGGCCGTCCTTCGCGATCGTTGCGGACAGCAGCAGCGCGGAGGCGATCCCGCCGACGAGCGCCGCCGCGTCCCCGCCCACGACCTCGGGGACCAGGTCGGTGAACTTGCCCAGCATCAGGTAGCCGACCAGCCCGATGAGGGCCAGCGGGACGATGGCGGCGAACGCCTTGGACCGCCGCGGGCAGTCGGCGCCGGGCAGGTCGCCGTCCGATGCCGCCAGTGCCGCGCGGGCCATCGCGTCCCTCGGCTCGTCCGCCCCGCCGCCCGTGCCGCCCGCCCCGCCGCCCGTGCGGGACCCGCCCGATCCGGGGCCGGGGTCGAGGACGGCCACCGGCTCCTCTCCGCCGCCCGCCGTCTGGAGCACGCGCCGCCGCGGCAGCACGCGGATGAACGACCGGCGCGGCGCCGGGACCGCGACCTCCGACTCACCGGCCTCCCAGCGCTCCAGCAGCAGGGCGTCCGGCTTCTGGAACTCCGAGCGGGTCATCAGGTAGCCGAGGACGAGCGCGACCCCGCCGGTGATGAGGGACAGCACCATGGACCGGTCGGCGACCGCGCCGGTGTCCACCCCCGCCGCCTTGGCGGACAGGCCGGGCGCAACCTGGATGACATAGTCGCTGGACAGCGCCATGCCCTGCCCGGCGATGGCGATCGCGACCCCCGCGCTGATCGGCGGCAGCCCCGCGGCGATCGCGGCCGGCAGCAGGATGGCGCCCATCAGCGGCACCGCCGGCGTCGGCCAGAAGAACAGGCTGATCACGTAGGTGACCAGCGCGAGGACCCAGAAGGCGGAATGGCCGGACCGCATGACGACGCGGAACGGCTCCACCATGCGGCGGTCGGCGCCGAGCGCGCGCAACGACCCGAGCAGCGCGGTCACCAGCGCGATGATCAGGAAGATGCTGAACAGCTCGGTCGCCGCGGTGAGGCTGGCGTTGAAGATCGACTCCAGGCCCGTGACGAAGTCGCCGGTGAACACCCACGCGGTCAGGAACGTCGCCGCGAGTGCGGGGATGACGACGTTCTTACGGGCGATCATGACGGCGACGATGAGGACGATTCCCGACAGATAAAACCAGTGAGCGGCTCCCAAAGCGCGCCCCCTCCCTGTACGCGCGCCCTTTCGAGGCCGATGGACGCAACGGTTGCAGAGAATGTGCTCGATCGGTCCTAGGTGAACAATGAGGAACCTGCACACTACGCGGGTAGTCATTTTGTGCACCATGCCTGGCTTCCCACCGATGAACGCGCACCGCACCGGGGCCGTGTGCACGGTGCCCAAGGAAGGTGCGGAATTCTCGGCACTCGGTCCGTATCGGTGCTGATCAGCGCCGCCGAGACTGGGCGGCATGTCAGCACAGAGCACCTCGGCGGCCGGTTTCGGCCTTCCCGGGCGCGGGCCCGCCGTCGCGTCCGGCGGCATGGTCGCCTCCAGCCACCCGGCGGTCAGCCTGGCCGGCGCCCGCGTCCTTGCGGGCGGCGGGAACGCCGTGGACGCCGCCCTCGCCATGGCCGCGCTGTCGTGGCTCGCGCTGCCCGGCCAGTGCGGGGCCGGCGGCGACGCGTTCGTGCTGCTGCGCCGCCCGGACGGCACCGTCGCCGCGTTCGGCGGCAGCGGCTTCGGCCCGGACGGCGGCGAGCCGGCCTTCTACCGCGACCGGGGCCTGTCCGCCGTCCCGCTGGAGGGCGCGCTCGCCGTCGCCGCCCCCGGCGCGGTCGCCGCGCTGGCCGCGCTGCACGCCGACTCCGCGTCCCGGGGGCTGCCCGAGCTGTGGGCGCCCGCGATCGCCGCCGCCGAGGACGGGCTGCCCTGCACCGTCAAGACACGCGCCGACATCGTCGAACGCCGCGACGCGCTCTCCCGCGACCCGGGGACGGCCGAGGTCTTCCTGCCCGGTGGCCGCGTCCCCCGCGTCGGCGAACGCATCTACCAGCGCGCGCTGGGCGCGTCCCTGCGCCGCCTGGCCGGCGACCCGGAGGACCTGTACTCCGGCGGCCTCGCCGAACGGTCCGTGGCCGCGCTGGCCGAGGCCGGGGCGCCGTTCTCCGGCGACGAGTGGACGGCGAGCGGACGCTCGGCCCCCGAACCGGCGCTGACCCGCACGTACCGGGGGGTGACCGTCCATCTGACCCCGCCGCCGACACCCGGCTGGATGGTCGCGCAGCAGGCCGGCCTCTGCGACGGGGTCCTGCCCGGCCTGCCCTGGCTGTCGGCGGAGGCCGTGCACCGGATGGCGGCGGCCGCCCGCCTGGCCTTCGCCGACCGCTTCGCGGGCTGCGGCGCCGGCGACGACCACTGGCGCGGCCTGCTCACCCCGTCCGCGCTGGCCGCGGCCCGGGCCCGCCTCGACGCCGGGGAACTCCCGGTGACCGCGGCCCCGCCCGTCCCGGCCGGCGGTGACACCACCTCCATGGTCGCGGTGGACGCCGACGGCCGCGCGGTCAGCCTCATCCACTCGCTCGCCTTCACCTTCGGTGCCCGGGTCACCGTCCCGGGGACGGGCATCGTCCTCAACAACCGGCTCGGCCGCGGCGCCTACCTGATCGACGGGCACCCCAACGAGGTCCGCCCGCGCCGCCGCCCCCTGCACACCCTGAACGCCTGGCTGGTCACCGACGCCGCCGGCCGCCTCCTGCACGCCGGCAACACCCCCGGCGGGGACGGCCAGGTCCAGTGGAACACCCAGCTGCTCTCGCACCTGCTCGACCACGGCCACGACCCGGCGACCGCCGTCGCCGCGCCCCGCTTCACCGTCCACCCGGGCAGTGACGCCGACGTCCTCGGCCACCCGCCCGAGCTCCGTGTCGAGTCCCGCCTCGGGCCCGCGCGGATCGACGCCCTCCGTTCGTCCGGCCACGACGTCACCGTCCAGGGCCCCTGGGACGCGGGCGGCAGCGCCCAGGTCATCTCCGTCGCGGACGACGCTCTCCTCGGCGCGTCCGACCCCCGCCAGGACGGGGTGGCCCTCGGTGTCTGAGCCTCCCGTGTCCGAGCTGCCCGCCATGCCCCGTCCCCAGGGCGCCTACGTTCCCGCGGTGGCCGAGCCGCTCCGTCCCGGCGACGTCCTGCTGGCCACCGCCGGCATGACCCCCCGCGTGGACGGCCGCCTGACGGTGACGGGTCTCGTGGGCCGCGACGTGGACGTGGCCGAGGCCCGCCGGGCCGCCGCCTTGGCCGCCCGCAACGCCGTGGCCGCCTGCCGCGGGGAGCCGGGCGGCATCCGCCGGTGGGTGCGGATGACCGTGTACGTGGCCTGCGCCGACGGGTTCACCGAGTTGTCCGCGGTCGCGGACGGCGCCTCCGCCGCCCTGGCGGAACTGACGCCGGCGCTCGGCCGCCCGGCCCGCAGCGCGATAGGTGTCCGCGCCCTGCCGGGCGGCGCCCCCGTCGAGGTCGAACTGACCGCCATCGCCGGCCCCGCGCCCCCGGCCGCGGGCGCGGCGGACCCGCCCGCGCGCAGATCCCGGCCGGCCGATCCGGAAGTGGAGGACGAGTGACCGTGCACCAGGGCCTGAACTTCGTCGGCGGGGCGTGGGTCCCCGCGTCGTCGGGCGCGACGTTCCGGCGGCGCAACCCGGCCGATCCGGGCGACGTCGTCGGCGAGTTCCCCGAGTCGTCGGGCGCCGATGCCGGCGCGGCGGTCGCCGGTGCCGTCGAGGGGGCCGCCCTGTGGGGCGCCGCGCCCGCGGAGAAACGGGCCGACGTGCTGGAGGCGGCGGCGCGGTGGCTGGAGGAGCGGGCGGACCGGCTCGTCGCCGAACTGGTCCGCGAGGAGGGCAAGACGCGGGCCGAGGCCGCCATGGAGATCTCGCGGACGCCCCGGAACCTGCGGTTCTACGCGGCCGAGGCGCACCGGATCACCGGGCAGAGCCACCCGGCGGCCGATGGCGGGATCGTCTACACGCGGCGGGAGCCCGTCGGGGTCGTCGGGGCCATCACGCCGTGGAACTTCCCGCTGAACATCCCGTCCCGCAAGATCGGGCCGGCGCTGGCCGCGGGCAACGCGGTGGTGTTCAAGCCGAGCCCGGTGACGCCGCTGCTGGCGCAGCGGCTCGTGGAGGCGCTGCTGGCGGGCGGGCTGCCGCCGCTGGCCATCGCACTGGTGCACGGCGGCGCCGACGCCGGCGCGGCGGTCGCCGCGGACGAGCGGGTCGGGGCCGTGACGTTCACCGGGTCCACCCGGGCCGGACGCGCCGTCCACGCGGCGGTCGGGCCGACGCGGCGGGCGCAGCTGGAGATGGGCGGCAAGAACCCGGTCGTGGTGCTGGACGACGCCGACCTGGAACGCGCCGCGCAGCTCATCGTCAAGGGCGCGTTCGGGCTGTCCGGGCAGGCGTGCACGGGGACGAGCCGCGTCATCGCGCACGAGGCCGTCCACGACGAACTGCTCGGCCGGGTGGCCCGCGCCGCCGAGGCCCTGGTGGTCGGGGACGGACGGCGCGACGGCGTCGACATGGGGCCGCTCGCCGCCGACTTCCAGCTGGAGAAGTTCCTCGGCTACGTGCGGATCGGCGAGGAGGAGGGCGCCAGGCTCGTCACCGGCGGGCGGCGCTTGAGCGGCGCGGGGTACGGCGGCGGGTACTTCGTGCGGCCGGCGGTCTTCGACGGTGTGACGCCGCGGATGCGGATCGCGCGGGAAGAGATCTTCGGGCCGGTGCTGGCGTTCCAGCGCGCGTCCGGGTTCGACGAGGCGATCGAGCTGGCGAACGGCACCCCCTACGGGCTCTCCGCCGGGATCGTCACCCGGGACCTCGACCGGGCGCTGGAGTTCGCGCGGCGCTGCGAAAGCGGGCTCGTCAAGGTCAACCAGCCGACGTCCGGAATGGCGATGACCGTGCCGTTCGGCGGGCTCAAGGAATCGAGCACGCAGACGTTCAAAGAGCAGGCGGGTCCTTCGATGATGCTCTTCTACACGCAAGAGAAAAGCGTCTACATATCACCGCGGTAATTGGTCCTGGGAAGGGCTGGAAGG
This sequence comes from Actinomadura formosensis NBRC 14204, assembly GCF_001552155.1. Classification (GTDB taxonomy): domain Bacteria; phylum Actinomycetota; class Actinomycetes; order Streptosporangiales; family Streptosporangiaceae; genus Spirillospora; species Spirillospora formosensis. The sequence continues at coordinate 8,959 of NZ_BCQQ01000115.1, read as the reverse complement.
GAGCAAGGAAATGGCAGAGCTGCTGTCCAAGGACGCGTTCCGGGCCGAGTTGCAGAACGCCATCAAGGGACGCGAGGCGAAGGACGCCTCGTTCAGCCAGGCGTGGGCGGACGGCCTGCTCAAGCGGGAGCACTTCGCCCGCTGGGCGGAGAACCACTACCACTACGTGGGGCCGTTCGCCGACTACCTCGCCTACGTCTACGCCAACACGCCCGACGAGTGCACCGGTGCCAAGGACTTCACGCTCCAGAACATGTACGAGGAGGAACTCGCCGACATCCGGCACACCGACCTGCTCATCCGGTTCGCCGAGGCGTGCGGCACCACCCGGGAGCGGGTCGAGGACCCGTCCAACATGAACGCCATCACCCGCGGCCTCCAGGCGTGGTGCTACGCGGTCGCGATGCGCGAGCACTTCGTGGTGGCCACCGCCGCCCTCGTGGTCGGCCTGGAGTCGCAGGTCCCGAGCATCTACAAGAAGCAGATCGTGCCGCTGCGCGAGGTGTACGGGTTCAGCGAGGACGAGATCGAGTTCTTCGACCTGCACATCACCTCGGACGTGGTGCACGGGGAGCGCGGCTACCAGATCGTCCTCGACTACGCCGACACGCCGGAACTGCAGCAGCGCTGCCTGCAGATGTGCCGGTGGGGCGCGGAGATGCGGTTCTCCTACACGCAGGGCCTCTACGACACCTACGTGAAGGCCGACCTGGTCGGCGCCTGATCCGATTCGACCCGGCGGCGGGACGGGACCGTCCCGCCGCCGGCCCACACGCGAGGAGTAACCGTGGAGCAGCAGACGGGCGAGTGGGTGCAGGCGGCCCCGCTCGCGGAGGTGCGCAGGCGCAAGCGCCTCGCGGTGACCGTGGAGGGACGGCGGATCGCGCTGTTCCTCGTCGGCGACGACGTCTACGCGCTGGACGACGTGTGCGTCCACAAGCAGCGTTCGCTGTCCAAGGGAGCCGTCCTGAACGGGCGGGTGATCTGCCCCGGGCATCAGTGGGTGTTCGACCCGGCGACCGGCCGGGTGGAGGGCCGGGACGAGTGCCAGCCGAGCCACGCCGTCCGCGTCGAGGACGGTGTCGTCTACGTCGACCCGCGAAGGAGGGACCCCGAATGATCGAGTCCGTCGTGGTGGCCGGGGCGGGACAGACCGCCGCCGTCGCCGCCCGCACGCTGCGCCGCCGCGGATTCGACGGCCGGATCACGCTGGTCGGCGCCGAGCACGACGCCCCCTACCAGCGTCCGCCGCTGTCGAAGGAGTACCTGGCGGGGGAGCAGGACCGCGACGAGCTGAGCCTGCTCACCCCCGACTGGTGCGAGTGCAACGGCGTGGAACTGCGGCTCGGGGCCGCGGCGGCGGCGATCCGCCCCGCCGAGCGGTCCCTGGAACTGGCGGACGGGACCACCGTCCGGGGCGACGCCGTGCTCATCGCGACCGGCGGGCGGCCCCGCAGGCCGCCCGGCCTGGACGGCGACCGCGTCCGCTACCTGCGGACCATCGCCGACGCCGACCGGCTCCGCGCCGAACTGCGGCCCGGCGCGCGGGTCGTGGTGGTCGGCGCGGGGTTCATCGGCTGCGAGGTCGCCTCCGCCGCGATCGACCGCGGCGCGCACGTCACGATCGTCGAGCAGGCCGGGCGTCCCCTCGGGCACGTCCTCGGCGACCCGATGGGCGACGTGATGGCCGCGATGCTCCGCGCGAACGGCGTCGACCTGCGCACCGGTGAGAAGGTCGAGCGCTACGCCGAGACCGCGTCCGGCGCCGTCCTCACCACCGCCGGCGGAACGTCCCTGGAGGCGGACGTGGTCGTCGTCGGCGCCGGCATGGTGCCCAACGTCGAACCCGTCACCGGGGCCGGAATCGACACCGCCGGCGGCATCCCCGTCGACGCGTACTGCCGCACGGGCGTCGACGGCGTCTACGCGGCCGGTGACGTGGCCCGCCAGTGGCAGCCGCGGCTGGGGCGCCACGTGCGGGCCGAGCACTTCGACAACGCCAACGCGCAGGGGATGGCGGCGGCCAAGAACATCCTCGGCCTGAACACCCCGCACACCGCGCCGCCGTGGTTCTGGTCCGACCAGTTCGGGCACGGCGTCCAGCACGCGGGCCACGCCGACGGCACGGACCGGCTCGTCGTCCGGGGCCGCGTCGAGGACTTCGACTTCATCGCCTTCTACCTCTCCGGCGATGTGCTGCGCGCCGCGTTCGCCATCGACCGCGGCGGCGACCTCGCGATCGCCCGGCAGCTCATCGCCTGCGACGCCGCCCTGGCCTCCGACGTCCTGCGCGACGAGGACGCCGACCTGACCGACCTGTTCGACGCACTCAGCTGAGATCGAGGAGCGACCCATGGAATACCAGCGCGTGGCCCGCTCGGGCCAGGTGCCCGAAGGCGTCGTCCGCCGCTTCTTCGTGGGCGAGGCCGAGGTGGCCGTCGCCCGCCGGGACGGCGAGGTGCACGCCATGTCGAACTACTGCACGCACCTCGACTGCCTGCTGTCGTCCGGCCACGTCACCGAGGACGGGCTGCTGTGCTCCTGCCACGGCAGCGTGTTCGACTTCGCCTCCGGCGAGCCGATCACGCCGCCCGCCACCAAGCCGATCGAGGTGTACCCGGTGAAGGAGGAGGACGGGCAGATCCTCGTGCACATCCCCCCGGAGGACACCGCGAGCGGCCGGCCGCGGCGGCGCAGGCCCGTTGGCCGAGGCTGAACCGCGGCGGGGCGCCGGGCCGCGCCCGGGGGACTGGGCGGCGCTCGTCCCGCTGCTGCTCGGCACGTTCACCGGGACCGTCGCCAACACGATCGTCAACGTCCCGCTGACCCTCATCCTGCGGGACCTGGACGCCTCGATCTCCGCCGGAACCCTGATCGTCGTCGCGTTCACGCTCACGTTCGCCGTGCTGCTGCCGGTGTCGGGGTGGGTCGGCGACCGCTGCGGCCCGCGCCGGGTGTTCGTCGCCGCGATGCTGCTGCTCGGGCTCGGCTCGGCGGGCGCCGGCCTCGCCGGCGACCTGACCGTCCTCGTCGCGATGCGCGCCGTGCAGGGCGTCGCGACCGCCGCGATGCTGCCCGCCGTCATGGCGCTGATCGCGGCGCGGTTCGACGGCGGGCGGCGCGGCCGGGCCCTCGGGCTGTGGGCGGCCGCCAACGGCGTCGGCCAGGCCGCCGGGCCCGCGCTCGGCGGCGGCCTCGCCACCTGGTTCGGCTGGCACGCCGTGTTCTGGCCGGTCGTGCCGCTGTGCCTGGCCGCCGCCGCGCTCGCCGTCCGGTTCGTGCCGGCCGGGCGGGCGCGGCGCGTCCCGCTGGACTGGCGCGGCGCGACCCTGCTCACCCTCGCCGCCGGGCTCACCCTCGGCGCCACCTCGTCCGCCACGGTTCTCGGTGCGGCCTCCCCGGTCGTGTGGTGCGGCGCCCTCGCCGGCCTCGCGGTCGCCGCCGCCTATGTGGCGTCCGCCCGGGGCCGCCCGGACGCCTTCCTGCCGCCGAGGCTGCTGCTGGAGACCCGCTACCTGCGCTCCTGCCTCACCGTGTTCGCGCAGATGTTCTGCCTGGGCGCGACGCTGCTCGCCGTCCCCGTCCACCTGACCACCGAGCGGCACACCGGCACCCTGTACGCGGGGGCCGTCCTGCTGAGCCTGCCGGTGGTCATGGCGGTGCTGGGCCCGGTCACGGGCGTGCTGATGGAACGCCTGTCGCCGCGCACGGTGCTGCGCGGCGGCCTCGCCGTCCTCACCGCCGGGCAGGTGCTCCTCGCCGCCGTCCTCGCCGGCTCGGGAACGGTGCCGTGGCTGCTCGCCGGCCTCGCCCTGACCGGGGCCGGCGTCGCGTTCGTCCAGACGCCCGCCGCGACCGGCGCCACCCGCTCGGCCGCCGGCCGCCGCGGCGCCGGCCTCGGCCTGTTCAACCTGCTGCGGTTCGGCGGCTCCGCGCTCGGCGCCGCCTGGGTCGGCGCCGTCCTCGACCAGGCGCCCGCGTTCGGTGTCATGTTCGCCGTCTGCGCCGCCACCGCCGTCCTCGGCCTGCTCTCCTCCTTCGCGGGCCCCGACCCCGCCTGAGTCAGCGGGGTGCGGCGGCGGGCGGCGCCATCTCGTCCGAGAGCACGCCGGTCACCGTCGTCAGCGTGTCGATGTGGTGCGCCAGCCAGAACGTGAACTGGGCGTCCGCCGACCTGATGTCCATGCGCAGCGCGCGGGACGCCCGGTCGAGCTTGTAGAGCATCGTGTTGCGGTGCATGCCGAGTTCGCGGGCCGCCGCGTTCAGGTTCCCGGACGTCCTGATGTAGGCGAGCACGATCCGCTCCAGGTCGCCGCCGTTCGCGCGGCGCAGCGGGGTGAGGGTCTCGCGGGCGAACGACTTGGCCTCCGTGCTGCCCGCCACGTCCTTCAGCGCCGCGAAGATCCGCAGGTCGTCGTAGCCGCAGACGGGATCGGCGGCGGTGTGCCAGGCCAGGCCCATCGTCAGCCGCGCCTCGTGGTAACCGGCCGCGACCCCCGCGGCGCCCTGCCCCGGGCGGCCGTGCGCGATCCGCAGATCGTCGCCCAGCAGCGGGCGCAGCGCCAGGTGCAGCCGCTCGGCGAACCGAGCCGCCTCCGCGCGCTGCCGGATCGGGTCCGGCCCCGCCGCGACCTGCTGGATCACCACGATAGTCGAGCTGATCGCGGCGGTCAGCACGCAGCCGCCCGGTTCGAGGTCCTGCGCGGTGCGGGTCGCCGTCACCGTCTTGCGCAGATAGTCGCGGCCGACCGGCAGCAGCGACGCCGCCGCCACCACGTGCACGGCGAAGTGCCCGTCCACATCGAAACCGTGATGCCGGGCCCGCGCGCCCAGCTCGTAGGAGTCGGCGAACCGGCCGTGGACGAGCGCCTCCACGAAGTCGCCGCGCGCCCGCTCCTCGGCCGCCCGCACCGACCGCTGCCGCAGCATCTCCGACCCGACCAGCGTCGCGCCGTGCTCGGCGACCACGCGGTGCTGCGCCAGGTCGTGCGGGTCCGGCGGGCAGTCGCGCTCCACCATCACCATCCGCCCGAACACCTGGCCGCCCACCAGGACGGGCGTGACGAGCGCGTGCACCGGCGGCCCGCCCGGACGGATCCGCAGCCGCACCTCGGCCGCGTGCGTGTTCCCGTCCTCGAACTCGGGATGGTCCTCGGGACGGGCGAGGTCCTCCGGGAGGGCGTGCAGCAGGGCGTCGGGGTCGGGCGGCTCGGCGTCCGGCGCCTCCTCCCAGGCCAGCCGCTCGCCGTCCGCGTCGCAGATGAGGACGCTGCAGCGGGACAGCCCGACGACCGCGCGGGCCATCGCCGGCACGCCCGGTCCGCGCGCGAGGACCTCCGCGAGCGTGCGGTGCACGCGGGAGCCGTACTCCAGGACGTGCGCGGACAGGGCCAGCGCCTTCTGCCCGATGAGCCGGCTCACCGCCCGGTAGTCGGCCTCCGCGGGCAGGACCAGCAGCGGGATGGCGGCGGCGTCGGCGGCGCGGGCCGCCATGGTGAGCTCGCGGGAGAGGTCGGACTCGACGCCGGGTGGATGCCAGGCCAGCAGCGCGGCGGCGTCCCGGCGGGCGAGGCCGGTGACCAGGGTGGCCGCCTCGTCCGGTGCGGCCAGCGTGGTCACCGGGAGGTGGACGGCGATGCCGCCGAGGTCGGGTTCGGTGCTCGCCGCATCGGCGAAGCGGCGGGTCTCCGACAGGGGGAGACACCAGCCGACGCCGCGTCCGAGCCCCGCGCGGCCGGCGAGCAGCGTGCCGCGCAGCAGCGGTTCGGCCAGCAGGGCCCCGACCGGTACGTGCCCGTCGGTGCTCCCGTCGATGGTCGTCACGATCGCAGGGTGATGTGCCATGTGCCCACATCCCGTCGGGTTCGTTCGGCAGAGTGTACATAGCCTCGACGCACGGGGGCCTTCGAGACTGACGGGAGTGGAGGAGTTCGTGGCGGACGGCGCAAAGGGAAAAACCGTCCCTCACATCCTGCTTTACCGTCCTGAATACGGCAATACCCCGCATTTTTAATTCGGGGTGGCGCCCGAAGTGGAGGTCCCGTGCACACCGTTCACCGGCTCACCCTGGAAGACGCCCTCGTCATGCTGACCGCGGCCGAGGAGGAGGCGCGCCGCATCGGCGTCAAGCAGACGATCTGCATCGCCGACGACGGGGCGCACCCCATCGCGGTGCACCGGATGACGGGCGCCCGCCTCACCGGCGTGGAGATCGCCATCGCCAAGGCGTTCACCGCCGCCGGGCACCAGCGCGACACCCACAAGTTCAACGAACCGCCGAACGGCCCCGCCCTGCCCGGCAACGAGGCGTTCGGCATCAACCAGATGCACCCTGGCAAGTTCGCCATCTTCGTGGGCGGGTTCCCGATCGTCCACGAGGGCGAGGTCGTCGGCGCCGTCGGCGTCAGCGGCGGCAACGGCGAGCAGGACAAGGCCGTGGGCGCCGCCGCCCTGCGCGCGTTCAGGGAGAAGGTCGCCACCGCCTGAGGCCGCGATGTGGGTTTTCTCCCTGGCGACATGAGTGCGTTCTGGTCAGAACCGTCACGGTGATCTGTTCCAATGAACTGTTGTGCCCCCAGGTTCCTACCGTCTCGTGCGCCGCGCGGGTCCCGCGCGTGCCGTCCCGCCCGCGCTCGACGAGCGGCAGCGGCGGGTGGTCGAGCACGCCGGGGGGCCGCTGCTGGTGCTGGCGGGGCCGGGCACCGGTAAGACGACGACGATCGTCGAGGCGGTCGTCGACCGCATCGAGAACCGGGGCGTCGATCCGGAGCGCGTGCTCGTCCTGACGTTCAGCCGCAAGGCGGCCGGGGAACTGCGGGAGCGGATCACCGGGCGCCTGCACCGGACGACGCGGACACCGCTGGCGCTCACCTTCCACAGCTACGCCTACGCGCTGCTCAGGCGGGACGCCGTGCTGAACGAAGAGCCGGCCCCGCGGCTGCTGTCCGGGCCAGAGCAACTGCTTGAAGTGCGCCGGTTGCTGGAAGGTGAGCTGGCGGACGGCGCGCATGGCTGGCCGGAACGCTTGAGGGCCGCCCTGGCGACGCGCGGGTTCGCCGAAGAGCTGCGTGACTTCGCCCTGCGGGCCGTTGAGCGCGGGTACTTCGCCGAAGACCTCACCGCGGCGGGGCGTGTGCGGGGACGGGACGACTGGGCGGCCATCGGCGGGTTCATGGAGCGGTACGCCGACCGGTTCGGGCTCGATCCCGTCCCCACCTACGACTACGGCGAGCTGATCCACATGGCCGCGGGAATGCTCGCGGACGAGGAGGTCCGGATCAGGGAGCGGGACGCCTACGACGCGGTGTTCGTGGACGAGTATCAGGACACCGACCCCGCGCAAGAGGCTCTTCTGCATCACCTTGCCGGGGAGGGGCGCGACCTCATCGTGGTCGGTGACCCTGACCAGTCCATCTACGGGTTCCGCGGCGCCGACGTGCGGGGGATCCAAGAGTTCCCCAACCGCTTCCTCACCCTGGACGGCGAGCCGGCACCCGTGGTGGCGCTGCGGACGTGCCGCCGGATGGGACCGGCGATCCTGGCGGCGTCGCGGCGGATCGCGCGGCGCCTGCCCGCCGGGGCGGCCGGCGCCGCCGAGCACCGCGCGCTGCTTCCCGCAGAAGAACTGGACGGCGGTGAAGCGCGCGCTGCGTCTTCCAGGGGGAGCGACTCCCCGGGACCCCCCGATGAAGTGCGCGCTGTGATCGCCGACTCCGAAAACCAGGAATCGGCCCTGGTGGCCGACGAGCTGCGCCGCGCCCACCTGCTGGACGGCGTGCCCTGGTCGCGTATGGCGGTGCTGGTGCGGAGCGCGGTACGGCAGGTTCCGGTCCTTCGGCGTGCGCTCGCCCAGGCCGGTGTGCCGGTGGTCGTCGCGGGCGACGAGGTCCCGCTGATGGGCGAACCCGCCGTCCGGCCGTTCCTGCTTCTGCTCAAGGCCGCGCTGAAGAAGGGCTTCCTGGACGAGGCCGTCGCAGAAGACCTCCTGACGGGCCCGCTGGGGGGCGCCGATGCGCTCGCCATGCGCCGCCTCAAGCGGGCCTTGCGCGACCTTGAGGATCTGTCGGGCGGGGACCGTCCGCTGGGCGAGCTTCTGGTCGCGGCGGTCAACGACCCACGGGAGCTGATCCTCGTCCACGAGAAGGTGCGGGCGCCCGCTGAACGGATCGCGCACCTCATCGACGTGGCACGGCGGTCCGTTCACGACGGCGGTACCGCCGAGGACGTGCTGTGGGCCGTATGGCAGGAGAGCGGGCAGGCCGACGTCCTGCTGGAGCAGAGCGTCAGGGGCGGGACGCGCGGCGCGGCGGCCGACCGCGACCTGGACGCCGTCGTGGCGCTGTTCGACCACGCGGCACGGTTCGTGGACCGGCTTCCCCAGGCGGGCCCCGAACTGTTCGTCGACAACATCGCGTCCCAGGAGATCGCCGGTGACACGCTGGCGGAGCAGGCGCCGGAGGGCGAGGCCGTCCGCATCCTCACCGCGCACCGCTCCAAGGGGCTGGAGTGGGACGTGGTGGTCGTCGCCGGCGTGCAAGAGGGCGTCTGGCCCGATGTGCGGCTGCGCGGGTCGTTGCTGGGCGTCGAGGAGCTGATCGAGCACGCCGCCGGGACCGAGCCGGAAGGCGCCGCCGCGGCCGGTGCCTCCATGGCCGCCAAGATGCTGGACGAAGAACGACGGCTCTTCTATGTGGCGGTCACGCGCGCGCGCAAGCGCCTGGTCGTGACGGCCGTCGGAGGCGACGACACCGAAGAACGGCCGTCACGGTTCCTGAACGAACTGCTCCCCGGCGCCATCGAGCAATCGCAACTCGACGAGAAGACACGGTGGCTCTCGCTGGCCGCCCTTGTCGCCGACCTGCGTTCGGTGGTCGCCGACCCGTCCCGTCCCGAACCGCTGCGGCGCGCCGCCGCCGGGCACCTGGCGCGGCTCGCGCGCGCGGGCGTGCGCGGCGCGCGG
>NZ_BCQQ01000114.1 GCF_001552155.1 Actinomadura formosensis NBRC 14204 | reverse complement strand
CCAGCAGCAGCCCGGGTACGGTCAGCAGCCCCCGGCGCAGCCGGGCTACGGCCAGCAGCAGCCCGGGTACGGCCAGCAGCCCCCGGCGCAGCCGGGCTACGGCCAGCAGCAGCCCGGGTACGGCCAGCAGCCTCCCGCCCAGCCCGGTTACGGCGCGCCCGCCCAGCCCGGCTACCAGGAGGTGCACCACCACCACTACGGCGCGACCGGCCAGCTGGCCGAGTGGGGCTCGCGCGCGGGCGGCGCCGTCATCGACGGCCTGATCATCGGCGTGCCGCTCTTCGTCCTGTACCTGGTGGGCACGCTGCTGGCCAGTGCCGGAGACGCCGCCGCGGTGATCGGCGTCCTGCTGATACTCCTCGCCTACGTCGCCGCCTTCGGCGTCAGCCTGTGGATGTGCTACCAGGAGGGCACCACCGGCCAGACGATCGGCAAGCGGCAGATGGGCATCCGCCTCGTCAGCGCGCAGACCGGCCAGCCCATCGGCTTCGGCATGGCGTTCGTGCGCAGGCTCGCGCACATCGCCGACAGCTTCCTGTGCTACATCGGCTACCTCTGGCCGCTGTGGGACGAGCGCAAGCAGACCTTCGCCGACAAGATCTGCAACACCATCGTGGTCCGTTCCTGAGCAGGATCCACGAGAACGGGGCGTCCCTCCGGGGACGCCCCGTTTCGCATGATGACCGCTAGCGCTCCGTTCCGGGAACCGGGTCGAACGCGCTGTTGCAGGCGGCCACCAGTGCGCGCCGGACGGCCCCGTCCAGCAGCCGCAGGGCCTCACCCCGGCGCCTTATCTGGTCGGTGCTGAGGCCACGGTCGTCCATCTGCCGGGCAAGGTCGACGACGAGGGACAGCCGGCCGGCGAGCGCGGCGACGCGGTGCGCGCGCGGCGGGTAGCCGGGGGCGAGCGGATGGTCGCCGCGGTCCGGGTCGCGCAGATCGACGAGCGCGTCCGCGATCTCGGGCGGCACACCGGCGAAGCCGTCCACGGTCAGCAGCGCCTCGGTGGCGTCCCGCATGGCGAGGGCGAGCCGCCGGTCCGCCTCCGCGAGGGACGGGACGTCGGGCGGCCCCGCCGACGCCTCGTGGGTCGTCCAGCGGACGCCGACGTAGGACGACCCGCGCCGGTCCTCGGCGGGGAGCAGCCCCATCGCCCGTTCGCCGAGGACGGCGACGACGGCGGCGCCCGCCTCGACCGCCGCGCCGTTGAACGCCGGCGGGCCGGTCAGCCCGAGCGGGTCGCCCGGCTCGGGCAGCGCCAGTCGCAGCGCGGTCAGCCCGCCGACGCGCAGATCGCCGAGGCCGCGGCGCAGCGTCACCTCGGCGGGCGCGCCGCCGAGGATCTGCGGCCCGCCGCTCTTTTCGACCGCGTCGACCGCCTCGTCGAGGCCGATGTGCCCGGTCAGCCAGGCGTTGCCCCAGGCGACCAGCGCTATCGCGACGGCCTCGCTCATACGCCCGTTCTCATTCCCAGACAGTCCGCAATGGGCATGCGAACACGATAAGCGCTCGGATCGCCCGTTCCACCGGACGTAAGAGACCTATCGCGGAGGAGGAGCGTCCCGGGGCGGTCGTTTCCGGTGGGGAGCCGGGGGGCGCGGCCGTCCCGGATCGCATAGGTTCTTCCCTGAGAGTGCGATCACGGACCACCGGGATTGGGGACGAAGGCACGCATGGACGGCGAGGTACTTCAGCTCCGCGGAGTCGGGGTCAGGCGTGACGGGGCGAGCCTGCTGCGCGATGTCACATGGACGGTGAGCGAGGGCGAGCGGTGGGTCGTCCTCGGCCCGAACGGGGCGGGCAAGACCACGCTGCTCCAGATCGCCGCCGCGATGCTGTATCCCACCGAGGGCAAGGTCGAGATCCTGGAGGAGGAACTCGGCCGCACCGACGTGTTCGAGCTGCGTCCCCGCATCGGCATCGCCAGCTCGTCCGTCGCGGAGAAGGTCCCGGCCGGTGAGAAGGTCATCGACCTGGTGCTGACCGCCTCGTACGCGATCCTCGGCCGCTGGCAGGAGGAGTACGAGTCGACCGATGTGGGCCGCGCCGTCGCGCTGCTGGAGGCGCTCGGCTGCACCGACCTGATCAAGCGGACGTTCAGCACGCTGTCGGAGGGCGAGCGCAAGCGCGTCCAGATCGCCCGCGCGCTGATGCCCGACCCCGAGCTCCTGCTGCTGGACGAGCCCGCCGCCGGCCTCGACCTCGGCGGCCGGGAGGACCTCGTCGCCCGGCTCGCCGCTCTCGCCGGCGACCCGGCCGCGCCCACGATGGTGCTGGTCACGCACCATGTGGAGGAGGTCCCCGACGGCTTCACCCACGCCCTGCTCCTGCGGTCCGGCGGGATCGTCGCGCAGGGCAAGGTGGACGAGGTCTTCACGCCCGAGCATCTGTCGGAGACCTTCGGCCTGCCGCTGGCCATCGACCGGCACAACGGCCGCTGGTACGCCCGCTCGCTCCGCTGAAAGGCGGCGAAACGCCCCAAAGCACCCCCGATCAACGGTGGCGGTCCCCGGTGTCCCTACGATGTGTGCGCTCTTGAGGAACTCGTAGTGCTGGGGTGGACGCACGTGAACCTGCTGCACGCGACCGCCGTCTTCGCCGCCGGGATGGCCGCCGGAGGCATCAACACGATCGTCGGCTCCGGCTCCCTGATCACCTTCCCGACGCTGCTGGCGCTCGGCCAGCCGCCGGTGGTGGCGAACGTCTCCAACAACATCGGGCTCGTCCCGGGCACCGTGACCGGCGCGTACGGCTACCGCGAGGAGCTGAAGGGCCAGCGCGGACGGCTGCTGCGGCTCGCCACCGCGTCCCTCACCGGCTCGGTGATCGGCGGCCTGCTCCTGCTGGGCCTGCCCTCCGCGGCGTTCAACATCATCGTCGTCCCGCTGATCCTCCTCGCGCTGGTCCTGGTCGTCGTCCAGCCGCGCCTGCAGCGCTGGATGCTGCGCCGCCGCGAGGGCGAGCACCGCCCGCACGGCGGCCCGATGCTGTGGGTGGGCGTGCTGTTCGCGGGCGTGTACGGCGGCTACTTCGGCGCCGCGCAGGGCATCATCCTCATCGCCTTCCTCGGCATCATGCTGGACGACGAGCTGCAGCGCATCAACGCGGGCAAGAACGTCCTGTCGGCGGTCGTGAACGGCACGGCCGCGATCCTGTTCATCCTCATGTGGCTGTTCGCCGGCACCGACATCAGCTGGTGGTCGGTGCTGCTGATCGCGGGCGGCTCCACCTGCGGCGGCCTGATCGGCGCCAGGCTCGGCCGCCGCATCCCGCCGCTGGTGCTGCGCGGCGTGATCGTCGTCGTCGGCCTGGTGGCGGTCGCCAACCTGCTGCTGTCCTGACCAGCGTTTTCGCCGCGTCCGCGGGGATTTGTGATCGGACATTCCGGGTATAAGTCGAATACACGTTCGACTACCGGAGGGTTCGCGCGGATGAAGGGCGACAGTGTCGAGATCGTGGTCGACGCCGGGGGCGACGGGACGCGGACGTACGAGGTCGCGGCGACCCGCGCCGGCCGCCGCGTGGAGATCGCCACCAGGCGCGGCGTCGTGGAGGTCAGCGAGGTCACCCGCACCGGCACCCCCGTCCGCACGGCCCGGTTCATGTCCAGCCGCGTCCTGGCCCTGGTGGAACACCCCGTCTCCACCGAGCAGGGCGAAGCGGGCTGACCGGGTCCGGCCCGCTAGACGGGCCTGACCTGGAGCATTCCCTCCTCGGTCACGCGGGTTTCGAAGGCGGGCTGGCGGGCGGTGGCGGGGCCGTGCACGACGGCGCCGTCGGTGACGCGGAAGGTGCTGCCGTGCCAGGGGCAGACGACGCAGGTGTCGGCGTTGTCGTCGGTGATGACGCGGCCCTGGTGGAGTGGTCCCGCGAGGTGGCTGCAGCGGTCGGCGAGGACGTGGACGTCGTCGCCGGTCCGCAGCACGAACAGGCTGATGTAGCCGAGCCGCCGGGTCACGGGCCAGCCGTCCGGGAGTTCCCCGGCGGCGCACAGATCGTGCCAGCCGAGCGGGACGAGGTGCGCGATCTGGTCGGCATGGCTGGGCCCCGCGGCCTGCCGGAAGGCGAGGTGCCCGCCGAGGTAGCCGCCGGCCAGGAGCACGGACAGGCCCGCGAAGGCGAACGCGCGTCCGGCGGCGTCCCGTCCCTGGTGGCGGGCCATGAGGGACGCCGAGTACAGCACGCTGGAGGTGGCCATCCCGGCGGCGTGGACGAGCCCGACGCGCTGCTGCTCGCGGTGCAGCGCCGACCAGTCGGCGATGCCGGTGAGGACGGTCGGGACGGCGCCGGCGAGCCCGGCGGCCACGAGCGTCTGCGCGGCGCGGCGCGTCCCTGGCATGAGGTCCAGGACGGCGGCCGACACCCACAGCCCGATGGGGATGTCGGTGAGCGGCGGATGGGCGGGGTGGCCGACCGGCACGCCGTGGAGCGCGTCCTTGACCGGGCCGGGAGGCAGCGTCCGCCGCACGGCCGTGGAGAGCACGCGGATGGTGCGGTCCAGGCCGCGCGTGTGCTCCAGGGCCTCGGTGGCGTCCGCGAGCCGCGCGGACGTCTGGGGCCGGGACCCGCGCCGGAATATGTTCACCCGTCGGGGCATGTCCCTCCTCCGCGGCTTGAGACGCCTGATGCGACACTAGTCTTCCGCGTTCTCGTGCGGCCAGTCATACGTACCTGCGGCCGGGAGGGGCTAAACCACTCCCTCAGCGGGGCACGGCCTCCAGGGTGACGGGCACCCCGTTGAAGACCGCGTTGCCGGACAGGGGATCGATCTCCTGGTCGTCGGTGACGGCGTTGACGTTGACGCCAGCGTTCCGGCGTGCGACGCCGGCGCGGGTCCCGGGCCGGTCGTGGCCCCATCCGTGCGGCAGGCTGACGACGCCGGGCATGAGGGTGTCGGTGGGTTCGGCGACGGCCTCGACGGTGCCCGTCCGGGACGTGACACGGACCGGGTCGCCCGCGCCGACGCCGAGCCGGTCGGCGTCGGCGGGGTTGAGCTGGAGGGTGCAGGTGTTGGAGCCGCCCACCAGCTCGGGGACGTTGTGCAGCCAGCTGTTGTTGGAGCGCAGGTGCCGGCGCCCGATCAGCACCGTTCCGCCCGCCTGCGGGGCGCGGAGGGCGGAGCGCAGCCGGTCGACGTCGGCGGCGAACGTGGGCGGGCACAGCTCGACGCGCCCGGACGTGGTGCAGAGGACCTCGTCCAGGCGCGGCTTGAGGGCGCCGAGGTCGAGGCCGTGCGGGTGCTCGGAGCGCAGGCGCGTCAGCGTGAGGCCGGACGGGTCGGCGCCGAAGCCGTCGCCGTAGGGGCCGAGGCGCAGCATCATGTCGAGCCGCTGCTCGGCCGGCGTGCCCGTGTCGAGCATCTTGCGCAGCTCGTCGGGTTCGCGGCCGTGCACGGGGGAGCCTTCGAGCGCGACCGCCTTCGCGAGCGTCGAGGTGATGATCAGCTCGTCGAGGGCGGCGGGGTCGCCGTCCGTCCCGGAGGCGATCATGGCGAGCCGGGCGAGGATGGCGGCCTCGCCGGGCCGTCCGTCCGGCAGCGGGACGACCGGCGGCGAGTAGCGCGCGTAGTCGCGGACGGCGAACCCGGTCAGCATGATGTCGTAGTGCGGCGTCTGCGCGGGACGCGGCGGCGGCAGGATCACGTGCGCGTGCCGGGTCGTCTCGTTCAGGTAGGGGTCGACGCTCACCATGAACTCCAGCCCGGCGAGCGCCCGGTCGAGCCGGGCGGCGTTCGGAGCCGACAGCGCCGGATTGCCGCCGATCGTGATCAGCGCCTTGACCTGGCCTTCGCCGGGGGTCTCCAGCTCGTCCGCGAGCGTGGCGACCGGAAGCTCGCCGTTGACCTCCGGCAGGTCGCGGACACGGCTGCGCCACCGCCCGGTCGTGAACGGCTTCTTGCGGCGGTACACGGGCGCGTGCGCGGGGCGCGGGAACATCGCGCCGCCGGGACGGTCGAGGTTCCCGGTGAGGACGTTCAGGGCGTCCACGAGCCAGCTGCTGAGCGTCCCGTACGCCTGGGTGCAGGTGCCGAGGCGGCCGTAGACGGCGGCGCGGCCGGCGGCGGCCAGTTCGCGGGCCGTCCTGCGGATCGTGCCGGCCGGTATGCCCGTGACGGGCGCGACGCGCTCGGGGGCGAAGTCCACGGCGAGGGCGCGCAGGTCGTCCAGGCCGTTGACGCGTCCCGCCAGGTGCCCGGCGGACGCGACGAGGTCCTCGGCGAACAGCGTGTGGACGAGCGCCATGAGCAGGAACGCGTCCGTCCCCGGACGGATGAACAGGTGCTCGTCGGCGAGCGCGGCCGTCCGCGTGCGGCGCGGGTCGACGACCGTGACCCTGCCTCCGCGCGCCCTGATCGCCCTGAGCCGGCCGGGGAAGTCGGGCGCGGACGCGAGGCTCCCGTTCGACTCCAGCGGGTTCGCGCCCAGCATGAGCAGGTGATCGGTCCGGTCGAGGTCCGGCACCGCGATCGCGAGCGGATCACCGAACATGTGCCCGCAGGAGACGTGCTTCGGCATCTGGTCGGAGGTGCTGCTGGTGAACAGGTTGCGCGTGCCGAGCGCCTTGACGATCGCGGCCCCGTACAGCGGCCCGGCGATCGAATGCGCGACCGGGTTCCCCAGGTAGACGGCGACCGCGTCCCGGCCGTGCCGTCCGATGACGCCCGCCAGCCCCTCCCGGACGGCCTCGAACGCCGCGTCCCACGTGACCTCGGCGCTCTCGGCCAGGGGCTCGGCCAGCCGGTCGGGGTCGCCGTCCAGGCGGCCGAGCGTGGCGCCCTTGGGGCAGATGAAGCCCTTGCTGAACGGGTCGTCCGCGTCGCCGCGGACGCGGGTCACCGCTCCGGCGTCGTCCAGGGTCAGTTCGAGCCCGCACAGGGCCTCGCAGAGGGGACAGGTGCGGAAGGCCGTGCGGTCGCCCATCGGGACACTCCTTGCGAACGGGACCGTGGTCCCCATGATGACCGGTTGGTCCGGGGCGCGCCATCGCCGCCCCCCGGGCATGGCCGTGACGGTGACCTGAGAGTTACCTTGAAATCGAGGACTTTTCGGCAGCCGACCGGGGGGAGGCTGCTATGGAGCCGTGGGTCGTCTGGTTGCTGCTCGCCGCGCTGCTCGGCGTCGCCGAGCTGCTCACTCTCACGCTGGCGCTCGGCCTCCTCGCCGTCGCCGCCCTCGCCGCGGGGCTGACCGGGGTGCTGGGCCTGCCGCTCGCCGTGCAGGCCGCCGTCTTCGCGGTCGGCGCGATCGCGGGCATCGCCGTCGTGCGCCCGCTCGCGATCCGGCACATCCGGCAGCCGCCGCCGCTGCGCTCCGGCACGGCCGCGCTGGTCGGCCGGGAGGCGTTCACCCTCACCGAGGTGACCCGCCGCGGCGGCCGCGCCCGCATCGGCGGCGAGGAGTGGACGGCCCGCCCCTACGATCCCGACCTCGTCATCCCGGCCGGCGCCACCGCCGACGTCCTCGCCATCGAAGGGGCCACCGCCCTGCTCTATCCGATCTCGTCCGGAACGGATGAGGAGCCATCATGACCGATATCGCCATAGCCGTCCTCGTCGCCGTGGTCGCCGGGGTGCTCGTCCTGGCCCTCACGGTGATACGGACCGTGTGGATCATTCCGCAGGCACGGGCCCGCAACATCGAGCGCCTCGGCCGCTACCACCGCACCCTCGCCCCCGGCATCAGCTTCGTCGTCCCGTTCGTCGACCGGGTGAAGTCCCTCATCGACCTGCGCGAACAGGTCGTCTCCTTCAAGGCGCAGCCCGTCATCACCGAGGACAACGTCGTCGTCCACATCGACACCGTGCTGTTCTTCCAGGTCACCGACCCGCGCGCCGCCGACTACGAGATCGTGAACTACATCAAGGCGATCGAGCAGCTCACCGCGACGACGCTCCGCAACGTCCTCGGCACCCTCGACCTGGAGGCCACCCTCACCTCCCGCGACCGGATCAACACCGCACTGCGCGGCGTCCTGGACGACGCGTCCGGCAAGTGGGGCATCCGCGTCACCCGCGTGGAGATCAAGGCGATCGAGCCGCCGGCGTCCATCAAGGACGCGATGGAGAAGCAGATGCGCGCCGAGCGGGAGAAGCGCGCCGCGATCCTGACCGCCGAGGGCTCCCGCCAGTCCAAGATCCTCACCGCGGAGGGGGAGAAGCAGTCGGCGATCCTGAAGGCGGAGGGCGGCAAGCGGGCCGCCATCCTGGAGGCCGAGGGCCAGTCGAAGGCGATCGAGCAGGTCTTCGCCACCATCCACACCGCCGACCCGGATCCGAAGCTTCTCGCCTACCAGTACCTCCAGACCCTTCCCAAGCTGGCTGATGGCCAGGGCAGCACCTTCTGGGTCATCCCAAGCGAAGTGACGACCGCTCTACAGGCCGTGCGTGAAGCCTTCGGCGGCAGCTTGGACGAAGCCAAGCCGCCCCAGGTGAGCAGGCCCACGCATGAGAAGCCGGCGCCCACGTCCTTCAAGCTGACTTCTGGCAAACACGACGGGCAAGAAGGAGAATCCGCCTGATCTCACCCCAGAGCCCGCAGGAGGTGGGGGAAGAGCGGGCTCGTGAGCCGTTCGCGCCGTGCCCCGGCCCGAGGCCGGCGGCCGGCCGTGGCATGCTTGGCCGACCGAGCAGGTCCGATGGGGCCGGACGGAGGCGAAGCGATGGGCAGGCGGGGGAAGGCGGTCGCGGTCGCGGCCATGGTGGGAGTGGCGCTGACCGGGGCGGCGTGCGGCGAGTCGGGGGACTCCGAGGCGAAGGGCGCGACGCCGCCCGCGTCGTCCGGTTCGAAGGGCTCGGGCGGGACGCGGCCGGCGCCGTCCGCCAAGGAGCCGATCGTTCTCGCGTTCGGCGGCGACACGCACTTCGAGGGCCAGTTGCGCGGCCGTCTCGGTCAGCCGTCGACCGCGCTCGGCCCGGTCGCGAAGCAGTTGCGCGCCGCCGACCTCGCCATGGTCAATCTGGAGACGGCCATCACGACGGGCGGGACGCCCGCGCCGGGCAAGCAGTTCACGTTCCGGGCCCCGCCGTCCGCGTTCAAGTCGCTGAAGGCGGCCGGGGTGGACGTCGTCTCCATGGCGAACAACCACGGCATGGACTACATGGAGGGCGGGCTACGCGACTCCTTGGCCGCGATCAAGCAGACGGGGTTCCCGGTCGTGGGCATCGGCAAGAACGCCGACGACGCCTACAAGCCGTATCGGGTCACGGTGAAGGGCAACAAGCTCGCCATCATCGGCGCCACGCAGGTGCTGGACGACAACCTCATCCAGGCGTGGACGGCCACCGACACCAAGGGCGGTCTTGCGTCGGCCAAGGACATCCCCCGGATGGTCCAGGCGGTGAAGGAGGCGCGCAAGGGGTCGGACGTCGTCATCGTCCACCTGCACTGGGGCGCGGAGCTTCAGCCTTGCCCGCTGCCCCGTCAGAAGGAACTGGCCCAGAAACTCGCCGAGGCTGGTGCTGACATCGTCGTCGGGGGGCACGCACACATCCCGCTTGGCGGCGGCTACATGAACAACGCGTACGTCCACTACGGCATGGGCAACTTCGTGTTCTACTCCGCCAGCGGGCAGACGGCCAAGTCCGGTGTTCTGTTCCTGAAGGTGGAGAACGGCAAGGTCACCAAGGACAAGTGGAGCCCGGCACTCATCTCCGGCGGCCTCCCCATCCCGATGACGGGCGCGGCGGCGCAGACGGAGGTCAAGCGGTGGAACGGGCTGCGCTCCTGCACGGGGCTCTCGGCACGTCCGTCCTGAGCTGGACTCTCCCACTGTGGGAGGGGGCAGGGTGAGTCCCGTGAGCGACGATCTCCTGCCGATCGGGCGGTTCGCGCGGCTGTGCCGGCTGAGTGTCAAGCAACTGCGCCACTACGACGACCTCGGCGTTCTGGCCCCGGCGTGGACGGACCCGGTGTCCGGATACCGCTACTACCGGCCCGCCCAGGCGCGGGACGCGCTGCTGGCCGGCCTGCTGCGGACGATGGACGTCCCGCTGCCCGTGGTGGCGCGCGTCCTGTCCGGCGACGAGGGCGGCGCGCTGCGCGCGGCGCGGGACAGGATCGAGGCCGACATCGCCCGGCGGCGGCGCGGCCTGCGGCTCCTCGACCGCGTCCTCGCGGACGGGCTGCCGGAGACGGAGGTGTCGGTCGTCCGGGAGCCGGCGCGGCGCGTCGTCGTCGCGCGGGAGGCCGCGACACCCTCGACGATCGCGGCGGCGACGTCGGCGTGCGTGGCCCGGCTGCTGCCCCGGATGACGCCGGACGGCCTGCTGATCGGGCTGTTCCCGCTGGACCTGGCGGAGGAGTTCGAGGTGCGCGTGACCATCCAGGCCGAGGACGGCGACGACGTCCTGCCCGGTGGTGCGTTCGCGTCGGCCGTCCATACCGGTCCCTACGAGGAGATTTCGCTCACGGTCCATGGCGTGCTCGCATGGTTCGGCGACCACGGGCACACGCCCGCCGGACCCGTCCGCGAGGTGTACCTCAACGACCCCGCGACCACGCCGCCCGAACGCCTGGAGACCCGGGTGATGATCCGTGTGGAGGACGACCAGAGATGAGCGAAGCGAACCGGGGGGTGCGGGGGGACGTCTCCCCGCAGGAGGCCGTGAACTGGTACGAGGCTTCGGACGAGCCGGAGGTGGTGGAGCACGGTACCGTGTCCGGCCTGGCCGTCACCGGCCGTGGTGAGCCGGAAGGTGCCGCGTATGGGGAAAGCGTGGGCGCGCTCTACGCGGTTCTAGGCGCGCTGGATGCGCCGATGGTGCCGATGGAAGGGCGCTGGTGGGTCGAGGACGAGCGCTCACCGTTCGACGTGCCCCGCGACCAGTGGTGGTGGCATCTGTTCCTTCGCCTCCCGGACGAGACCCTCTCGATCAACCGGGCGCGTGAGGAGGCACGTTCCGGATTGCGTGCGGCTGCGCGCGTCCAACACGTCACCTACACCGATGGCCTGTGCGTGCAGATCCTGCATAAGGGGGCCTACTCCGACGAACCCGCGTCCCTCGCGCGCATGGCCGCGCTGATGAAGGCCGAGAACCTCGTGCCGAACGGGCTGCACCACGAGATCTACCTGTCCGATCCTCGGGAGACCGATCCGGAGAAGATGCGCACGATCCTGCGCCAGCCCGTCCGGGAAGCGTAGTTTCACCGGTGGCGCGTCCAGCGGCATCGGACGCGCCACCGCCCGCATAGGGTGGCGGCCATGGCCACGTGGGACGATGCGCGACGCAGTGCGCCGGAAATGACGAAGATCCGGATCCTCACTTTCAACACGCTCTACCGCGGCCGTACCCGGGTCCGCATGGACGCCCTCGCCGAACTCCTCGAACGGTCCGACTACGACGTCGTCTGCCTACAGGAAGTCATATCGCCGCTGATCCTGGCGGCCCTCCGCCGGGGAACGAGGTCCTACCCCCACCTGGCCCGGGCCTGGACGTTCCCGATCGTCCGCGGCGGCCTGGTCACCCTTTCCCGCTGGCCGGTGACCCAGGTCCGCTATCACCCGTTCACTCCGGCCCGCCCGGCGCGTCCCGAATGGCTGCTGAACAAAGGCGCCCTGTTCACCCGCGTCCAACTCCCCGGCGGATACCTGACGGTGGTGAACACCCACCTGTCCGCGAACATGGACATGGATTGGTCTCCGTCCAACGCCTACACGAAGGTGGAGCAAGCCGAGCTGCGCCAACTGGCGGACGCCGTCAACAGAATCCCTAGGGCGGAACCCCTCGTCGCCGTGGGCGACTTCAACATCCCCCGAGACTCCGGCTACCTCCAGACGTTCGCGTCCGTCACCGGCCTCCAGGACGCCACGGACGGCAGCACGGAACCCACCTACCGCCCCGAGTACGCGGACATCGGCGCCATAGACCAGTTCCTGGTCAGACCTCCCCTGGAGGCGAAGACCCGCGTGGTCTTCAAGGAAAAACTCGACCTGGACGGCCGCCCCACACCACTCTCCGACCACTACGGCATAGAGGCGATCCTCACCCCCGCCGGCTTCGTGGAGGGCCGAGGCTAGGGTGACTTCATGTGCGAGCCAGGGGGTGCGCCCGGAGAGGCGCAGGCGTCCATGCCGCGTCCGGCACCGGGCGCCGCGGTCGATCCGATCGCGTTGGAGCCGGTGGACGAGGTCGAGATCGTCACCCTGGTCGACAACGTCTACGACGGCCTGCTGACGAGTGACGAGCGCACCCGCCGGGCGGGGTTCGGCGCGGGGGTGGTGGCGGCACCGCAGTTCGACGGCGGCCGGACCGACGCCGGGATGATCGCCGAGCACGGTTTCGCCGCCCTGGTCACGGTGCAGCGCGCCGGTCGCTCCACCACGCTGCTCTTCGACACCGGCCGGTCTCCGGACGCGATGGTCACCAACGCCGGCCGGCTCGGCGTCGACTTCGGCGACGTCCAGGCCGTCGTGCTCAGCCACGGCCACTTCGACCACGCGGGCGGGCTCGCCGGGCTGGCGGGCGGGCGGGGCGTCCGGTCGCTGCCGATGGTGCTGCACCCGCTGGCGTGGACGAGGCGGCGGATCGCGGTGCCCGGCCGGGAACCGGAGGAACTGCCGACGCTGAGCAGGCGGGCGCTCGGCGGGGAGGGCTTCGAGGTCATCGAGCGCCGCGTCCCCTCGCTCCTGCTGGACGGCGGCGTGCTGATCACCGGCGAGATCGACCGCACCACCGAGTTCGAGCACGGCATGCCGCCGCCGCATCAGGCGTGGACCGGGTCCGGATGGGTTCACGACCCGCTGGTGCTGGACGACCAGGCGCTCGTGGTGAACGTCCGCGGCCGGGGCCTGGTGGTGCTGACCGGGTGCGGTCATGCGGGCGCGATCAACATCGTCCGGCACGCGCGGCGGCTGACGGGGGTCGACCGGCTGCACGCGCTCGTCGGCGGGCTGCACCTCGGCGGACCGGCCTTCGAACCGGTCATTCCACCCACTGTCGACGCGCTGACCGCGCTGGCGCCGAGCCTTGTCGTCCCGGGCCACTGCACCGGATGGCGCGCCCAGCACGCCCTGGCCGCCGCCTTGCCCGACGCCTGGGTGCAGAGCAGCAGCGGCACCACGTATCGCCTTACCGCTTAGCCGCCCTGGTAGCGGGCCAAGGGTGGAAGGAACAGCACGTCCACGATCGTGAGGATGCGTTCGTCCGGGACGGGTGCTCCGTCAGCCTGGAAGACCGAACAAAGGGAGGCATGGCGCGAGGCCCTCGATGGTGACGGGCGTGGTGCTGTGCTCTTCCCAGTCCTTCCGGCCGAGCCGCAGCCGCCGGTCGATCGTCATGGATCCGCGGACGACCTGGCGCCCGACGCCGTTGGGCCGGTAGCCGAGCTTGCGCGATACCGCCATGGAGGCGTGGCTGTCCTCGAACGCGCTGGAAAGGGCCTCCTCGGCGCCGAGACCGGCGAAGGCCAGGTGCAGGACGGCCGCTCTCATCTCGGTGCCGATCCCCTTCCCCTGGTGGCGGCGTCCGAGCCATGAACCGGTGCTCACCTGGCGGAGGACGGCCAGGTCGCGGGCCGCGATCGTCTGCTGCCCGACCACTTCTCCGGCGTGCAGGACGGTGAGGTTGAGATCCCAGTCGTCCGGCGTCCACTGCCCGAGTTTGAGCCAGTGGTGCTGGACGACGCCCCGGGCGACCTCGGCGGCCGGCCGCTCCGTCCACGGCACCATGAACGGCATCGTGTCGGAGGGGTGGATTCCCCCGGCCGCGACGTCCGCCAGCGCGGCGAGTTCCTCCGGAGACGGCAGCCGCAGTTCGAGCCGCGGTGTCGTCAGCCGCAGTCCGAGCAGCGGAAAAATGTCGGTCAGCATGCCTTCACGATGACGTGTCCGCCCGTCCCGCGGCATCCCGTTTTCCGCTGCCGGGCGTGGCACGAGGCACCGCCGCGGAATTCCTCCGGCGGGTCAGTGCCCGATCAGGACGAAGACGATGCCGCCGACGACGTGGGCGACGACCGTGATGACCAGGACGGCGATGAACACGTTCTTCGCGGTCGGATGGTCGAAGTGGGAGCCGGGACGGCCGCGCTGCGCCGAACGCGCCTGCGCCTGCTGTTCGAGGTCGTCCAGCGAAGGGAGGAAGGACGGTCGCTTCAAGGCCATCGGCGGACGTCCTTCCTGGGCAGGGCGGGGGTTCCGCTTTCATCAACGTCGGGAGGCGGCGGTTCTAATCCGTCCCGGATCCGCCGCCGCACCGCGCGGGCTTTCCCGGCCGCGGCCTGAGGCCATGTCACATTCGTCCGGCGTGCTCCGTCGGGTAGGTGTCAGACCGAATGAAGGAGTGTCATGGAAGCGCGGATGAAGAACCCGATCTACCTCCTGCCCAGCATGATGAAGGGGATCGGGGGGCTGACCGAGGCCATCAAGGAGGGCGGCCTCTCGCGCGAGCTGCAGGAGCTGGTCGCGCTGCGCGTCAGCCAGATCAACGGATGCAGCGTCTGCGTGCACGGCCATGTCCACCACCTTGTGAAGGCCGGGGAGAGCACCGAGCGGATCGCGGCCGTCGCGGCCTGGCGGGAGGCGCCGTTCTTCACCGACGCCGAGCGGGCCGCGCTGGCGCTGGCCGAGCGCGCCACCCGGCTCGCCGACCGGTCCGAGCCGGCGGTGCCGGACGAGCTGTGGGACGAGGCCGCCGATCACTTCGACGAGAGGCAGCTGGCGTCCCTCATCCTCGGGATCTCGCTGACGAACCTGTTCAACCGCCTCAACGCGACCATCCAGGAGCCCGCCGGGGTGGTCTGGGACTGACCGCCGCGTTCCGGCGCCGCCCTCGGGCGAAGCACGCGAACGGCCGCCTCGTCAGGACGGGCGGCCGTTCGCGTGCTCCGCCAGTTCCAGCTCGATGAACGCGGCGATCATCGCCCGCCACACCGCCTCGGCGACCTCGGGCGCCAGGCCGGCGTCCGCGGCGCGCCGGCGGGCCAGCGCGACGACCCGCTCCACCCGGTCGGGTGCGCGGACGGCCCGCTCGTCGGCCTTGAAGGCGGCGGCGGCGCGCACCAGGCCCTGCCGCTCGGCCAGCAGCCGGACGAGTTCACCGTCGATGTCGTCGATCCGGGCACGCACCTCGGCCAGTGATTCCATGCCTTGATCGTCCCATGCCGGGGGCTAGGTCGCGGACGTGCTGATCTGGGTGATCGTGACCTTCTGCTTCGGCCGGCCGTCTTCGGTGCCGTCCTCGACGCCCTTCTTGGCGACCTTCTCGATGATGTCCATGCCGGACGTGATGTGCCCGAAGATCGGGTAGCTGTGCGGAAGCTGCGGCGCGTCCTCGTAGAGGATGAAGAACTGGCTGCCGTTCGTGTTCGGTCCCCGGTTGGCCATCGCCACGGTGCCCTTGGTGTAGGACGCCCCGGCCGTGTTCTCGTCGGCGAACTGGTAGGAGGGACCTCCCGTCCCGGTACCGGACGGGTCACCGCACTGGAGCACCTTCAGGCTCGGGGTCGTCGTCAGCCGGTGACACGAGGTGCGGTCGTAGAAGCCGCGGCTTGCAAGAAAGGCCAGCGAGTTCACCGTGCAGGGCGCCGCGCCGGGTTCCAGGGTGAGTTCCAGATCGCCCAGGTTGGTCTTGATGGTGGCGTGGGTCGGCGGCCTGTCCGGGACGCGTGCCGAAGGCGTGGGGATGGACTTGACGTCTGTACTCGTGGAGGGCGGGTAACTGCACGTCCGCGCGGCGGGTGCCGTCCGCGCGACCGGCTCGCCGCCCTTCCCGGAACCGCCGTCCTTCAGCAGGATCACGGCGACGAGCCCGCTCGCCAGCAGCAGCGCGCCGGTGGCCGCCGCGCCGGCGATCAGCAGCGGGCGCCCGTTCCGTCCGGGCGGCGGCGGGCTCCCCGCATACGGGAACCCGGCCGGGGGCGGCAACGGCCCGCCGGGCGCCATGCCGGGCGGCGGTGGAGCGTCCGGCGCGGCGAAGGACGGCGCCCCCGCGGGCGCGCCGGCGGGCGTGGTCTCGGGCAGGAGCGCGCCGGCGGGGTGGGCGGCGGCCGAGGTGCCCTCCGCGAGGAGGTTCGCGTCCGGGCCGATGCCGAGCAGCCGCTGCAGGACCCCCGTCGCGGGGAGACGGTCCGCCGGGTCCTTGGCCAGGCAGGACGCCACCAGTTCGCGCAACTGCCCGGTCAGCGCGCCCAGCTCCGGTTCCCCGTGCAGGATGCGCTGCATGATCGCCGGGACGGAGTCGGTCCCGAACGGCGGCGCCCCGTTCGCGGCGAACGCCATCGTGCAGCCCCACGCGAACATGTCCACCGGTGCGCCGCCGGACACCCCCGCCACCTGCTCGGGCGCCATGTAGGCGGGGGTGCCGACGGCGCCGGTCATGGTCGCCGAGGTGGCGTCGAGCGGCCGGGCGATACCGAAGTCGATCACCTTCGGGCCGTCCGGGCCGAGCAGCACGTTGGCCGGTTTGAAGTCGCGGTGCACGACGCCCGCCTCGTGGATCGCCGCGAGCGCGGTGGCGGTGCCGATCGCCAGCCTGACCAGCTCGGCGGGGGAGGCGACGCCCCGCTCGGCGATCAGGTCCTTCAGCGACGGCCCGTCGATGTACTCGGTGACGATGTGCGGGAGGTCGTCGTCGGCCGAGGCCGCGAGGATCCGGGCGGTGCAGAAGGGGGCGACGCGCCGGGCCGCGGCCAGTTCGCGCTCGAAGGCGGTGCGGGCGCGGGCGTCCCGGCCGAAGTCGGCGTACAGGAGCTTCACCGCGACGCGCCGCCCGGTGGCCGATTCACCGAGGAAGACGGCGCCCTGGGCGCCCTCGCCGATCCGGGACGTCAACCGGAACCCGCCGACCTCGCGCGGATCGCCGGTACGCAGCGGACGAGTCTCCGGCATCCACGACCTCCCCGACGAAAGCGGAGAGCAGCCTATCCGGGAGCGCCGGCCGGCGCGGGTCACCCCGCCCGGCCGACGCGCAGGAGCAGGTCGAGGAGGGTCGCGCGTTCGTCGTCGGACAGCGGGGAGAAGATCTCGGCGAGGGCGTCGTCGGCGATGCGGTGCCCGGCTTCGAGGATCTTCTCCCCGGCGGGCGTGAGATGGTGCTCGATGCTCCGGCCGCGACCGGGACGCCGGTCGATCAGACCCTGGGCGACCAGGCGTCCGGCGAGCGTCCCGAACGCCTGCTCGCTCTGGAACGTCCGCGCGGCCAGCGACCGGGCGGACGCCCCGGGGGAACGGCTGATCGCCCGCAGCGCGTCCCACTGCGCCAGCGTGGTGCCGATCCGGGCGAGCCTGCTGTCAAGCGTCCGGTACTGCCGGTATTGGACCTGCTTGACGGCCCTTCCGAGGACTTGTCCTTCGACGGCCATATGACAAGCCTAGCCAGCGCGGTCGCTGTGCTCCGGTGCCGCGCACGCCCTGACCGGCGCCTACAGCGGGGGCTTGGACGATGCGATGAGATCCCTGTACCAGCCGTAGGACTTCTTTGGGGTGCGCTTCTGCGTCTCGTAGTCGACGTGGACGAGGCCGAAGCGCGGGTGGTAGCCCTCCGACCATTCGAAGTTGTCCAGCAGCGACCACGTGAAGTAGCCGCGGATGTCGACGCCCTCGCCGATGGCCGTGCGCATGGCCCGGATGTGGGCGTCCAAGAACTTGATGCGGGGCGAGTCGTCCACCACACCGTCCGGGCCGATCTCGTCCGGGAACGAGCATCCGTTCTCGGTGATGTAGAGCGGCGGCAGGTCGTACCGGGTGTCGAGCGTACGGAGCAGTGACAGGAAGGCGTCCGGGACGATCGGCCAGCCCATCCCCGTGGTCGGGTATTCGGTGATGTCCACGATCTCGAAGGGCAGCGGGCCTTCGGAGGCCGTTTTCAGCCGCGTCGGCTGGTAGTAGTTCACGCCCAGGAAGTCGATGGGCGTGGCGATGACCGCCATGTCCTCGGCGCGGATGAACGGCGCGTCCGCCATCAGGCCGGGGTAGCGGCCCAGCAGCACGGGATCGGTGAACAGCCGGTTCATGAAGGTGTCGAAGGCGTCGGCGGCGGGCTGGTCCCCGGGGGACGCGGCCCAGGCGGGGGAGTAGTGGTTCGCCAGCCCGATGGAGCGGACGCCCCGGCCGCGCAGGGCGTGGACGGCGAGTCCGTGGCCGAGGAGCTGGTGGTGCGCGGCGGGGAGCGCGTCCAGCATGAGGGTCTTGCCGGGTGCGTAGACGCCGAACGCGTAGCCGTAGGCCATGACGACCACCGGCTCGTTCAGGGTTATCCACATTTCCACGCGGTCGGAGAGCCGCTCGGCCACCAGGTAGGAGAATTCAGCGAACCGGTAGGCGGTGTCACGTTCCATCCAGCCGCCGGCGTCTTCGAGCGGCTGCGGGAGGTCCCAGTGGTAGAGGGTGGCGGCGGGGGCGATCCCGGCGGCGAGCAGCCCGTCCACGAGGCGGTCGTAGAAGTCGAGGCCCCTGGCGTTGGCCCGCCCGATCCCGGACGGCTGGACGCGCGGCCACGCGATCGAGAACCGGTAGGTGTCGATGCCGAGGCCCGACATCAGCGCGATGTCCTCCGGCCACCGGTGGTAGTGGTCGCAGGCGACGTCGCCGTTGTGGCCGTCTCTGACGCGTCCCGGGGTGTGCGAGAAGGTGTCCCAGGTGGACGGTCCCCGCCCGTCCTCGTCCACCGCGCCCTCGATCTGGTAGGCGGCGGTGGCGACGCCCCAGCGGAAGCCCTCCGCAAGCCCCATCGTGTTCCCCTCTCCCGGCGTGCCCTGCAGAAATGCGAACAGCGTTCGGATATTAGGTCCTGGGGTGGTGCGGGCGGAAGTCTCCGGCGGCCTCGGGGTGCGGAGCGGCTGCCGGGCATGCCGGGCACCCCCACGGTCGGGGACAATGGCGGGGTGACCGAGATCCGGACCCCGCTCCGCCGCCGTCCCGCCCAGCGCCGCAGCGCCGAACGCGTGCAGCGGATGCTCGACGCCTGCGCGGACATCCTCGACGAGGACGGCTACGACGGCCTCACCACGACGCGTATCGCCCAGCGCGCCGAGGTGGCGATCGGCTCGGTCTACCAGTTCTTCCCCGACAAGCGGGCGGTCGCGCAGGCCCTCGCGCTGCGCAACCTGGAGGAGTTCGGCGACCGGATCTCGGCGCGGCTGGCCGAGGGCGGGTTCGGCGACTGGTCCGACACGGTCGGCGCGATCATCGAGATCTTCGTGGACATGCACCGGAGCGTCCCCGGCTTCCGCGTGCTGCGGTTCGGCGACGTCGCGGACGTGAACCTGCTCGACTCCGACGCCGACAACAACGCGGTGGTCGCCGACCGGCTCCGCAGGATGATCGTCGGGACGTTCGGCGTCCAGGACACCCCCGGCCTCGCCACGGCGCTCGCCATCGCGGTGGAGGCGGGCGACGCCGTGCTGAAGATGGCGTTCCGGCGCAGCCCGGACGGCGACCCCGCGATCCTCGCCGAGGCGGAACGGCTGATCCACGGCTACCTGGCCTCGCACATCCAGGAATCCTGACCGCGGCCGGGGCCGGTGCACCGCGCCTCGGAAACGCCGGAGGAAAAGAACTCGCTGTGGCAGACTCCCACCGCAAACTGCTACAGAACGGGTGAGTTCGCTGGACGATTCGCTGGACGAAGAGAGACTCCAGGCGCAGCGCAGGCTACTGATCCGGCAGCGGGTGCGCCTGATGGTGAACCAATACGAGGTGCATGCCGAGGCCCCGGACGGCGGAGAGGGCGAACTGCTCGCCTTCGCGCAGCAGAAGCGGCTCGCGTTCAAGGAGCAGGTCACTCTGTATTCGGACGACTCCAAGACGCGTCCGATCCTCGGCTTCAAGGCGCGCAAGCGCATCGACCTGGCCTCGGCGTACGACATCACGGACGCGCACGGCCAGCCCATCGGCGTCTTCCGCAAGGATTTCAAGAGGTCGCTGCTGGCCTCGACCTGGCACCTGGAACAGCCCGACCTCGGCGTGGTCACCGGAACCGAGCGCAACAAGTTCGTCGCGGTGCTGCGGCGGCTCTGGCAGTTCATCCCGTACGCGGACAGCCTGCCGTTCGCCTGGCCGTACCATTTCGACTTCTACGCCGGCGACCAGGTCGTCTTCTCGGTGGAGAAGAAGTTGGGCTTCCGCGACCGCTACGTCGTCGAGATCGGCGACGCCCGCCTCGACCGCCGCCTGGTCATCGCGCAGGCCGTCGGCCTCGACGCCCTCCAGTCCCGCTAGCCCGGCCCCCGGTCCCGCCGGCCCGCCCGCGTCCACACCGCCCGCGCTTCCCGCCAGGGGGCGCGGGCGGCTGCCTCGGCGGGGTGATCAGTGAGTTCTTGCATGACTCTGGCCTCCGGCAGGTTTACATGTTACGAAGGGATGTAAAGCCGTGGGCGGTGCGGACCGGCGTCGCGAGGGCGCGGCGCAACGCCTGGAGGAGGATCCCCGTGAGTTCCTTTGACCTCTATTCCACCCCGGTCCCGACCGAGACGTGGAACGTACCCATGGCGGGTGACACCCGCTTCACCTGGGAGTACGACGAGGGCCGCGACCGGCTGCTGAACCTGTACCAGAAGGGCAAGGACAAGCAGTGGGACGCGCAGAAGCGCATCGACTGGGACCTTGCGGTCGACCCGATCAACGTCGCCGGCCTGCCGGAGAACTTCAACCCGCTCTTCGGGTCCGACATCTGGGAGAAGATGTCGCAGAAGGAGCGGGACGAGTTCGGCCGGCACCAGGGCTCATGGCTGTTCAGCCAGTTCCTCCACGGCGAGCAGGGCGCCCTGAACGTGTCGGCGCGCATCGTCCAGTCCGTCCCCGACCTGGACTCGAAGTTCTACGCCGCGACCCAGACCATGGACGAGGCGCGGCACGTCGAGCTGTACACGAAGTTCGTGCACGAGAAGATCGGCATGTACTACCCGATCAACCAGGACCTGGCGAAGCTGCTCGCCGAGTCGCTGGAGGACAGCCGGTGGGACCTGCCCTACCTCGGCATGCAGGTCCTCATCGAGGGGCTCGCGCTCGCCGCGTTCGGGCTGTACCGGGACATGTCGACGAACCCGCTGGTCAAGCAGCTCCTCGCGTACGTCATGCAGGACGAGGCGCGGCACGTCGCGTTCGGGCGGCTCGCGCTCAAGGACTACTACGCCGAGCTCACCGACAAGGAGCGGGCCGAGCGGGAGGAGTTCGTCGTCGAGGGCTGCTACCTGATGCGCGACCGGTTCAAGGGGCGCGAGGTCTTCGAGCAGCTCGACATGCCGGTCGAGAAATGCATGGAGTACGTCGACAACTCCGACATGTACACCCTCTATCAGTCGCTGCTGTTCAGCCGGATCGTCCCGTGCGTCCGGGACGTGGGGCTCTGGGGCGACAAGGTGCAGGCCGCCTACGCGGACATGGGCGTGCTCGACAACGCCAAGGCCGATCTTGAGGCGCTGATGAAGCAGGACGAGGAGATCGCCGAGAAGGTCGACGAGGAGCGCTACGCGGCCGAGCTCGCCGCGCGCAAGGGCGAGGTCGAGGACGCCATCGCGCTCGGCTCGGCCGAGTAGCCGGGACCCGCTCGGGCGGGGGCGTCCCTTCGGGGGCGCCCCCGTTTCGCGTTGCCGTGGATTCCGCCGGTATGGGGCGTCCGGCGTAATGTCGTTGATCTCCGCGCGTCGTTCGGAATCGGGTGACGCGCCCCCTTCGTCCGCGCCTATGGGGCGTTCCGTGCATGTTGCGGCATTCGCGGAACGCCCCATTCGATTATGCAATAAGCCGTTGTTATATGATCGAGATCACACCTTCCATGGGCAGTAAAGATGATCTTCAAGTGGAGTTACGGCGCGAAGTCGATCAACTCCATAGCGCAAAGATCGGGGTGACAAACCCCACAAATAACGGCCCTGCGCTTGATTCTCGCGGAACACAACGTACGGTCAAGGACTTGTGCGGCACTTTAGCGATCAAAAGTGAAGATGCCTTTTCAGCCGCACCTGCCGGACGCCGGACAGCGATGACGCGGCCGCGCCTGAGGGAGCGCGGACACGGGCGAACGAGCCCGTAGGCGGCGGAGCACTCGGGGACGAACGAGGTCGCCTGAGCACGCCGTGAAAGAGCCGGGCGTCCGGGGTCCTGTCCCCTAACAAAGGACTCCTCTGTGGGTAGCCCTGTCAGGCGTCTTCTTCGAGCACGCCTACGAACCGTCCTGATCGTCTCCGGCGCCGCCGTCGCCGTCCTGGCCGCGAGCGCGTTCGCCCTGACCAGTACCGGTGGATCCGCCGGATCCGCACAGGCGGCGCAGACCGCGCCACCGCCCGCCGACCCGCTCGCCGACGAGCCGCGGGCCGAGCCGACCCGGGGCAGCCGCGGCAAGCCGCGTCCACCAGAGCCTTCGCCGAAGAAGAAGCCCAAGGCCGACACCGAGGTCGCGCACCTGGTGAAACCCCAGAAGAAGAAGCACTACAAGGTCGTCGACTCGGGCTCTTGCGAGGCCTCCTACTACTGGGAGGGCCAGATGACCGCCAGTGGTGAGCCCTTCGACCCGAGCGAACTGACGGCCGCGCACAAGACGCTGCCGCTGGGTTCCAAAGTCCGCGTGACCAACAGGAACAACGACCGTTCGGTCATCGTCCGTATCAACGACCGGGGCCCGTACGCGGGCGGTCGCTGCCTGGACCTGTCCAGGGCGGCGATGCAGAAGGTCGGCGGCACCGGGGCGGGCGTGATCCCCGTCCGGTACGAGGTTCTGTCCCGCGGCTGATCCGCGGTGTTCTCCCGTCCCGCCCGGCGGGCACCCGGCCGTGCCCGCCGGGCGGACGCATGCCTATCGCCGGTCCCCTGCCGCGATCCCCGGCCGGGCTCCCGCGTCCTCTTCGCCCGCCGACCAGGCTCCGTACCGCGCGTCCCCGGACCGGTCGCTCACCGGCTGCGGGACCTCCGGGAGCGTGGCCTGTACCGGGGGGCCGTCCGCCGCGCCCCCGGATTCCCCGCATCCGGCCTCGTCCGCGGCTTGCGCGAGGTGGGTGCGGAACCAGTCGGTGAGGGCGGTGTCCACCTGGACGGCCTCGGTGATCGGCGGCCGGGGCTCGGTGCCGGGTTCGGCGGCCAACGCGTGACCCATGCGGAATGTGGTGGAGTCGACCGATGCGCCGCCGTGCGTGCGCAGCAGGTCGCGCAGGGCCGAGACCTCCCGGGCGGGGACGACGCGGTCCTGGGCGCCGCCGACGAGCAGGGTGGGGACGTCCCGTCCGGCGATGTCCGCCGCGAGGGCGCCGAGGTCGAGGCGGTCGGCGAGGGCGGCGGCGCGGGCCGTCCAGCCCCGGTCGCGGCCGGACCGCGTCTCC
>NZ_BCQQ01000113.1 GCF_001552155.1 Actinomadura formosensis NBRC 14204 | reverse complement strand
GCCCGCCGCGGCGCCGCCCGCGGTCCTGGCGGGTCACGCCGGCTCGGTCAGCGCCGTCGCGCTCGGGGCCGACGCGGACCTGGCGGTGAGCGGCGGCCGGGACGGCTCGAACCCTCCCCCGCCCGGTTCCGAAGGCGGCACCGTGCGCGTCTGGGACCTGGCGACCGGACGCTGCGTCCACACGCTGCCCGCGCATTCCGCCGGGCTCGCGGGCGGGGTGAGCGCGGTCGCGCTGAGTCCCTGCGGCCGGTTCATGGCCTCCGCCGGCGCGGACCGGGCCGTGCTCGTGTGGGACGTCCGGTCCGGAACCCTCCTGCACCGGCTCGGCGACCACGCCGGCCGGGTCGACTCCCTCGCGTTCACCTCGGACGGCTCACACCTGGTGTCGGCCGCGGAGGACGGGGCGGTCCGGCTCTGGGAGACGGGCGGCGGGCGCTGCGTCCGCACCCTGCAGAAGGAACAGGACCTCGCGCACCGCCTCGGCGGAGCCGTCGCGGTGACCGGCGACGGCCTTGTCGTCAGGTGGGAGCCCACCACCATGCGCCTGCGGGTGTGGGACGCCGCCAAGGGCATGCTCGTCCGGACGACATCGATACCGCGAGCGCGCGTCGCGCTCAGCGCGGGGGGACGTATCGCGCTCGCCGTGACCGGGACGGAGCTGCGCGTCTGGGACGCCGTGGCGGGCCGCCCGCTGCGGACCGTGGAACTCCCGGTCGGACGCGACACCCGGTTCGCGGTCAGCGGCGACGGCACGCGGGCACTGGCGAGCGGCCCGGACGGACTGCAACTGTGGGACCTGGACGAAGGGCGGTGCCTCCGCACGCTGCCGGGCCGCGGCACCCTCACCGGGGCGCTGACGCTGAGCGACGACGGGCGCCACGCGGTCACCGCCCCGGGCGGATCGGCCGTCCAGGCGTGGCGGCTCGCGGACGCCGGGCCGCGCGCACCGTGGAGCCACGCCCGTCCGCGCACGGCGGCGGAACTGGCACGGGAGGCCGACATGGTGGGCCTCGCCCTCTCCCGGGCCCGCCGCCTCGCGGAGGGCGGAGACTGGGCGCGGGCCTCGGCGGAGCTGCGCGCCGCGCGGAACGTTCCCGGTCACGAACGCAGCCGCGAGCTGCTCGCCCTGTGGCGTGCGGCCGGGCGGCGCGGCCGCCGGACGGACCTGCTGGGAGCCTGGCGGGGGCGGGAGCTTCCGGACACCGAACGCAAGGCGGTGAGCAGGAGCGTCCTGAGCCCCGGCGGCGTCCTCGCGGTGGCGTTCGGCGGCTGGTCGATCGTGTGGCTCGTGGACGCGGCGTCCGGCGACCTCCTGCACAGACTCCAGGTGGGCGGCACGTCCGTCGACTGCGCCGTCTTCACCCCCGACGGCCGCCGGCTGCTGACCGGGGCGAGCGACGGGAGGGTCCGGGTGTGGGACGTGGCGTCCGGCGAATGCGCCGACGTCCTCGGCGGGCACCGCGCCGAGGTCAGGGCGCTGACGGTGAGCCCGGACGGACGACTCGCCGCATCGGGCGACGAGGACGGCGTCGTCCGTGTCTGGGACCTCGCCAAGGGCAAGCGCAAACACGTCCTCAAAAGGCACAACGGGATCGTCTTCTCCCTTCGCTTCGGTCCCGACGCCCGGACCCTCCTGGTGGGCGATCTCGGCCGTGTGGTGAAGCTGTGGCGGCTGGACGAGCGGCGCGCGCACATCCTGCCGGGCCAGACACCGGCCGCCATGAGCGCGGACGGCCGCACGGTGGTGTCGTGCGGGCACACGGTCGGCACCCTGTGGACGGCGGACGGGACGACCGGCGAGGCCACCGGCTACGTCCGGGGCCCGTCGCAGAGCCTCGCCTCGATCCGCGTGCACGCCGACGGCGGCATCGCCGCCACCGTCGGCCCGAACCACGCCCTGCGCGTCTGGGACCTGCACGCCGAACGCCTCCTGCACCACCCGCCGGAGCCGGTCACCTGCCTGGCCCAGGGCACCGGCGACAGGTTCGCGGTCTCCGGCGGGGCCGACGGGACGCTGCGCGTCTGGGACCTGCCGGCCGGGCGCTGCCTGCACACCCTCAAGGCGCACACGACCGCCGTCGAGTGGGTCGGCCTCAGCGCCGACGCCCACCTCGCGGTGACGCGCGGCCGGGACCACGTGATGCGGGCCTGGGAACTCGACTGGGACCACACGTTCGAGGACGGAAAGGGACGACCATGATCCTCAGCTGTTCGGGCTGGGCGTGCACGCGGCTCATCTCGGTGTCTAAGGTGCCGGGTGGCAACCCGGTGGCGCGCAACGACCCCGAGGGCTTCGCGATCAAGTTCATGATCTGCGCGGACTGCGGGAACAACTACTGCGACCGCTGCCACGCGCCCGGCTCCCTCTTCCGCGTGCCCCGGTGCGCGGCCTGCGGAGGCAAACTCATCCCCGGCGCGCAACTGGAGCGGCTCAGCGGCCGTCCCCGCCCGGCCGAGGTCGAACACCACAGGAGAGGGGTCGAACTGGTCGAGTCCGGCCGCCCCGGGGACGCCCTGCGGGAGTTCGACGCGGCCGTCCGGCTCCGCCCCCGCTACGCGGCGGCCCACTACTGGCGCGGCGGCGCGCTGGTCCAGCTGAACCGGAACGCCGAAGCCCTCGCCTCCTTCGAGGAGGCCCTGCGCTGCAACCCGTCCGACGTGGCGGCGCTCTACGAGAGGGCCGGCGCACTCTCCCGGCTGGAACGGACGGACGAGGCGCTCGCCGCCTACGACCAGGCGATCGCCCTCCAGCCCGGCTATCCCGCCCCGCAACTCAGCCGGGCCCTGCTGTTCCTCGACCTCGACCGGGACGCGGACGCGCTGGCCGCCGCCGACCACCTCATCGCCCTCATCACCGCCGGGCGGGCGGTCGGCGGCCGGCGGTACGACGCCGCCAACGCCCACAGCGTCAGGGGCGCCGCGCTGGTCCGGACGGGCCGCTACGAGGAGGCGCTGCCCGCCATCGACTACGCCATCGACAACGGCCCCGACTCCTGGAACAACTACTACAACAAGTCCTACGTCCTCGAACGCCTCGGCCGCCTGGAGGAATCGGAGGTGGCCC
Organism: Actinomadura formosensis NBRC 14204; assembly: GCF_001552155.1. Taxonomy (GTDB): domain Bacteria; phylum Actinomycetota; class Actinomycetes; order Streptosporangiales; family Streptosporangiaceae; genus Spirillospora; species Spirillospora formosensis. Next base: position 20,429 of record NZ_BCQQ01000113.1, on the reverse strand, counting down.
GAGGCATAGCCGACTCTCTTCGCAGCTCCTGACTCCCCCGCGAGGAGTACGGCGTGATCTCCGGAGGCGGCGGGTCGTAGCGCGGCCCGCCATGAGCGTCAAGGGGGCGGTGGTCGGCCGGTCAGTGTCCGTAGCGTGAGGGCGGTGAGGTCGGCCTCCATGCCGTGCCCATCGCCCAGGACCGCCGTCCGGAACCGCCGCGCGGAGAGCAGCGACAAGATCCACCACGCGCCGGTACCGGGGTCGAGGTCCGGGCGGATGTCACCGTCCTCCTGGCCGCGGCGCAGCAGGCCGGTCAGCATGGCGGCCATCCTCTGCACGGCGCGCCGGGCGGCGTCGGCCACGCCGGGCTCGTCGGTGAGGGCGGCGGCGTCGGCGAACAGCATCCCGAGGGACCCCGGGGCGTGCAGCGCCTCGACATGGCCCGGCGACAGCGCCTCGGCCAGCGACTCCGACACCGATCCCGCCTGGTCGGCCATGGCCGAGAGCGTCGACTCGACCGTGGCGAGCGCCCGGTCCAGCACCGCGGTGAACAGGGCCGCCTTGGACCCGAAGTTCTGGAAGATCACCGGCTCGCTGACCCCGATCCTGTCCGCCACGTCCCGGACCTTGCCGGCCCGGTATCCCGTGGCGGCGAAGACCTCGGTGGCCGCGGCGAGGATCGACTCGCGGCGCTGCTCGGGGCTCAGCCGCGCCCGGCGAGACCGGCCGGACGTCTCGGTGCTGTCGTTCACCCCGGCAGTCTAGAGCCCCCATCCCCCGACTTAGTCGCGACTAAGTTAGAGTCGTACTTAGTCGCGACTAAGCAAGGAGGTCGTCATGGGACTCGGACGGTTCCTGCACACGCACGGCGAACGCGAGGACGCCGGTGGCACGATCGAGCGCGCCCGCGCCTACGAGGTGATGGCCGCGGTCTGGTTCGCCGGACGACGCCGCCGGGTCTTCACCCGGCTGGCGGCGCTGGCGGACGCCCGCAGCGGCGACACGGTGCTGGACGTCGGCTGCGGCACCGGGTATCTGACGTCGCTGCTGGCCGCCCGGGTCGGCCCGGAGGGCCGGGCGACGGGGCTCGACCCGTCCGGGCCGATGATCGACTACGCCCGGCGGCGCGCGCCCGGCAACTGCTCCTACGTCCTCGGGGAGGCCCAGGACCTGCCCTTCGGCGACATGGCCTTCGACCGGGTGGTCTCAAGCCTGGCCGTCCACCACATCCCCGTGGACGCACGCGACGCGGCGATGCGCGAGATGTTCCGGGTCCTGCGCCCCGGGGGCCGGCTGCTGATCGCCGACTTCCGTCCGCCCACCGGGCGGACGGGTGCGCACCTGACCTCGGCGCTCGCGGGCCCGGCCATGGCCCGCAATCCGATCGGACGGCTCCGCGGCCTCATCACCGATGCGGGATTCGACGTCCGGGACGAAGGCGACCAGCGGCCGCTGCTGCACTACGTCCGGGCGACCCGGCCGCGATCGTCGACCCCGGCCCCGCCCCTCGCACGGGACGCGGCCGAATGAGAGCCGCCATGAGCGCCGGACGCCGCCCCGCGCACGTGCTCGCCGCCCTGCTCCTCCTGATCTGCTCGATCGCCACTCATCTGTGGATCAGCAGCCGGCTGGGCCTGGTCTTGCTGGCCTGCTGGGGTGCGCTGCACGTCGCCGCCGGAGTGACCGCCGTCCACCGGCTGCACCGCAGGGCTGCGGGCCGCGGCGCCGAGACCGGGAGGGACGAGCACGGTCCACCCGACCGCTGACCAGGGGACGGGTCGGAGGTGAACCCGAGCAGGGCCTGGCTAGGGAACGGTGAGGTTCGTCAGGTCGGTGAGGAGTTCGGAGACGAGGACGGGGTCCATGTCCGCGAAGCCGCCCTCGATCACGAGAGACGGCACATGGTCTCCGGGCGCCCTGCCGACCCAGACGCGCTCGATCGTCTGGACGGGATTCAGGTCCACGTAGCCGACCACGATGCCTGGATCCAGGTTGACCACGACGGTCATGCCGGGGGCGAGCGTCCAGGAGATCCAGTGCTCGATGCCGTTGTCCTGGGATGCGCCGCGGCGCCACGAGGTCCGGGAGAACGACAGGTCCCACACCTCCGCCCCGAAACGGGCCACAAGGGGACGGAGCGAATGGGCGAAATCCCATGTCACGTCCGGGTGCCAGTCGGCCAGGAGCGGCCGTGCGAGGTGCTCGGGCGCCTGCGCGAGGAACGCGGCCTGTGTGGGGACGTAGTGCATCCGCCCGTCCCGGAACCGCTCGGCGGCTTCCTCCCGCTCGTCGTCCGCCGGGATTCGTAGGGCCGGATCGCGGCCCATTGCCCACGCTCCCCGGGTGCCCACAGGATCGTGCGGTCATCCGATGTCTTCCGCGTGTTCTCATCGGCCGCCGTCGTGCTCATGGCGCCCCGCGTTAGGGGAGAACACCGACCTACCGGATCGAGATCGGGCACACCTGTCGCCGCGCCCGGCCGGACGGCACCTGGTGGATCATCGATGACGGGGGTGCGGCACCGTGTGCCGCACCCCCGTTACCGGACGCCGATCAGGCGCGGCCGTCGTCGACGATGGCCACGATGCTGGCGGTCTGGAACTTCTTGTGCCCCTTGGCGTTGGAGCCGACCACCTTCCGGTAGGTCTTGTTCGTCCAGCCCAGGCTGTACACGATCCTCAGCTTCTCCCGGCGCTTGCACCGGTTGTGCCAGTACACGGTGACCGAGGTGTTGCCGTCGCCGTAGGACCAGGCGAAGCAGCCGGAGACGCCGCGGTGGACCTTGGCCATGGCGGGAGTGGCGCCGACACCGACGCCGAGACCGGCGGTCGCGACGGCGGCCGTGGCGATGACGGCCGCGCGGGTGCGCAGACCGGTCTTACGTGAACGCGCGGACATGCTTGGTCCCCCTGATGCGAGTTCGCTGGCGGGTGGGGCGTGTCAGCAGGAGCCGCCGGGCAGGATCGTGACCTTGTACGGCATGCTGTTCTGGATCTTCTTGTGGCCCTTCTTGCGGGCCGGCGCGACGAAGCACTTGTTGAAGTACGTGCCGTTGCTGCGCCTGAAGTCGAGTTCGATGGCCCGCTTCTGGTTGCAGTGGTTGTTGTAGTAGACGGTCGTGGAGACGTTGCCGTCGCCCCAGGAGATGTTGATGCGCTGGCCCCTCGGCGTCTTGCAGGCCGCCGACTTGTGGTGGGTCGCCTTGGCGGAGACGCCGGTGGTCGACGCCGAGGCGACCGCCGGGGCGCTGACCATGGCGGCGGTCAGCCCGGCGCCGAGCAGAACGGGAACGATCGTGCGGTACTTCACGTGCACCCTCCGTTGATTCGGACCCTGGCCCGCGGATTGGTCCTGCCGGATTGGCTCCCAGTCGATCCGCGGACGGACCAACCCTGCCACTTGATGATCTTCGCGGCAAGATCGCACGGCATCCCCCGCCGGGCGCGGGCCGCACCGCCCGCGCATGTCACCGGGAACGGTCCAGCTCAGCGTGATGACCAACCGGTCATTGTGATCTTGGCCGCGTTGCCGGCCCGCCCTGAGCCCCGTCCGAGGACGGGTCACGTCCCGGAGCGCATGTCCGCTTCGACGGCGTCGGCGGCCTTGCGGGCGGCGATCAGGACGGGATCCCAGACGGGCGCGAACGGCGGCGCGTAGCCGAGGTCGAGCCCCGTCATCTGCTCGACCGTCATCCCGTTCCACAGCGCGATGGCCAGGCCGTCGATCCGCTTGGCGGCGTTCTCCTCGCCGACGATCTGCGCGCCGAGCAGCCGCCCCGACCGCCGCTCGGCGATCAGTTTGGTCTTCATCGTGGTGGCGCCCGGGTGGTAGCCGGCGCGGGTGGTGGACTCGACGGTCACGCTCAGCGTCTCGAACCCGGCGGCGGCCGCCTCCCGCTCGTTCAGCCCCGTCCGCGCGACCTCCACCCGGCAGATCTTGGACACGGCGGTGCCGACGACGCCGGGGAAGGTCGCGTAGCCGCCGCCGAGGTTGATGCCGGCGACGCGGCCCTGCTTGTTGGCGTGCGTGCCGAGCGCGATCGCGACCGGGGCGCCGGACACCAGGTGCCGGGTCTCGACGCAGTCGCCCGCCGCCCACACCCGCTCGGCCGGGGTCCGCATCCGCCGGTCGGTGACGATGCCGCCCGTCGGGCCGATCTCGATTCCGGCGACGCGGGCCAGGGCGGACTCGGGCCGCACGCCCAGGCCGAGGACGACGAGGCCGGCGGGCAGGGTCCGGTCCGCGGTGCGGACGGCGCTGACATGCCCGTCCGGGCCGGTGTCGAAGCCCTCGACCGGCTCCCCCAGGTACAGCTTGATCCCCAGGCCGCGCATCGCGTCCGCGACGACCGCGCCCATGTCCGGGTCGAGGGTCCGCATCGGCTGGTCGACGGCGTCCACCAGGGACACCTCCAGGCCGCGCCTCACCATCGCCTCGGCCATCTCCAGGCCGATGTAGCCGCCGCCCACGACGACGGCCCGGCGCGGCGCGCGCTCTTCGAGGAGGCGGCGGATCGCCACCCCGTCGTCCAGGATCTGCACGCCGTGGACGCCCTTCGCGTCCGCTCCGGGCAGCCGCGGCCGGGCCGGGACGGCACCGGTCGCGACCATGAGGTCGTCGTAGGGTTCCCAGCGCTCGCCGCCGCCGTCCACGCCGCGGACGCGCACCCGGCCGCCAGCCAGGTCGATCTCCACGGCCTCCTCGCGCAGCCGCAGGTCGATGCCGCGGTCGCGGAACTCGGCGGGGGTGCGGGCGATCAGCTTGCCGAGGTCGTCGACCACGCCGCCGACGAAGTACGGGATGCCGCACGCCGAGTAGGACGCGTGGTGCCCGCGCTCGACGACGGTGATGTCCAGTTCGTCCGGGCCGCGCAGCCTGCGGGCCTGGGACGCGGCGCTCATCCCGGCGGCGTCGCCTCCGATGACGAACAGGCGTGCACGTGCGGCCATGCCGGTCTCCTCCCAGAAAGATCGTCTCGTTCACCGGCCGTAGACACGGCGGGCGTTGCCGGATGCGACCATTCCCGCGACGCGCTCGGCGTCCCGTGCCGTCCAGGCGCCGTCCTCCATCCCGCCCGCGAGGAAACCCGCGAGGCCGCGCCGGAACAGCAGTGCGCCCAGGTGGTACAGCTCGGCGAGCCCGAACACGTCCGAGGAGTACAGCACCTTCCCGAACGGCGCCAGCTCCAGCAGTTCGGCGATCAGCGCGGGCGACCGGTGGCCCAGGTTGTGCGTCGCGAGCCCGGCGTCGACGTAGACGTTGGGGAGCACCTGGGCGAGGTAACCGGCGTGCCGGTGGAACGGATAGTTGTGCAGGAGGAGGGCCGGGGCGGGGTCCATGGCGCGCAGCAGTTCGATCAGCAGCAGCGGGTCGCCGCGGCGCAGGTCGGCGTCCACGTCCCCGTACCCGACGTGGAACTGGACGGGCAGCCCCGCGTCGACCGCGCACCAGACGAGGAACCGGTGCAGGACCTCCTCGCACACGCGCGGCCCGGTGCCGCCCGCCTCCGCCGCGCGCATCAGCCGCCCGGCCGCCCGCGCGACCTCGGTCTCGGACGGCCGCGGGCCGGACAGCTCCAGCCCCGCCCGGTAGGCGGCGATCGACTTGGCGCCGGCGGCGTCCCGCGCGTCGAGCCGGGCGCGCACCTCGCCGGCGAAGCCGGCGGCGCCGGTGCCGCCGGCCGCGACCTGCTCCGCCACCGTCTCCAGCCGGACGATCTCGCGGGCGTCCGCGCCGGCGAGCCGGCCCAGCTCGGGCGGGCCGAGTATCGCCTCGGGTGTGTAGCCGGTGTCCACATACAGCGCGTCCAGCCGGGCGGCGGCCAGGAAGCGCCGGTTGACCTCGGCGGCGCCGAGTTCGGCCCGGCGCGCCAGGTAGTCGTCCGGTTCCGCGTGCGCGTCGAGGTCCAGGACGGGCGGGCACCAGCGCCGCAGCGCGAACCCCACCTGCGTGTCGAACATGCTCACGCCGGGCGGGCCCGCCGTCTCCGCCTCGGTCAGCGACTCCTCGAACGCCGTCCGGTCCAGGTCGCGGCCGAGGACGCCGTGGCAGTGGTGGTCGACCAGCCGCAGCGACTCCAGATGTTCGAGCATGGCACCCGCCTCCCTCCCAGAACCCCCTTCCCTGCGCCGGGGCGGGGTTCTCCCTACGATGCCCTTACGGACCCGTGCCCGCGTCCTTCGCCGCCACTCCGACCGGGAGCCAGCACCGTGGAACAGAGCCAGGAGACCACCGCCGCCGATCCCGGCCTCGCCGTGTACGCGCTCAGCGGATCCACCCGCGCGCGGCTCGGCGAGCGGGCCGCCGAGACGGCCCGCAGGCTGGCCGGGGAGGGCATCGTGGCCGTCGCGCTGACCTGGGTGGACGTCAGCGGCATCACCCGCACCAAGACCGTCCCGGTGGACCGGCTGGAGCACGCCGCCAGGTGGGGCGTCGGGATGTCCCCGGTGTTCGACGTGTTCCTGCTGGACGACTCGGTCGTCTCCGGCCGCTACATCGGCGGCCCGACCGGCGATCTGCGGCTGCATCCCGTCCTGGAGCGGCTGGTGCCGATGGCGGCGCTGCCCGGCTGGGCGCACGCGCCGGCGCTCCGGTACGCGCAGGACGGCTCCGCCCACCCGCTGGACGCGCGGATCCTGCTGCGCCGCGAGACCGACCGGCTCGCCGCGCTGGGCTGGTCGGTGAAGGCGGCGTTCGAGATCGAGTGGGCGGTGTCGAAGGGCGGCGGGGACGATTTCTCGCCCGCCTGCAAGGGCCCCGCGTACGGGATGACGCGGGTCACCGAACTGGCCGGCTACCTGCGGGACGTCCTCGGGGCGCTGAAGTCGTCGGGCGTCACGGTCGCCCAGTTGCACCCCGAGTACGCGGCCGGGCAGTACGAGGTGTCGGTGACCGCCGAGGACCCGGCCGGCGCGGCCGACACCGCCGTCCTGGTCCGGGAGACGATCCGGGCGGTGACGCTGGAGCACGGCCTCGCCGCGTCCTTCTCCCCCAAGGTCGAGGCCGGCTCGGTCGGCAACGGCGGCCATGTCCACCTCAGCCTGTGGCGGGAGGGCCCGGCCGGCGGCACGGCGAACGCGACGGCACGCGGCACGGCCAATTCCCTGCCGGGCGGGCCGGCGAACGCGACGGGGCGCGGCTCGGTGAACGCGATGGCGGGCGGCTCCGGCCCGTACGCGATGACGGGCGCCGGGGAGTCGTTCACCGCCGGCATCCTGCACCGGCTGCCCGCGCTGCTGGCGATCGGCGCGCCGACGGTCGCGAGCTACCTGCGGCTGATCCCGTCGCACTGGGCGGGCGCGTTCGCGTGCTGGGGGCTGGAGAACCGGGAGGCGGCGCTGCGGCTTGTCACCGGCGCCGAAGGCGAGCGGGAGACCGCGGCGAACGTGGAGGTCAAGTGCGTGGACGCCGCCGCCAACCCGTACCTGCTGCTCGCCGCGCTGCTCGCCGCCGGACGCGACGGGCTCGGCACCGGCCTGCGGCTCCCCGAGCCGGTCGACGTCGACCCGGCCGCCCTCGGCGAGGACGAGCGCGCCGCCCGGGGCATCGCGCCGCTGCCGGCGTCGCTGGCGGAGTCGGTCGCGGCGTTCGAGGCGGACCCCGTGCTGCGGGACGCGCTCGGCGAGGCGGTGATCGACACGGTGTCGGCGGTGCGGCGCGGGGAGATCGCCCTGCTGGACGGCGCGACCCCGCAGCAGATCGCGGCCGCCACCCGCTGGCGCCACTAGGGGCGGCCCGTGCGGATCCCCGGGTACAGGAGCCACGGCGTGGCGGCGGCGGTGGCGCTGGTCAACGCCGTGACCAGCACCGGCGGCGACGCCTCGGCCGGCGCGCTGCGCCGTCTCCTGCGCGAGAACCGGTTCTTCTCGGAGGAGTTCGAGGACGCCGACGCCGCGGAGTTCCGCCGGTGGGGCCGGACGCTGCGCCCGTTCTTCGAGGCCACCCGGCTCCAGGAGGCGACGGCGCTGCTGAACCGGCTCATGCTGGAGAGCCCCCCGCGTCCGCACCTGTCCGACCACGGGCCGCACGGCCTGCACCTGCACTACGCGCCGCCCTCGTCCCGGCTCCCGGACCGGTTCCGCGCGACCACGCTGATGAACCTGGCCGAACTGCTCGTCGAGCACGGGCTCGGCCGGACCGGCGTCTGCGCCGCCGGGGGATGCGACCGCGTGTACGCCGACACGTCCCGCTCGGGGCGGCGCCGCTTCTGCTCGGAGACGTGCGCGAACCGGACGAACGTCGCCGCGTTCCGCGCCCGGCGAAAAGAGTGACCCGTCCGATCACGCGGGAAGACCGACGGCATGTCACTTCCGTTCTTGCGCCGCCGTCCCGGCCGCGGTGACCGCGCCGGCCGCTCGCCACTGCGCGTCACGACGGAGGCGCAGTCCACGGTCTACCGCATCGCCCGGCTGACGCTCACCGCCGTGCTGTCGTTCGTGCTGGCGACCGCGGTCCTGCCGCCGGGCGGGCCGCAGCCGCTGCTGTCGCCGCTGACCGCGCTGCTCGTCGTGCAGTTCTCCGTCTACCAGACGATCAAGGCGAGCATTCTGCGGGTCGCGGCGGTCACCTCCGGGGTGCTGGTCGCGGTGCTGGCCGCGTCCACGATCGGGTTCTCCTGGTGGACGCTCGGCCTCACCCTCCTCGCCGCCCTGGTCATCGGGCACGTCCTGCGGCTCGGCGAGCACGTGCTGGAGGTGCCGATCTCGGCGATGCTGATCTTCGCGCTGGGCGGGGCCAGCGAGCTCGGCGCGACCGAGCGGGTGCTGGAGACGCTGATCGGCGCCGCGACGGGACTGGCGGCGACGCTGCTGGTGCCGTCGGTGCGGGTGCGGCCGGCGGAGGATGCCGTCCAGGAGACCGCGGAGAAACTGCGGGCCCTGGTCGAGGACATCGCCGACGGGCTGCGCGGCGAGCGCACCGACGGCGAGGCGGCCCGCTGGCAGCACGAGGCGGAGCGGCTCGCCCGCGAACTCGGCCGGACCGACCGCGAACTCGGCGCCGCCGAGGAGAGCGTCCGGCTCAACCCGCGGGCGCGGCGGCTCGTGGACGCCGGCGTCGCGCTGCGCAACGCGATGGAGACGATGGAGCACTTCACGCTGTCGCTGCGCGGCCTGACCCGGTCCCTCGCCGACGACGAGCGGTTCGGCGAGCGGGGCCGGCTGCTCACCGACCCGACGCTGCGCCACGAACTCGGCGACGCGCTCGCCGGGATCGCCGCGAGCATCGCCGCCTACGGGCGGCTCGCCCGCTCCGACCTGGCCCGCGACGCCCGGCCGTTCCACGCCGAGCACGACCTGGAGATGCGGGTGGACGTGGCCCGCGAGCGGCGCGCCCGGCTCACCCGCAGGCTGCACCAGCGGGCCGCGGGCGGCGACCTGTGGCCGCTGTACGGGGAGGTGTCCATGGACGTCGACCGGCTCATCGAGAACCTGCGCGTCGAGCACCGGGCCCGCGCCCGCGAGCACTGGCGGCGGCATCGCGGGGCGGAGCGGCACCTGCCGGCGCGTCCGGTCCGCGCCGTCCAGCAGGCCGGGCACCAGCTGCGCCGGGCCGCCGGGTCCGCCGTCGCGGCGGCCGAACGCAGCGCCCGCGCCCCCGGCGACTCCGACGACGAACCCTGACGGTGGAGGCCGGCCGGGCCCGCGTCCGCCGGACCGCTACCGCTGAGCCAGGCGGTGCGCCAGGGCGGTGTGGCGGCGGCCCGCGCCGGCGGTGCGGACGGCGGCGGCGAGGGCACGGCGCGAGCCGACCAGGACGACGAGCTTCTTCGCCCGGGTGATGCCGGTGTAGAGGAGGTTGCGGCGCAGCATCATCCACGCGCCGGTGGTGAGCGGGACGACGACGGCCGGGTACTCGCTGCCCTGCGACCGGTGGATCGTGATCGCATAGGCGTGGGCGAGTTCGTCCAGCTCGTCGAAGGCGTAGTCGATGCTCTCGTCCTCATCGGTCAGGACGGTGAGCGACTGCTCTTCGAGGCCGATCTTCGTGACGACGCCGACCGTGCCGTTGAAGACGCCCGCCTCACCCTTGTCGTAGTTGTTGCGAAGCTGGGTGACCTTGTCGCCGACGCGGAAGACGCGTCCGCCGTAGCGGCGTTCGGGCCGGGCGTCGTCGTGCGGGGTCAGCGCCTCCTGCAGCAGCGTGTTCAGGGTGCCCGCCCCGGCCGTGCCGCGGTGCATGGGCGCGAGGACCTGGACGTCGCGGCGCGGGTCGAGACCGAACCTGCGCGGGATGCGGTTGGCGACGACGTCCACGGTCAGTTCGGCGGCCTCCTCCTGCTCCTCGCAGGGGAACAGGAAGAAGTCGCCGTACCCGCGCGTATGGGGGTGGTCGCCGGCGTTGACGCGGTGCGCGTTGACGACGATGCCGGACTCCTGCGCCTGCCGGAAGATCTTCGTGAGCCGGACGCGCGGGATGACCTCGGCGCCGAGCAGGTCGGCCAGCACCTCGCCCGCGCCGACCGACGGCAGCTGGTCGACGTCCCCGACGAGCAGCAGGTGCGCGCCGCGCGGGATCGCCTTGACCAGCTTGTTCGCCAGGATCAGGTCGACCATGGAGCTTTCGTCCACCACGACCAGGTCGGCGTCGAGCGGGTTGTCCTGGTCGAACTTCGGGTCGCCGCCCGGCTGGAGCTGGAGCAGCCGGTGGACGGTCGCGGCCTCGTGGCCGGTCAGCTCGGCGAGGCGCTTGGCGGCGCGTCCGGTCGGCGCCACCAGGACGATCTTGGCCTTCTTCGCGGCGGCCAGTTCCACCACCGAGCGGACGGTGAAGCTCTTGCCGCATCCCGGCCCGCCGGTCAGCACCGCGACCTTGGCGGTCAGCGCGAGCCTGACCGCCTCCTCCTGCTCGGGGGCGAGCGCCTGACCGGTGCGCCGCTTGAGCCACGGGAGGGCCTTGTCCCAGTCGACGTCCGCGAAGGCCTTGAGCCGGTCGACGGGGGCGTTCAGCAGTTCGAGGAGGCCGCGGGCGAGGGAGCGTTCGGCCCGGTGGAACGGGACCAGGTAGACGGCCGGGATCGTCGCCGCGTCCTCGCCCGCCCCCGGGATCGGCTCGCGGACGACGCCCTCGTCGCGGGCCAGCTCCTCCAGCGCCGGGACGATCAGCTCCCGCTCCACGCCGAGGATCTTCTCCGCCGCCGTGACGAGGTTCGGTTCGGGCAGGAAGCAGTGCCCGTCGTCGGCGGCCTCCGACAGCGTGTACTGGAGGCCGGCCTTGATCCGCTCGGGGCTGTCGTGCGGGATGCCGACGGCCTGCGCGATCGTGTCGGCCGTCTTGAACCCGATGCCCCACACGTCCGACGCGAGCCGGTAGGGCTCCCGGCGGACGGTGTCGACCGACGTGTCGCCGTACTGCTTGTAGATGCGGACGGCGAGGGAGGTGGAGACGCCGACGCCCTGCAGGAAGACCATCACCTCCTTGATGGCCTTCTGCTCCTCCCACGCCTCCCCGATCCGCTTGGTGCGCTTCGGGCCGAGGCCGGGGACCTCCACGAGCCGTTCCGGCTCCTCCTCGATGATCCGCAGGATGTCGGTGCCGAAGTGCTCCACCATCCGGTCGGCCATCACCGGCCCGATCCCCTTGATCATCCCGGAGCCGAGGTAGCGGCGGATGCCCTGCACGGTCGCCGGCAGGACGGTCGTGTACGACTCGACCTCGAACTGCCTGCCGTACTTCGGATGCGAGCGCCACCGGCCGGCCAGCCGCAGGCTCTCCCCCACCTGCGCGCCGAGCAGCGCGCCGACGACGGTGAGCAGTTCGCTTCCGGTCTTGGCGGTCGCCACGCGCGCGACCGTGTAGCCGGTGTCCTCGTTGGCGTAGGTGATGCGTTCCAGGACGGCCTCAAGCTCCGCAGGCCGCGGCGCGGGGTGGGATGTCGGGGAGGACGGCACGCTCACCATGATGGCCGATCGGACCGACGGGACGGCCGGACCCGGCGGTCACCGGGCGTGACGCCCGCCGCGACCTCCAGCACGCCCGTCTCGGTGACCAGCGCGGTCACCAGGCGGGCGGGCGTGACGTCGAACGCGGGGTTGACCGCGCCCACGCGCTCCGGGGCGGTCCTCTCGCCGCCCCAGGCCAGGATCTCCGCGGCGGGACGTTCCTCGATCGGGATGCCGTCCCCGGCCGGGAGCGCGAGGTCGACGGTGCTCCACGGCGCGGCGACGACCAGCGGGATCCCGGCGGCGTGGCAGGCCAGCGCCACGCCCACCGAGCCGATCTTGTTGGCGGTGTCGCCGTTGGCGGCGATCCGGTCCGCGCCGATGATCGCCGCGTCGACGAGGCCGCGCAGGATCGTGCTGGGCGCGGCCCCGTCCGCCTGGACGACGCAGGGGATGCCGGCCCGGTCGAGTTCCCAGGCGGTGAGCCGGGCGCCCTGCAGCAGCGGGCGGGTCTCGTCGGCGTAGACGATCTCGACGCGCCCCCGCCCGTGCAGTTCCCGGACGACGCCGAGCGCGGTCCCCCATCCGGCCGTGGCGAGCGCACCGGCGTTGCAGTGCGTGAGAACGCGCAGGGGGCGGTCGCCCACCCGGTCCCGGAGCCAGTCGGCGCCGTGGGCGCCGATCGCCCGGTTGCCGCGCACGTCCTCCTCCAGCAGCGCCTGCGCCTCGGCCGCCACCGCGCCGGCGCCCTTGCGGGCGAACGGCAGGACGCGGTCGACGCCGGCCGCCAGGTTCACCGCCGTCGGACGGGCCGTGCGGATCCGCGCGATCGCCGCGTCCCGCGCCGCGTCGTCCCAGCCCTCGCGGCCGGCCTGCAGGACGGCGAGGGCGACGCCGAACGCGCCCGCGACGCCCAGCGCCGGCGCCCCGCGCACGGCCAGCCGCCGGATCGCGTCCACGAGCGTGCCGACGTCGCGGGCCACGAGGTACTCGACCCGCCCCGGCAGGGCGGTCTGGTCCAGCAGCCGCAGCCCGTCGCCCGTCCACTCCAGGGTCCGCACGTCGCTCGTCATACCGCCCATCATGCCGCCGCGGTGTCGCGGACCCCGTCGAAGATCGGAGGGCGGACGCTAGAACCTCAGCCCGCCCTCTGCCATCGTATGGAAGCGTTGGGGTCGCGTGCCGCCGTGGGGCGGCCGCCAAGACGCGGCTCCATGGGGGCGGAAAGGATCACTCCATGGATGGGCCGCGAGCGTCATCCCAGCGCGACCCGCGTCCGGACGACCCCACGCGGATCGGCCGGTACCGGATCGAGAGCAAGATCGGCGAGGGCGGGATGGGCGCGGTCTACCTGGGCCGCGACGAAGCCGGACACCTCGTCGCGGTCAAGGTCGTCCGGGCGGAGCTGGCCGGCGACCGGACGTTCCTCGCCCGCTTCCACGACGAGGCCGCCAACGCCCAGCGGGTCGCGTCGTTCTGCACCGCGCAGGTCCTCGAACACGGCGAGGACCGCGGCCTCGCCTACATGGTCACCGAGTACATCGACGGGCCGTCGCTGCTGGAGCACGTCAGCGAGAAGGGCGCGCTGTCGCCCGGGATGCTGCACGGTGTCGCGGTCGGCGTCGCCGCCGCGCTCGTCGCCATCCACAGCGCCGGGCTCGTGCACCGCGACCTCAAGCCGAGCAACGTGCTGCTGTCCATCTCCGGTCCCCGCGTGATCGACTTCGGGATCGCCCGCGCGCTGGACATGGCCTCCTCCCACACCCGGACCGGGCAGGTCGTCGGCACGCCCGGGTGGATCGCGCCCGAGCAGATCACCACGCAGCAGGTCACCCCGGCCGTGGACGTGTTCGCCTGGGGCTGCCTCGTCGCCTACGCCGCGAGCGGCCGCAACCCGTTCGGGCAGGGCTCCTTCCAGCTGCTCGCGGCCCGCGCCGTGCACGCCGACCCGGAGGTCGGCGACCTGCCGCCGTCGCTGTCCGGGCTCGTCCAGGCGGCGCTGCGCAAGGACCCCGGCGCCCGGCCGAGCGCCCGCGACCTGCTGCTCGCGCTGGTCGGCGGCGCCGGTGAGGCCGCCGTGCCGACCGAGCTGGGCGAGTCGTGGACGGCGGTGGTCGGCGGCCCCGGCGGCACGTCCCGCGACGTCCCCGCTCCCCCTCCGCCCGCTCCCCCTCCGCCGCCGGTACCGGTGCCCGCGACCCGGCCCGGCCATGAGCACCCCGCCGAGCGCCCCACCGAGCGCGAGTACGCGGTGCCCCCGCCCGTCCTTCCCACGGCTCCGGGGCGGGGCGACCGGCCGTCCCGGCGCACCGCGTTCATCGCCTCGACCGTGGCGGGCGTACTGGTGGCCGGGGCCGTGGCGGGCGGCATCTACTATCTGACCCGGCCGTCCGAAAAGGCGAAGAACACGGCCGCGCAGGCGGCGGCGTTCCCGTCCGAGCCGCTGCTCGTCCGCATCGACACCGCACCCGGCTGGCCGAAGACGTGCCACGCCGACATCGGCCTCTACACGCCCGGCAAGCCCGCCGTTCAGACGCTCGCCGGCGGGTCGCCCTGTGACGTCCTGCCCGAACGGTCGCCGGACGGCAGGCTGATCGCGTTCACCCGGTCGGACGGCGGGGCCAGTGAGGCGTGGGTGATGAACGCCGACGGCAGCGGCCCCCGCAAGGTCACCGACATCGCGGGCGGACGGGTGACCTGGTCGCCCGACGGCAAGCACCTGGCCTACATGGGCCGGCAGGGCGACACCAAGCAGATCTTCGCCATCGGCCTGCGGGACCGCAAGGTCACGCAGCTCACCGATGACGCCTCGGTCAAGGACGACCCGATGTGGTCGTCCACCGGACGGCTCGTCTTCTGGAGCAAACGCGACGGGGTCGAGCAGATCTACACCCTCGACCCGGACCGTCCCGGCGCCCCCTGGACGCGGCTGACCAAGGACGGCGTCCGCTCGGTGGACCCGGAGTGGTCCCCCGACGGGTCGAAGATCGCCTTCGCCCGGGGAACGCCCGACGACGGCACCATCTGGACGATGAGCGCCGACGGGTCCGGGCCGCGCGCGGTGACGACCGGCGGACGGCACGACATGGACCCCGCCTGGTCGGCCGACGGCCGCTGGATCTGCTACGTGCGCGGCGCGGTCGAGGACCCGGTGATCCACGCCGTCCGCGCGGACGGCACCGGCGACCAGGTCATCACGCCGGCGGGTCGCGCCTTCGGGCACCCGAACTGGTCGTGACCCCCGCCGCGCTCAGCCGGTGATCATGTCGAGGCGGCGCAGGATGACGCCCTCGCGCAGCGCCCACGGGCAGATCTCCAGCTCGGCGAGGCCGAACAGGTCCATCGCGGCGTCCGCGACGATCGCGCCCGCGAGCAGCTGCTCGGCGCGGCTCTCCGACACGCCGGGCAGCTCAGCGCGCTCCGCGGACGGCATCGGCGCGAGTTTCTCCGCCCAGTCCGTCACGTCGCCGCCGGCCAGCGTGCGCCGCTGGTAGGGGCCCTCGGCGCTGGGCGCCGCCCCGGCGATCCGGGCGAGCTGCTTGAACGTCTTGGACGTGGCGACCGCGTGATCGGCGGGCCCGTACCGGGCGACGTCCCCGACCCGCCGCGCGATCTCCGTCCGGACGTGCCGACGCAGCTCGCGGATCTCCTCGGGCGGCGGCGGGTCGGCGGTGAACCGGTCGCGGGTGAGCCGGCCCGCGCCGAGCGGCAGCGAGATCGCCACGTCCGGTTCCTCGTCGATGCCGGAGGCGATCTCCAGCGAGCCGCCGCCGATGTCGACGACCAGCAGCCGCCCCGACGACCAGCCGAACCAGCGGCGGACGGCGAGGAACGTCAGCCGCCCCTCCTCCTCGCCGGACAGCGCGCGGATGTCGATCGACTTGTCGGCGCGGATGCGGGCCAGCACGTCATCGCCGTTGGCGGCGTCGCGGACGGCGGAGGTGGCGAACGCGACCAGGTCCTCCACACCCTTGTCCTCGGCGACCTGCAGCGCCTCGTCGACGAAGTCGCGCAGCAGCGTCTCGCCCTCCTGCGACAGGCGGTCGGCGTCGTCGAGGTGGGCGGCGAGCCTCAGCTCCGCCTTGTGGGAGTACGCGGGGAGGGGCCGCGCCCCCTGATGGGCGTCCACCACCAGCAGGTGCACGGTGTTCGAGCCCACGTCCAGTACTCCAAGTCGCATAAGTGCGACGGTAGCGGACGGACCCGGCGGCCCCGGCGGCCGCCCGCTGCGGCTACGGTGGCGGGCATGAACGCGGGAGCACAGCGGCGGTGGCGGGTACCCCCAGGTCACGTGGCGGTCAAGTGCGCCGCCGCGGCGGCCGTCACGGCGCTCATCGTCCTCTACAGTCACGATCCGCAGTTCCTGTTCCTGGCGGGCGCGGCGGCGGTCGGGCTGAACGCGCTCGCGCTGCGCGACCTGGTCGCGCCGGTCCGGCTCGCCGCCGACAGGGACGGGCTCACGGTCGCCACCGGCTATGCGGGGCATCGCCGGATCGGCTGGGAGGAGGTGACGACGATCCGGGTGGACGAGCGGCGCCGGCTGCTGCTGCACACGCGAATGCTGGAGATCGAGACCGCCGGCGGCGGCCTGCACCTGCTGAGCGCGTTCGACCTCGGCTCCGACGTCCACGACGTCGCCGACGAGCTGTACCGGCTGCGGGCCCGCACGAGCCGCTAGGGCGCGGGCAGTTCGTCCGGTGTGGGGAAGGAGCTTTGCGCTCCCCGTCTGCGGACGGCGGCGGCGCCCGCGCGGGCGGCGTACCGGGCGGCGGCGCGCAGCGAGTCGCCGCGGGCCAGCCGGAGGCAGAGCGCGGCGGTGAACGCGTCGCCCGCGCCGGTGGTGTCCACGGCGTCCGCCTTCGGGGACGGGATCGCGGTCGTCCCCTCCCCGTCCGCGACCACGGCGCCGTCGGCGCCGAGCGTGACGACGGCCGAGCGGGGCCCGGAGCCGGCGAGCGCCGCCGCCATCGTGCGGGCGTCGCCGCCGCCGTCCAGGAGGAACGCGGCCTCGTGCGCGTTGACGACGAGGGGGTCGCAGAGGGCGAGCAGCTCGCCGGGGACGGGCGCCGCCGGCGACAGGTTGAGGACGACCCGCACGCCCGCCCGCGCGGCGATCCCGGCCGCGGCCCGCACGGCGGGCAGCGGCACCTCCAGCTGGACCGACACGACGGACGCGCCGGTGACCATCGCGCGGGCGGCCGCGACGTCGTCCGGGCCGAGCCGGGCGTTGGCGCCGGGCGAGACGATGATGCTGTTGTCGCCGTCCGGGCCGACCGTGATCAGCGCGACGCCGGTCGGCGTCCCCGGCGTGGTCACCAGGTGGGCGAGGTCCACGCCGTCGCCCGCGAGCGCGCCGCGCAGCAGCTCGCCGTGCCCGTCGTCGCCGACCCGCCCGACGATCCCGGCCCGGCCGCCGAGCCGCGCCGCCGCGACCGCCTGGTTGGCGCCCTTGCCGCCCGGATGGGTGGCGAGATCGGAGCCGAGGACGGTCTCCCCCGGCGCGGGCCGCCGGTCGACACCGACCACGAGGTCCGCGTTGACCGATCCGACGACGACGACATCCCAGCGCTCACCCACGAGGTACGGACTACAGGTGCCGGGGCCGTTCCCGCAACCGCGCTGTACTACCGCGCCCGCCGACCGGGTACGACGGCATGGAGTTCTCGGCCGCGGCGGCCGTCCCGCTCGGTCCGGGCGCGGCGGCCCATCCGCTTTCTGGAGGCGCCGCTTGAAAGTCGCGTTGTTCCTCACCTGCGTCAACGACACGATGTACCCGGGGACGGGCAAGGCGGTGGTGCGGCTGCTGCGGCGGCTCGGTCATGACGTCGAGTTCCCCGGGTCGCAGACCTGCTGCGGGCAGATGCACCTCAACACCGGCTACCGGCGGCAGGCGCTGCCCCTGGTGAAGGGGTTCGCGGAGACGTTCGAGCGGTACGAGGCGATCGTGACGCCGTCCGCGTCGTGCGGCGCGATGATCCGCGACTGGCATCCGAAGCTGGCGCCGCGCACCGCCGGGGTCGCCTCCCGGGTGCATGAGCTGTCGGAGTTCCTGGTGGACGTCCTCGGCGTCACCGATGTCGGCGCCCGGTTCCCGCACCGCGTCACCTACCATCCGACCTGCCATTCGCTGCGGATGCTGCACGCCGGCGACCGTCCGCTGCGGCTGCTGCGCGAGGTCCGCGGCATCGACCTGGTGGACCTGCCGGACGCGGCGGAGTGCTGCGGGTTCGGCGGGACGTTCGCGCTGAAGAACTCCGAGGTGTCGGCGGCGATGTGCGCGGACAAGGTCACCGCCGTCCGGGAGACGGGGGCGGAGGTGCTGTGCGCGGCCGACAACTCGTGCCTGATGCACATCGGGGGCGCGCTCACCCGCACCCGCGCGGGGGTGCGGACGCTTCATCTGGCCGAGATCCTCGCGTCCACGGAGGAGGACCCCACAAAATGAGCGGAGCAGGGCCGGCCATGCCCACGTATCTCGGGATGCCGTCCTTTCCGGACGCCGCGCGGCGGGCCGTGGCCGATGCGCGGCTGCGCGGCAACCTCGCGCACGCGACCACCACGATCCGGGAGCGGCGGGCCGCCGCGGTCGCCGAGCTGGACGACTGGGCGGCGCTCCGCGAGGCCGGCAAGCAGATCAAGGACCACGTCCTGGAGAACCTCGGCCACTACCTGCGCCTGCTGGAGGAGAAGGTCACCGAGGCCGGTGGGACGGTGCACTGGGCGCGGGACGCCGGCGAGGCCGGCCGGATCGTCGCGGACCTGGTGAAGGCGACCGGCGAGACCGAGGTGGTCAAGGTCAAGTCGATGGCCACGCAGGAGATCGGCCTCAACGAGTTTCTCGCCGGGGAGGGCATCACCGCCTACGAGACCGACCTCGCCGAGCTGATCGTCCAGCTCGGGGACGACCGGCCGTCGCACATCCTCGTCCCGGCCATTCACCGGAACCGCGCCGACATCCGCGCCATCTTCCTGCGCGCGATGGAGGACGCGCCCGGCGACCTGACCGACTCCCCCGCCGCGCTGGCGGAGGCCGCGCGGCGGCATCTGCGCGCCAAGTTCCTGTCGGCGAAGGTCGGGGTGTCGGGCGTGAACTTCGCCGTCGCCGACACCGGCACGCTCGTCGTGCTGGAGTCGGAGGGCAACGGGCGGATGTGCCTCACGCTCCCCGAGACGCTGATCTCGGTGATGGGCGTGGAGAAGATCGTGCCGAGCTGGCGGGACCTGGAGGTGTTCCTCCAGTTGCTGCCCCGCTCGTCCACCGCCGAGCGGATGAATCCCTACACCTCCGCCTGGACGGGCGTCTCCCCGGGCGACGGGCCGCGCGACTTCCATCTCGTCCTGCTCGACAACGGCCGCACCGGCACCCTCGCCGACGAGGTGGGCCGGCAGGCGCTGCGCTGCATCCGCTGCTCCGCGTGCCTGAACGTGTGCCCGGTCTACCGGCGGGCGGGCGGCCACGCCTACGGGTCGCCGTACCCGGGGCCGATCGGGGCGATCCTGTCGCCGCAGATCCGGGGCGTCGGGTCGGACGTGGACGCCTCGCTGCCCTACGCGTCGTCGCTGTGCGGCGCGTGCTTCGAGGCGTGCCCGGTCGCGATCGACATCCCGGAGGTGCTCGTCCACCTGCGGGCCCGCGTGGTCGAGCAGGGGCCGCGCCATCGGCTGGAGCGGATGGCGATGGCGGCGGCGGGGTGGATACTGCGCTCCCCCGCCCGGCTCGCGCTCGCGCAGCGGGCCGCGTCCGCGAGCCGCCGGATCGTGGCGCGCGGCGGCCGGATCCGGCGGCTGCCGGGCCCGCTGCACGCCTGGACCGAGACGCGGGACGCGCCCGCGCCGCCGCCGGAGTCGTTCCGCGCCTGGTGGGCCCGGACGGGCGGCGGCCGGAGGGGAGGGAACGGGTGAACGCGCGCGAGGAGATCCTCCGCCGGGTCGAGGCGGTGGCGCCCACCCGCCCGGCCGCCGACGTCGCGGCCTCCTACGCCCGGATCGACCGCGGCTACCTGCGCCGTCACCATGAGGGCGGCGTGCTGGACCTGTTCGCCGAGCGGGTCGCCGACTACCGCGCGACGGTCCTGCGGGTGCCGCCGTCCGAGGTGCCCGCCACGGTCGCCGAGCGGCTGTCGGCGCGTCCCGGCTCCTACGGCGTTCCCCCGGACCTGCCCGCGCAGTGGACGTCCGCGACGGACGCGCCCCTGGTGCGGGACTTCTCCGTCGCCTCCCTGGACCGGCTGGCGGGGACGGTCACCGGCTGCGCCGCGGCCGTCGCGGAGACCGGCACGATCGTCCTGGACCACGGCTTCGCGCAGGGGCCGCGCGCACTGTCGCTCGTGCCCGACTTCCAGCTGATCGTCGTCCGCGCCGCTCAGATCGTCCCGGACGTGCCGGAGGTGCTCGAACGGCTCGACCCGTCCCGTCCGCTGACGTTCGTGTCGGGGCCGTCGGCGACGAGCGACATCGAACTGTCCCGCGTCGAGGGGGTGCACGGGCCCCGCACGCTGGAGGTGCTGGTCATCGAATGAGCCGGGCGAACGGGGCGGTCTCCCGGCAGCGCCCTTGCCCGCCCACTCG
>NZ_BCQQ01000112.1 GCF_001552155.1 Actinomadura formosensis NBRC 14204 | reverse complement strand
GGGGCCCGACGCCAAGGGCGACGCAATGAACACAGCAATGAACTCAATAGCGGTAGTGGTCGGGCTTGTACGGGCCTTCGACGTGGACGCCGATGTAGGCGGCCTGCTCCTTGGTGAGTTCGGTGAGCTTGACGCCGAGGGCGTCGAGGTGGAGGCGGGCGACCTTCTCGTCCAGGTGCTTCGGCAGGACGTAGACGCCGACCGGGTACTCGTCGGTCTTGGTGAACAGCTCGATCTGCGCGATGACCTGGTTCGTGAACGAGTTGGACATCACGAACGACGGGTGGCCGGTGGCGCAGCCGAGGTTCATCAGGCGGCCCTCGGCGAGGACGATGATGGAGTGGCCGTCCGGGAAGCGCCACTCGTGCAC
The DNA here is from genome assembly GCF_001552155.1 of Actinomadura formosensis NBRC 14204. Taxonomy (GTDB): domain Bacteria; phylum Actinomycetota; class Actinomycetes; order Streptosporangiales; family Streptosporangiaceae; genus Spirillospora; species Spirillospora formosensis. The sequence goes on along the minus strand of NZ_BCQQ01000112.1, from coordinate 23,213 downwards.
CTGCGGCTTGATCTCGATCTTCTCGATGCCGGGGGTCTTGGCGAGGCCGGCCATGTCGATCTCGTTGTCGAAGTGGCCGATGTTGGAGACGATCGCCTGGTGCTTCATCCGGCTCATGTGGCCGGCCGTGATGATGTTGAAGTTGCCGGTGGTCGTCACGAAGATGTCGGCGGTCTCGACGACGTCCTCCAGGACGGAGACCTGGAAGCCGTCCATCGCGGCCTGGAGCGCGCAGATGGGGTCGATCTCGGTGACGATGACGCGGGCGCCCTGGCCGCGCAGCGCGTCCGCGCAGCCCTTGCCGACGTCGCCGTAGCCGCAGACGACGGCGACCTTGCCGCCGATCAGCACGTCCGTCGCGCGGTTCAGGCCGTCGATGACGGAGTGGCGGCAGCCGTACTTGTTGTCGAACTTCGACTTGGTGACCGAGTCGTTGACGTTGATCGCCGGGAACGCGAGCGTGCCGGCCTTCGCCATCTCGTAGAGGCGGTGGACGCCGGTGGTGGTCTCCTCGGTGACGCCCTTGACGGCGGCGGCGGTCTCGGTCCAGCGGCCCGGCTTCTCGGCGATGGTGCGGCGCAGCGTATCGAGGATGATGCCCCATTCCTCGGGGTCGTCCTCGGAGGCGGCCGGCACGGCGCCCGCCTTCTCGTACTCGGCGCCCTTGTGGACGAGGAGGGTGGCGTCGCCGCCGTCGTCCAGGATCATGTTCGGGCCGGTGCCGTCCGGCCAGCGCAGGGCCTGGTCGGTGCACCACCAGTACTCTTCGAGGGTCTCGCCCTTCCAGGCGAACACCGGGACGCCCTTCGGGTCCTGCGGGGTGCCGTCCTTGCCGACGACGACCGCGGCGGCGGCGTGGTCCTGGGTGGAGAAGATGTTGCAGGAGACCCAGCGGACGTCGGCGCCGAGCTCGACCAGCGTCTCGATCAGCACAGCCGTCTGGATCGTCATGTGCAGCGAGCCCATGATCTTCGCGCCGCGCAGCGGCTTGGCGGCGGAGTACTCCTCGCGCACCGCCATCAGGCCAGGCATCTCGTGCTCGGCGAGCCGGATCTCCCGGCGGCCGAAGTCGGCCAGCGACAGATCGGCGACCTTGTAGTCCATGCTTTCGTTGCTCCCTTGGTGTGGTGGCGCGCTGTCCGGATGTGCGGGCCCGGTACGCGAGGACTTGACGGGCCGGTGCGGCGGCGTCAACGCGGCGAGTCTACGGGCGCCCGGCGGGCAGAGGCACGACCGGGGACGACTTTCTGACGCTGATTTGTCAGAATCAAAGCCATGCGCATCACGGAGGCCGCCCGGCGGCTCGGTACCTCGCCCCGCATGCTCCGCTACCGCGAGGCCCTCGGGCTGCTGCCCGTCACCCGGGAGTCGGCCCTGGCCGGGCGCGGGAGCGGCCACCGGCGGTTCGGGGAGGCGGAGCTGCGGGCCGTCGCGCTCGCCCTCGCGCTGGAGAAGCGCTACGACATCGGCCCGGCCGAACTGGCGTTCGGGCTGCGCGTCCTCGCCGAGCCACAGGTGCAGGCGCATGTGCGCGAACTGGGCGAACGCATCGGACGGCTTTCCGCCCCGCCGGCCCGCGCGCTCGATTTCGAGAAGGAGAAGGCGATGCGCCTGCTGCGCCGGCGTTGACCGCGACGATCCCGCCGAACCGGCGAGAAGGCGGTCAGGGGCGGCGGTGCCGCGGCCACCCGCCCTGCCGCGGCTAGTTCGCGGCGTTCTCGCCCGGCACCACCACGCCGGACTCGTAGGCCAGCACCACGGCCTGCGCGCGGTCGCGCAGGCCGAGCTTGGTGAAGACGCGGGCCACGTGCGTCTTGACGGTGTGCTCGCTGACCACGAGCCGCCGGGCGATCTCCCCGTTCGACAGGCCCCCGGCGATCAGCACCAGGACCTCGCTCTCCCGCGCGGTCAGCGTCGCCAGTTCCGCCGGGGGCCGCGGACGGCTGCGGCGCTGCCTGCCGAACTCGCGGATGAGCCGCCCGGTGACCTGCGGCGCGAGCAGCGAGTCGCCGCCCGCCACCACCCGGACAGCGCAGACCAGTTCCTCGGCGGTCGCGTCCTTCAGCAGGAAGCCGCTCGCGCCGGCGGCGAGCGCGTCATAGACGTACTCGTCCACGTCGAACGTGGTGAGGACCAGCACCCGGACGTTCTCGGCACCGGGCAGCGCGAGAATGCGGCGGGTCGCCTCGATGCCGTCCATGCCGGGCATCCGGATGTCCATGACGACGATGTCGGGACGGCTCCGCTCGGCGAGCCGGACCGCCTCGCGGCCGTCGCCGGCCTGGCCGACGACGGTGATGTCGTCCTGCGCGTCCAGCAGCGCGGCGAACCCGGCCCGCACGATCGTCTGGTCGTCGGCGATCAGCACGCTGATCACGGCCGCCGCCCCGCCCGGTCGGGGACGGCAGGATCAGGGGCGGTGCCCCGGCGGCACCTGCGAACCGTGTCCACGGTCGGAATTCCCTTCCCTCGTCAGCGGAAGCTCGGCCTCCACCAGGAAACCGCCCTCGGTGGCCGGCCCGGCGGAGAACCGCCCGCCCAGCATGGTCGCACGTTCCCGCATCCCGACGAGCCCGTGTCCGCCACCGGGTTCCGGCATCTCCAGCCGGGTGCGCCCGTCCACCGCGGTCGGGCCCGCCGGGTCCAGCACCGCGGTACGGGAGTGGGGATCGTCCCGATTCGGTACCTGGGTCCGCGCGGACCCGCCGCCGTCGCGGACCCGGACCGCCAGCCGGTCCGGCAGGAACATCAGATCGACGTGCACGTCCGCGCCGGGCGCGTGCCGCCGCGCGTTCGTCAGCGCCTCCTGGACGATCCGGTACGCCGACAGCTCGACCGTCGTGGACAGCGCCCGCGGGTCGCCGTGCACGGCGAGGTCGACGCTCCCGCCCGCGCCGCGGTGCTGCTCGATCAGGTCGGGCAGCCGATCGAGCCGCGGCTGCGGGGAGTTCGCGGTGTCCGGTCCGGGCGCGGCGTCGGCGCGCAGCACGCTGAGCAGCCGCCGCATCTCCACCAGCGCCTCCCGCGCCGTCTTCGCGATCTCGGTGTAGCCGGCGCGGGCCTCCGGCGACAGGTTCGCCATCGTGTACGGGGCCGTCTCCGCCTGCACGGCGATCATGGAGACGGAGTGCGCGACGACGTCGTGCAGTTCGCGGGCGATGCGGGCCCGTTCCCGCATCACCGCCTGCTCCCGCTGGACGGCGGTGAGCCGGGTGAGGGTCTCGTTGGTGCGTTCGGCGGCGGCGGCCTCGGTCCGCCCGGCCGACTCCACGACGCGCCGCGCGTCCCCGAGGCCGATGGCGGCGAGGACGGCGATGATCGGCACCGGCCACGGGATGCCGTCGAGCGTCCTGGTGGCGAGGTAGACGACCGCGATCGTGGCGACGCTGCCGACCGCGAGGACCCCGGTCGACTGGCGGGGCAGCCGCCGGCCCAGCGCGTACAGCGTGCACAGGGCGGCGAAGCTCGTGGTGACCAGCGGGGTCTGCCTGGTGAGCAGGCTCGCCGCGACCGCGCTGAGCACGACGGCCGCGACCGGCCGCAGGCTCTCCCGGCGCCAGACCAGCGGGAGCGTCGCCGCGACCGCGAACCCGCCCGCGCGGCTGATCGGCGAGTCCTCCCGCGGCGCCAGCTCGGCCAGCGCGGCGATCGTGAGCGCGAGCCCGGTCAGCGGGGCGAAGTACCAGGAGCCGGAGATCTCCCGCCAGGTGTTGATCCACCGGGGCAGCGGCGCCGTCGCGCCACCGGGGCCCGGGACGGGGGCCTGTCCCCCGCCGCCGTTCAGCCGGGCGCCGAGCCGCGCCGCCAGGGGACGCAGCAGGGCGCCGATCCCGGTGAGGATCCACAGGAGCAGCTGGCCGACGCCCGCCACGATCCGGCCGGACAGCCGCCACGCGTGGTGCGCGACGGCTGGGCCGAACCCCGCGGGGTCGGGTCCGGTCCGGGCCTTGTCATCGGAGGTCACCTCTCCATACTGACCTTTACGGCCTGCCGTGGCCTCACCTCGCGGATGTATTGGGAGGAGCCGGATCCACCTGGAGTACGACGCGGGTTCCCTCCTTGAGGGGGACGTGCGGGAGAGCCTCGCGAACGTAATGTCGTACCTGTGACCGCGACGGCAGCCATCGCCGACGTAGGGGGTTCGGCGGGGCGGCCGCGGTCACACCAGAACCGCCCGGTTTCAGGGGTCCGGGCGGGGAGGCATGGGAAGCACCTCGCCGGACGGCCGCGGTACGCCTCCACGGAGGCACTCGCCGGTCTCGCCTGGGCTGGGGTTCGGCCGGCACGGACGGCGGCCGTCCGGCGGGGGGTCCCATGTTCCCGGGGGTCGGTTCCCCCGGGGCCCGTTGTGGGCGGTCAGGACGACGCCGGCGTCTCCGGAGCCGGCTCCGCGCCCGTGAGGCCCTGGCGGGACGCCTCGTCCAGCGCCGGCTCCAGGTAGATCAGCTTCGCCTCGGGGACCTGCGCCCGGATCCTCGCCTCGGCCGCGTCGATGCCGCGCGCCACCTCGGCGGCCGTGTCGTCGTGGTAGACGGCGATCTTCGCGGCGATCAGCAGCTCGTCCGGGCCGAGGTACTCGGTCCTGATGTGGATCAGGCGGGCGACCTCGTCCACCGACTCCAGCGCCTCGATGATCCGCCGCTCGGTGCCCGGGTCGACGCCCTCGCCGATCAGCAGGCTCTTCGTCTCGATCGACAGGATCGTGGCGACCACGCCGAGCAGCACGCCGATCGCCACGGTGCCGATGCCGTCCCAGATGCCGTCGCCCGTGGCCACCGCCATCGAGACGCCGAACAGCGCCAGGATCAGGCCGACCAGCGCGGCGAGGTCCTCCAGCAGGACGACCGGCAGTTCGGGCGCCTTGGCCCGCCGGATGAACGCCCACCAGGACTGCTCGCCCCGGATCTCGTTCGACTCCTTGATCGCGGTGCGGAACGAGAACGCCTCCAGCCCGATCGCGACGATCAGCACCGCGAACGCCCAGATCGGGGACTTGACGTCCTCCGGGTGGGAGATCTTGTGGTAGCCCTCGTACAGCGAGAACGCCGACCCCACGGTGAACAGCACCACCGCGACGACGAACGCGTAGAAGTAGCGTTCGCGGCCGTAGCCGAACGGGTGCTCCGGCGTCCGGTTCCGCTCGGACCGTTTGCGGCCGATCAGCAGCAGCCCCTGGTTGCCGGAGTCGGCCACCGAGTGGATCGACTCCGCCAGCATCGACGACGAACCGGTGAACGCGAACGCGACGGCCTTGGACGCCGCGATCCCGAGGTTGGCGGCCAACGCGGCGACGATGGCCTTTGTTCCACCCTCAGCACTCATCTACGCAATCCTCGCTTTGAGCTCTTCGATGGCAGGCACGGGCGTCGGATCCACGCCCAGCGCGATAGCCAAGTAAACCGTGACATAGTCCGCCAAGGCGATCAGCGTCGCGATTCTCTCCAGCGGATGCTCACCCTCCGCCTGGATCTCGGTGACCGCCACGCCCCGCCCGCGGGCCATCCCGGCGGACGCCTCGCACCGCCTGCGCACCCGCGGGTGCTCCTCCACATCGCGCATGAGGACCAGGTGCAGCCCGTGCTCGGGTTCGTCGGCGCGGTCGCGGAAGAAGTCCTCCGGGTCGGAGGGGGAGCCATCGCGCGTGAAGGCACCGTCGAACGCCATCACCTGGTTGTGGTCCGCCTCCGGCAGCTCACCGAAGACGGCCGGGTACTTGGCGTTCTCGTTGAGCTGGCAGGACAGCCGGTACGCCGCCGCCGACGCCACGGCCGACGAGCCCCACACCAGCGGCACGTCGCCGGCGAGGTCGAGCGCGATCCGCTTGGCGGGATTGACGAACGGCTCACTGGACGGACGGCACCGATGCGCGACGTCCTCCAGCAGCGTGGCCGCCGACTCCAGCACGGCGTCCGGGACGTCCGCCAGGCGCAGTGCACGCGCGGCGAGGACCAGGGGGATCGTGAGGCCCCACAGCATCGAACGCGGCTGCCCCGACGGCCGGGCGGGGACGAACACCCCGCGGCTTCTGGCGGCCAGGTCGGCGAGCGGAGACCCCGCCGCGCCGACGAACATCAGCCTGCATCCGCGCCGGGCCGCCTCCACGGCGACCTCAAGGGTCTCCTCCGTCGTCCCCGAGCCCGACACCGCGATGACGAGATCGGCCGCGCCCACCCAGCCGGGCAGCCGGTACCCGCGCACCGTGACGACGGGAACCGCACAGCCCGCGCCGCACACCGCCGCGAGCACGTCACCCGCGACACCGGAGGCCCCCATGCCGGCGACCACGACCGCACGCGGCCGGCCGTCCGCCGCCAGCCCGGCCACGCCCGCCTCGGCCGCCGCCCGCCGCGCCTCCCGCACCTGCGCCGCCGACGAGGCCACCTGCCGCAGCATCCCGCCCGGATCCGCCGCCTCGGCCGCCTCCGCGTCCTCCAGCCGTGCGGGGTCGAGCCCCTGGCTCACGAGGCGGGCGTCCTGGCCTCGTCGACGAGCAGGACGGGGATGTCGTCGCGGACGGGGTAGGCGTAGCCGCACGAGCCGGCGCACACCAGCTCGTCGGCGTCCCCGTCGGGGCGGAGGTCACCCCCGCAGTTGGGGCAGGCCAGGATCTCCAGCAGCCAGGAGTCCAGGTTCATCGTCATGGCAGCGTCACTTCTCCCCTACAGTCGCTTTTCCCGGACCGGTCACTTCTCCCTGACCAGGGCCAGGACCTCGGCACGGATCGCCGCCATGGTCGCCTCGTCGCCCGCCTCCGCGTTGAGGCGCAGCAGCGGTTCGGTGTTGGAGGGCCGGAGGTTGAACCACCATCCGGCGGACTCGTCGCCCACGGTCAGCCCGTCCAGCTCGTCGATCCGCACCCCGGGCCGCCCGGCGAAGGCGTCCTTGACCTTCGCGGCGGCCGCGTCCTGGTCGGCGACCTCGCTGTTGATCTCGCCGGAGGCGGCGTAGCGGGTGAACTCGCCGAGCAGCTCCGACAGCGGCCCGTCCTGCTCCCCGAGCGCGGCGAGGACGTGCAGGGCCGCCAGCATCCCCGAGTCGGCGAACCAGAAGTCGCGGAAGTAGAAGTGCGCCGAGTGCTCGCCGCCGAACACCGCGCCCGTCTCCGCCATCGTCTGCTTGATGAACGAGTGCCCGACGCGGGTGCGGACCGGCGTCCCGCCGTGCTCGGAGACGATCTCCGGGACGGCCTTGGACGTGATCAGGTTGTGCACGATCGAGGAGCCGGGGTGCTTGGCCAGCTCCCGCGTCGCGACCAGCGCGGTGATCGCGGACGGGGAGACGATCTCGCCGCGCTCGTCCACCACGAAGCACCGGTCGGCGTCGCCGTCGAACGCGAGCCCGATGTCGGCGCCCGTCTCGCGGACCTTGGCCTGCAGGTCGCGCAGGTTCTCCGGCTCGATCGGGTTGGCCTCGTGGTTGGGGAAGGTGCCGTCCAGCTCGAAGTACAGCGGCACCAGGTCGATCGGCAGCCCCGCGAACACCGACGGGACCGTGTGGCCGCCCATGCCGTTGCCCGCGTCCACGACCACCTTGAGCGGCCGGATCGACGACAGGTCGACGAGCGTCTTCAGGTGCTCGGCGTAGCCCTTCAGGACGTCGCGCCGCGACACCTTCCCCGGCTCGCCGTCGTAGGCCGGGACGCCCTTCTCGACCATTTCCCGGATCTCGGTGAGGCCGGTGTCGCGGCCGACCGGGCGGGCCCCGGCGCGGCACAGCTTCAGCCCGTTGTACTTGGCCGGGTTGTGGCTCGCGGTGAACATCGCGCCCGGCATGTCGAGGCTGCCGCTGGCGTAGTAGAGCATGTCGGTGGACCCGAGCCCTGCCTCGATCACGTCCGCCCCCTGGGACGTGGCGCCGCGCGCGAACGCCTCGGCCAGCGGGACCGACGACTCCCGCATGTCGTGCGCGGTGACGACCGCGCTCGCGCCGGTCACCCGGACGAACGCCGCGCCGACCGCCTCGGCCATCCCGGGGTCGAGCTCATCCGGGACGACACCGCGGATGTCGTACGCTTTGAAGATCTTGCCGAGGTCGCCCACTCACGCTCCCTGTCCGAAGAACCCGTGCCCGAAAGACTGCGTGCCCAAAGAAATGGCGGGTTCACGAGCCTACCGGGAAGGAGAGACGCGACCGGCCCCGGTGTAACGGCTGGAAGTCATTCCTGGCCGGGCTGGGTAGCGGCGGGCTCAGAGCGCAGGATGCGCAGATGCCCGCGGCGCCCGACCTCGGTGCCCTGCCCCACCGGTTCGTGGCCGGTCCCGGGGGCGGGTCTGGCGGCCTCCCGGACGGCGTCGGCGAGGGCCTCCAGGTCGTCCGCGCTGGGCTCGGTCTCCTCCTCGACGGGGAGTCGCACCAGTTCCCACCCCATCGGGGCGGTGAGCCGCTCGGAATGCTCCGCGCAGAGGTCGTAGCAGTGCGGCTCGGCGTACGTGGCGAGCGGCCCCAGGACCGCGGTGGAGTCGCGGTAGACGTACGTGAGCGTGAACACTGCGGGCGCCTTACAGGCGGTTCGGGAGCAAGTGCGGACGGGGCTCACGATGGCTGACCGTACCTCCCTCCACCCGGCTCCGCCACCACCCCGGCGCACGTGTCGCCGGTTACCGGGCGATTTCCGGGTAACAACTACAATCCGTATGACCCTGAATTCTCACCGTACGGTATATGGCGGACCGGTCATCCGGTATCTCCCCGCCGGTCACCGGCATCAACGGAGGTAGGCTGGACGGGTGCGATCCCGTGTGGCAGGCGTACGGCGCCGCGACCGGCACGGTCGTGGCCTCCGTGGTCCTCTGACACCCCCGCAGGCGCCGGTCTCACGGACCCGCGCGGAACGGTTCGACGACCTCGTCGACGACGAGGTGCGGCGGCTGGTCCGGCGCTGGGGCCGCGAACTGGCCCGGGTGGCGTTCGCGGTCGAGGAGGTGCCGGACGTCGAACCGTGGTTCGACGGGCCCGTGCCGCTCAGCGGAACGCTCTCCGGCGACGGTGGCCGGCCGGTGCGCATCGTCGTGTTCCGCCGTCCCGTCGAGGCCCGCGCCTCCGGCGAGGCGGAACTCGCCCGCATGGTCCGCGACCTGCTGGTGGAGGAGGTCGCCGATCTCCTCGGTCTCTCCCCCGAATCCGTCGACCCCAGCTACGACTCGCCCGACGACTAGGGCGTCAGGGCGGTCTGGGAGTCGGCGGTGCCCGGGAGGTGGAGGGTCGCCGGGGCGGGGACGATGGGCAGGACGGTGAACAGGTAGCCGTCGCCCTTGCCCTTGGAGAGGGTGCGGGACGCGTAGACGGGCGCTGAGCCGGGCTTCGGGAGGATCACGGCGCCGTAGGCCGTGTCGTCCTTCGCGTCCTTGCCGGGCGCGGTCAGCTTGGTCTCGACGGTGCGTCCGGCCGGGATCTCGATGTCGCGCGCGGGGCTCCTCCCCGCCGCGTTCACGGTGATGACCTGCACGGTCGCCGCGCCCGACGGTGCGGTGAGGACGAGCGAGGAGTCGAACCGGTTGTCGGCGACGACACCGGGCTCAGCGGCGGTGAGCGGCGGCGTGGCCGCCCCGTAGGCGATGTCGGCGCCCCGGGTGGCGGCGAAGCCGGCCAGGATCGGCCGGTCGGAGACCAGCCGGACGGCGGCGGCCTTCCCCGAGAGCGCCCCGTCGAGGGGCACGGACGTGACGGTCTTGGCGGGGGCGTCCAGGATGTCCTGTCCCTGCGGGGCGAACGCGCCGCCCGACGTGATCACCTGGACCGTGATGCGGGCGTCGGCCTCGCCGGGGACGCCGACCAGGAGGCGGCGTTCGCCGGAACCGGCCGGCACGCCGGGAACGAGCACGGACGTCGCGGGCCCGGGCGACCGCGGCAGCCACTCGATGCCCTCCCTCTCCCCGGCCCGGGCGCGCAGCGACGCGGCGACGCGCCCGCTGGTGGTGCGCACGCGGACGGCGAGGTCGGCGGCGGTCTTCACGATGTCGCCGAGGCCCTCCGCCGACCGGCCGATCTTCACGATCTTGGTGGTGTAGGGCTCGACGGGCGTGCCGCGTCCGTCGACGGTGTCGAGCGGGCCCTCGCCGGACAGGGCGGTGAGGTCAACGGACGCCGGCTGCGCGTCGACGTTGGTCAGGTAGAGGTCGAGTTCGTCGGCGGCGACGGGACCCGGGCTCAGGAACCACAGGTCGGTGCCGGGTGCGGCGCAGCGGGCCCCGGCAAGGCCGCGGCCGGCGCCGCGGCCCCAGTGCGTGGTCTGCTCGGCCTCCAGTCCGGCGGCGAGAGCGCCGGTGGCGCGGATGGTGTAGGAGTCCCTGCCGGATTCGGTGTCCTTGTCCCAGGACTGTCCGGGCGTGGTGATGGAGGCGAGCGGAGACCCGCCCTTGGTCGGCGTCACGTCCACGCGTCCGCCGCCTTTCTGGGACGGGGACTGGACCGCCAGCCGGCCCTCCTCGTGCCCTGGACAGACCACCAAGGCATGGGTGACCGGAGCCTGACGGCCTTTTTCGGACGCCTCACCGGGACGGGAGAACGTCGCCGCCCCGTACAGCGCGGCGACGGCGACGAGTATGAGGGCGGCGGTGGCATAGCGCATGCCGAGGAGGCGCAGGACCTTGTCCATGGGTCAGGACACCTCCTCCGGGCTCGGCTCCTTGACGGGCTCTGGGGGCGCTTCGCGCGGAACGCGGGCACGGCGAGGGCGGGCTGAATGAGCACGGGCTGAATGAGCACGGGCAGGGTGAGCGCGGCGCCGTCCGCGTCGGCGTCCACGACGGCGTCGCTCCCTGTCGCCGGTGAACATGAGGGTGTCGGGCTGGGCGCCGGGCAAGGCCAGAACGACCACGAGCAAGACGGCGATGCCCTGGATGACGAGCCACGTGTGCCGCATCATCATCGACCGCGTCAGCTTGAACTCTCCTCCGGCCGGAGGGATGTCGTAGCCCTGCGCCCAGCCGTCCACCGTGTGCGATCCGAGGTTGCGGCCGTTCAAGGTGGCCTTCCAGCCACCGCCGGCGGGTTCGGCCAAGAGGAGGGTGCGCTTGCCCTGCCCCGGTGGGATCCGCACGTTGGCGTCGATACGCCCCGCCCGCAGTGGCGTGACCGTGGAGCCTTGCAGAAGCATCATCCGGGCGGACGTCGCCTGGAGCCGCCACACGGCGAACGTCCCCGTACGGCTGAGGCGGGTCAGCTCCGGTGACGCGTCCAGAACCTTGGTGAGCGGGTCCTTCCTGGGGTGCGGCACCAGGAGGTATTGGACGCCCATACGGGTCAGTGCAGGCCCGTCATCACCTTCGCGTCCTGCGGCCAGGCCGGCGACGAGGTCGTCCATGCGTTCGCGGGCCCGGCCGCCCACCGTGACCTCTGATTCGCCCAGCATCGGACGCGCGTCCCTGAGAACCGTGTAGGAGATGCGCCCGGTCGGCTCTCTGTGCAGGACGAGCGTCCTCGGCCCGTCCGGCCCCCGGAGGAACATGGGCACGGTGTCGGGGTTGATCCCGCCCAGTGGCCCGCCCGCACCGCCGACGACCCAGAACGCGGCGGCCAGGACGGGCGCGGTCAGTGCGGCGAGCACCACGGCCGTCCCTCCCGCCCGGTAGGTCAGGTGCCTGCCGGCCAGGACCTCGGTGCCGCGCTGGACGGCGGCGGTCGCGGCGAGCAGCACCCCCGCGCCCGCGAAGATCAGCGCCGTGCCGGGCCAGACCGGCGCCTCGTCCGCGCCCTTGGCGACGGTCGCGGCGCTGGTCAGCACGGCGACGAGCAGCCCGAAGACGGCCAGCAGCCAGCCGGCCAGCACCATCGCGCGGCGGCTGCGCAGCGGCAGCGCCAGCACCGCGACCGCCAGCAGGCCGGCGAGCGCCCACCGCGCGGGCGTGCCGGGCCCGCCCGGGTCGAGCGCCAGCAGGTCGGCCGCGGCGGCGGGCTCGAACCGCCGGTGCAGGCCCGCCTCGGTGAGGAGCCGGGAAGGGTGCAGCAGGAGGCCGATGGTCCACGGCAGCATCAGCAGCGGCGGGACGCCGAGCGCGATGCCGAGGTTGCGGCGGCCCTGCCGTCCCGGCCGGTCGAGCAGCGCCCACACCATCCCGGCCGCCAGCACGGCGATCGGCCAGACGAGCGGGACGAACGCCATCGCGACGGCGAGCAGCAGCGCGACCGTCCACGCGGCGCGTCCCGCGCGTTTGCGCCGCGCCGGTGCGTCGAAGCGGGCGGCGTCCGAGCGCGGCAGCCCGTAGACGCGGGCGGCGTGCACGGCGATCGGCGGGAGCAGGACGAGGACGACGGCGGTGCCGAGACGGCCGCCCGCGACGGCGCCGGTCGCGGCGGGCAGCAGCGCGTACCCGGCGGCGAACCACGCGCGGACGACGCGGACGGGGACCCGGCGGCCGGCCGTGCGGGCGCGGCGGCCCGTCAGCGACGGCTCCACGATCAGCAGCCGGGACGCGCGGTAGGCGGTGAGGCCGGCGAGCGGCACACTGCCCAGCAGCAGGAGCGACACCACCAGCCACGGCTTGCCGAACAGCAGCGTGGACAGCACGGCGAGCACGCCGACGTAGGGCGGGCTCCCCGCGTCGGTGCCGAGCCCGACCGGATGCCAGCCGGACAGGTACTGCTCCCACAGGTCGCTCGCGCCGCCCCACGCGGGCACGAGCGCACCGCCGCCCAGCCGTCCGGCATCGGTGATCAGGGAGCGTTCGGCGGCGACCGCGACGGCGGCCAGCGCGAGGACGAGCAGGACGCCGGGGCGCGCGAGGAACCGGCGGAGCGCACCCGGCTCCTCCGCCATGAGGTCGTCCTCCTGCACCTCGCGGACCCGCTCGTGCGCGGCGAAGTACTCCGAGACCGCCTCGACCGCCCGGCGCAGCACCACCCGGCGCGGCTGGAAACGCCGGACGCTGCGGTACACGCGCGTCCGGCCGTCCGCGCGGACGGCCCGTGCCCGGCGCAGCCGGCCGGGGGCGCACAGCACATCGGCGAGGGCGCGCAGTTCCTCGCGCGCCTCGCCCGGCCGCTTGGTGATCAACAGGTAGAAGGCGTGGACGAGGGACGCCCACACGTTGCGGACGACGGCCCGTGGCAGCGCGGGAAGCGGCTGGTTGGCGAGCAGTGTGAGCAGGGCGTTGCGGCGGTCCCGGCGGGCCGGATGCTCCGCCGTCATGCCGATCTCGCGGAGCCCCCGCCGGGACGCCTCCGCGTGGTACACGACCGCGTCGCCGGCCAGGACGACCCGCTGCCCGGCCGCGTGGACCCGCCAGCAGAAGTCCAGGTCGTCGCGGAAGACGCCGTATTCGACGTCGAAGCCGCCGAGCCGCTCCCACACCTCCCGGCGGACCAGCATCCCGGCGCTGCCGACGGCCAGCACGTCCCGGACGCCGTCATGCTGGCCCTGGTCGAACTCGTCCCGGTCCAGGCCCCGCTCGCGGCGCCCGGCGGCGTCCACGGTGACGCCCACCTCGCGCAGGACGCGGCGGTCGTCCCAGTCGCGGACCTTCGGGCCGAGCACCGCCACGTTCGGGTCGGTGGCGGCCGTCCGCAGCAGGTGGGCGAGCGCGTCGGGGGCGGGCACGGAGTCGTCGTGCAGCAGCCAGATCCACTCGGTGCGCGGGTTTCCGGGATCATCGTCCGGGACGGGCGCGGACGCGGCGTCCTGCCGGAGCGCCTCCGCGATCGCCTCCCCGTACCCGGTGGTGCGCGGCAGCGTGAGGACCTTGTCCGCGCCGAGGACCTCGGCGAGCACGGCGGGCCCGCGGTCACGGCTTCCGGTGTCCACGGTCACGAGGCGCTGCACGGGGCGCGTCTGCGTCAGCAGCGCCTTCAGCGTCTCCGGCAGCCACCGCGCACCGTCATGGGTGACGAGGACCGCCGTGACGACGTGACGATCGAGAGTGGGGGTCAAGGAGCGCTCGATCTGTGCGACGACAGGGCCGGTGCTGAAAAGAACAGCAGCCGTGCCGGCCCGGAGGCCGGCACGGCTGATTACTGTACGCGTGGCCGCGTGCGACACGCTCCGGATCCGCGAAGATCCGGGACACGCGGGTCGGCCGGAACGGTCCCGGCCCGCTAAACGGCCTGGCGCTTCAACTTGCGCCGTTCCCGCTCGGAGAGTCCACCCCAGATACCGAAACGCTCATCGTGCTGCAACGCGTATTCCAGGCACTCCGTACGCACCTCGCATGCCCGGCACACCTTCTTGGCCTCGCGAGTGGAACCGCCCTTCTCCGGAAAGAACGCCTCCGGGTCCGTCTGCGCGCACAAGGCGCGCTCCTGCCAACCCAACTCTTCGCCATCTGTGCCGTGCGCCAGCGGGATGACCACCTCGCTCACAGCGCACCTCCCTGCCCGTGAAACCCCCTGGTCAATGCCATCCCTCCGGTTACTTCCCCCGAGAAGGCATTGAAACTACATCCACGAAATTACACGCGTGCGGCGACTGTCCCGTCAAGCCGGATGGCTTTCCTGGGCGCCAAAGTGGGATATACCGGGATGTGCTCGATGACCCCCGGGTGAAGACCGGTTAATCGGCTGGTCATCGCCGGGCTTCGGGTCCGACCGCTCCGGTCACTGCGGCGGCGGCGGACGGTTGTCCCGGTACCAGTCGCCGCCGTCCTGCTGGTCGCCGCCGCCCTGCGGCGGCGCGGGCTGGGTGCCCTGCGGCCCCTGCTCCTGACCGGAGCCGCCGTAGGCGCGCGTCCACTCGCCCATGTCCTCCTGGTCGGCGGACGGCTGCTGGGCCTGCTGCTGCGCCTGCTGCTGGCCGGACTGGTAGCCGCCCTGGGCGCCGTACTGCTGGTGGTCCTGCTGCTGGTGGTCCTGCTGCTGCCCGTACTGCTGGTAGCCCTGCTGCCCGTACTGCTGCTGGTCGTACTGCTGCTGGTCGTAGCCCTGCTGCTGCGCGGCCTGCTGCCCCTCGGCGCCGGGCTGCCGGCCGTACTGCTGGTACTGCTGGTACTGCTGCTGGCCGTAGCCCTGCTGCCCGTACTGCTGCTGGCCCGGCTGCTGCCCCTGCTGGTACCCGAAGTCGGGGTAGCCCTGCTGCATCTGCGGCTGAGGCTGCGGACGCGGCGGCTGCATCCCCTGGAACACGGTGAAGACGAACCACCCGCCGACACCGACCACGGCGAGCTTCCCGGCCCCCACCAGGAACGCGGCGAGCTTCGTCAGCGCCGTCACGTACGTGGAGTCGGCGAGCATCCCGCTGAGCCACACGATGACCCCGAACAGGGCGATCCCGCCGAGGACGCCGAGCGCCCCCATGGTGATCGTCCTGGCCTGCGGCGTCGGGGTCTCGCCCGAGGTCACCAGGAACACCGCGAGGGCGAGGACGCCGACGAGCGTGATCTGCAGGAACGTCCCGTCCCGCGCCTCTCCCAGCGCGCGGGCCGTGAACGGCCCTTCACCGCCCAGAAGGTGGATGAGTCCCGCGAGCAAGTGCAGTCCCGCCGCGGCGAGCAGTACCCAGGCGGCCGGTTCGCGCAGGCGCTGGACGGCTTCCTTGTTCACGGTGATATCTCCAGACCGGGACCGAGGCATTCCGATTACGCGCCAAAGCTTTGCATAATTTCGTCCGGAGGGGCGACCTCTTGGGTCCCTGGCTCAACGCAGGCGATCCACCCGCCGCCGTGGCGGTCTCCGCGCCCGTTACGGTTGGCCCGGCGCCGCCGCGCCCACCTGCGCAAACGGGCATACGCCCGCCACTTGCCGGCGCTCGCTCCACCCCCCTGCCCGTGGGCGGGGGCTGAGGCTTGGTCCGAGAGGGGCGGGAGATGACCGTCCTGGAAGGTGGAGGTAGGGGGCGCCGTAGGGTTGGGTTATGAAGATCGTGTGTCTGGCGGGCGGGATCGGCGGGGCCCGGTTCCTGCGAGGGCTGCGGACGGCGGCTCCGGAGGCGGAGATCACCGTCATCGGGAACACCGGGGACGATATTTCGCTGTTCGGGCTACGGGTGTGCCCCGACCTGGACACCGTCATGTACACGCTCGGCGGCGGCATCAACGAGGAGCAGGGCTGGGGGCGGGCCGCGGAGACGTTCACCGTCAAGGAGGAGTTGGCCGCCTACGGGGTGGGGCCCGAGTGGTTCGGGCTCGGTGACCGGGACTTCGCGACCCACATCGTCCGGACGCAGATGCTCGAGGCGGGTTACCCGCTGTCGGCGGTCACCGAGGCGCTGTGCGACCGGTGGAAGCCGGGGGTCCGGCTGATCCCGATGACCGATGACCAGGTCGAGACGCATGTCGTGATCGAGGACGACAGGGGGCGGCGGGCGATCCACTTCCAGGAGTGGTGGGTGCGGTTGCGCGCGTCCGTCCCGGCGCTGTCGATCACGGCGGTCGGCGCGGAGAAGTCGAAGCCGGCGCCGGGGGTGCTCGCGGCGATCGAGGCGGCCGACGTGGTGCTCTTCCCGCCGTCCAACCCCGTGGTGAGCATCGGGACGATCCTGGCGGTTCCCGGGATCCGGGACGCGGTGGCGGCCAAGACCGTGGTCGGCGTCTCCCCGATCATCGGCGGGGCGCCCGTCCGGGGGATGGCCGACGCCTGCCTGAAGGCGATCGGGGTGGAGACGTCGGCGCGGGCGGTCGCGGAGAGCTACGGGCTCGGGCTGCTGGACGGCTGGCTCGTCGACGAGGCCGACGCGGACGTCCGGGTCGAGGGCATCGAGGTGCGGTCCCGGCCGCTGCTGATGAGCGACGCGGTGGCGACCGCCGACATCGCGCGTGCGGCGCTCGGCCTGGCGGCCGAGGTGCAGCGGGCGGAGGACGCGGGGTGAACCTTCAGGTCTTCGGGGTCGCGGGAGTGCCGGAGGTCGCCGAGGGCGACGACATCGCGGCGCTGCTCCCGGAGGGGACGGTCCGGGACGGGGACGTCCTCGTCGTCACGTCCAAGATCGTCAGCAAGGCGGAGGGGCGGGTCCTGGTCGCCGCCGACCGGGAGAAGGCCATCGACGCCGAGACCGTGCGCGTGGTGGCGCGGCGGGCGCACGCGCGCGGCGAGACGCGGATCGTGGAGACGCGGCAGGGGCTGGTGCTCGCCGCGGCCGGTGTGGACGCGTCCAACACGAGGCCGGGCACGGTGCTGCTGCTGCCGGAGGACCCGGACGCGTCGGCGCGGCGCATCCGGGCCGGGGTGCGGGCGCGGACCGGGGCCGAGGTCGGTGTGATCATCTCCGACACGCTCGGGCGGCCCTGGCGCAACGGGCTGACCGACGCGGCCATCGGGGTCGCGGGGCTGGCGCCGCTCAGCGACCTGCGGGGACGCGACGACGGCTACGGCAACCGGCTGGAGGCGACCGTCACGGCCGTGGCGGACGAGATCGCCGCGGCGGGCGAACTGGTGAAGGGGAAGCTCGGCGGGGTGCCGATCGCCGTCGTGCGCGGCCTGTCCGGGCTGGTCACGCCGGAGGACGGGCCGGGGGCGCGGGCGCTGGTCCGGCCGCCGCGGGAGGACATGTTCCGGTTCGGGTCGGCGGACGTGCTGCGCGCGCGGCGCACGATCCGCGAGTTCACCGCCGAGCCGGTGGACCCGGCGGCGGTGCGGCGGGCCGTCGGCGCCGCGATCACCGCGCCGGCGCCGCACCACACGACGCCGTGGCGGTTCGTCCTGCTGGAGTCGGCGGAGTCCCGGACGCGGCTGCTGGACGCGATGCGCGACGCCTGGGCGGCCGACCTGCGCCGGGACGGCTTCTCCGCGGAGTCGGTCACCCGGCGGCTGCGGCGCGGCGAGGTGCTGCGGCGAGCCCCCTACCTCGTCGTCCCGTGCCTGGTCATGGACGGTTCGCACGACTATCCGGACGAGCGGCGGTCCCGCGCGGAGCGGGAGATGTTCGTCGTCGCGGCGGGCGCGGGCGTGGAGAACCTGCTGGTCGCGCTGGCGGTGGAGGGACTCGGCTCGTGCTGGGTGTCGAGCACGATGTTCTGCCGCGATGTCGTGCGCGGCGTGCTCGATCTGCCGGACGGCTGGGACCCGATGGGCGCCGTCGGTGTCGGCCACCCGGCCGCGCCCCCGCGGGAGCGTCCGCCGCGCAGTCCCGAGGCGTTCATCGAGGTCAGGTGAGTGCGGCGGGCGAGTTGCGGGACCCCGGCGCGGCGCGGATTATGACGATTGGCATAGAGTGCCCGCATGGACGCCACGAGCTCCGCTCTTCGCCGGGCCCTGGCCCGCGCGCGTGACGGCAAGACACTGGACCGGTCCGAGGCCGCGACGCTGCTGCGGGCCCGCGGGGCACAGCTCGACGATCTGCTCGCCCACGCGGCCCGTACCCGGGACGCCGGGCTGGAGGCCGTCGGCCGGCCCGGCGTCATCACCTACAGCCGCAAGGTCTTCATCCCGTTGACCCGCCTGTGCCGGGACCGCTGCGGGTACTGCACGTTCGCGACCGTCCCCCACAGACTGGACTCGCCGTATCTCGGCCCGGACGAGGTGCTGGAGATCGCGCGGCGGGGCGCCGAGATGGGCTGCAAGGAGGCCCTGTTCACGCTCGGCGACCGCCCCGAGGACCGGTGGAGGCAGGCCCGCGAGTGGCTGGACGCGCACGGCTACGACGACACGCTCTCGTACGTGCGCGCGATGGCGATCCGGGTGCTGGAGGAGACCGGCCTGCTGCCCCACCTGAACCCGGGTGTGCTGACCTGGCGCGACTTCCAGCGGCTCAAGCCGGTCGCCCCGTCCATGGGGATGATGCTGGAGACGACGGCGACGCGGCTGTTCAGCGAGCGCGGCGGCCCGCACTTCGGGTCGCCGGACAAGGACCCGGTCGTCCGGCTCAGGGTCCTGGAGGACGCGGGACGGACGAACGTGCCGTTCACGACCGGCATCCTCATCGGCATCGGCGAGACGCTCGAGGAGCGCGCGGACGCGATCTTCGAGATCCGGCGGACGATGCGCGAGTACGGGGCGATCCAGGAGGTGATCGTCCAGAACTTCCGCGCGAAGCCGGACACGAAGATGCGCGCCGTCCCGGACGCCGAGCTGGACGAGCTGGCCGCGACGATCGCGGTGACGCGGCTCGTGCTCGGGCCGAAGGCGCGGGTCCAGGCGCCGCCGAACCTGGTCGCCGACCAGTTCGCGCTGATGCTGCGCGCCGGGATCGACGACTGGGGCGGGGTCTCGCCGCTGACGCCGGACCACGTGAACCCGGAGCGGCCGTGGCCGCAGCTCGACGAGCTGGCCGCCAGGACGGCCGAGTCGGGGTTCGCGCTGCGGGAGCGGCTGACGATCTATCCCGAGTACGTGCGGCGGGGCGAGCCGTGGCTCGACCCGCGGCTCGCCGGGCACGTCGCGGCGCTGGCCGATCCGGTGACCGGGCTGGCGCGGGAGGACGCCGTGCTCGCGGGGCGTCCCTGGCAGGAGCCCGACGGCGGTTTCGAGGCGTCCGGGCGAACCGACCTGCACACCGAGATCGACACGACCGGGCGGACCAGTGACCGGCGGGACGATTTCGACGAGGTCTATGGGGACTGGGACGCGCTCAGGGAACGCATGTCCGCTCCCCAGCGGTTCGATGCGGACGTCAAGGCCGCTCTCGCGCGCGCGGAGCAGAACCCCGCGGGACTGTCGGACGATGAGGCGCTGGCCCTTCTGCACGCCGACGGACCGGAACTGGACGCGCTCGCCTCACTGGCCGACGACCTGCGGCGCGATGCCGTCGGGGACGACGTCACGTACGTGGTGACGCGGAACATCAACTTCACGAACGTCTGCTACACGGGCTGCCGGTTCTGCGCGTTCGCGCAGCGCCGGACCGACGCCGACGCCTACACGCTGTCGTTGAGCCAGGTCGGGGACCGGGTGGACGAGGCGTGGGCGGCCGGCGCGACCGAGATCTGCATGCAAGGCGGAATCCACCCGGATCTGCCGGGCACCGCCTACTTCGACCTCGCGCGCGAGGTGAAGCGGCGCGCGCCCGGCATCCACCTGCACTCCTACAGCCCGATGGAGGTCGTGAACGGCGCGTCCAGGGCCGACCTGGCGATCCGGGAGTGGTTGCAGGCGGCGAAGGAGGCCGGGGTCGACTCGCTGCCGGGGACGGCCGCCGAGATCCTGGACGACGACGTCCGGTGGGTGCTGACCAAGGGGAAGCTGCCCACCGACCAGTGGATCGAGGTCGTCACCACGGCGCATGAGCTGGGCATCCCGACGACGTCCACGATGATGTACGGGCATGTGGACACCCCGGCGCACTGGGTCGCGCATATCAAGCTGCTGCGGTCCATCCAAGAGCGGACGGGTGGGTTCAGTGAGTTCGTCTTGCTGCCGTTCGTCCACCACAACTCGCCCATCTACCTCGCCGGGCTGGCGCGTCCGGGGCCGACCGTCAGGGAGAACATCGCCGTCCACGCCTTGGCGCGCATCCTGCTGCACGGTGCGATCCCCAATATCCAGACGTCCTGGGTAAAGCTGGGAGACGAATTGTGTACGCGCGTCCTGCGAGGGGGCGTGAACGACCTGGGCGGCACGCTGATGGAGGAGACCATCAGCCGCATGGCCGGGTCCGAGAACGGCTCGTTCAAGCCCATCAGCGAACTGGAGGCGATCGCGGCACGCGCGGGCCGTCCCGCCAGGCAGCGGACCACCCTCTACGGCGAGGTTCCGGCAGAACGCCTGGAGGCGTCCCGCCGCACGGACGGCATAGGCACTTTCGGACGGCTCCGGGCGCTCCCGATCTCAACGACGTGATCAGGGTGCCCAGAACGCTGCCGTCAGGCGTCGTGTCCGGGACCCCGCAGCAGGGCCACGACCTCCGCCTTCCGGTAGCGGCGGTGGCCGCCCAGAGTGCGAACCCAGGTCAGCTTCCCGGCCTGCGCCCAGCGGGTCACGGTCTTCGGGTCGACGCGGAACATTGCCGCCACCTCGGCGGGGGTCAGCAGTTCCTCGGCGTTGACACGCTGCTTCGACATGGGGGGTTGTCTCCTCTTCAGTAGGTATCGCGTCGTCTGTGCCGGTTCCCTTGGGTGCGTCGAGGCGGACCGGTGGCGTGTCGGCCGCCCCGCCCCCGGCCCCCCGCCAGGAGCGCGACGGACGCAAGGCCCGTCGCCACCCCAAGGGAGAACGCCAGGACCATCGGGACGTTCACCGGGCGGCGTCGCACCGCGCAGGCGCCCGGCCCGTCTCACCAAGCTCTTCTCCCGCGTGCGCCCCGCCGTCCGGCATGGCATCCGGTGCGAAGGCCGTCCTTCTCGCCACCTCGACCCAGACGGTCCGGTCCCCGGTGTCCGGGTCGGCGAGGTGGCCCCAGCGGTCCGCGAGGGCCTCCACGATCATCAGGCCGCGTCCTCGGATGTCATCGGCGTTCGGGCGCCGGGGCGCCGGAATCGTTGTGCCGCCCCCGACATCCGTGACCTCGATCCGCAGGCCGTCCGGCCCGCAGACCGCGACCAGGCGCACCCGGCCGCCCGGGCGGCCGGCCGCACCGGAGTGCTGGCAGGCGTTGGTGACGAGTTCCGAGATCATCACCTCGACGTCGCCGAGGTCGAGTCCCCGGACGTCGCCGAGCCATCCACGCACGCAGCGGCGGGCACGGCCCACCGCCGCCTCCTCGGCGGGCCAGGACACGTCCATGATCATTTCGTTGTTGCCGGGACCTGATACGGTCCCCAGAAGTACGGGCATGCTCGTCCGTTCCGGGGCCGCGCCAGCCGCCCGTCCCTGACCACGTCAGGGTCACCGTCCGCCTGGGCAGAGGCGGACGGAGGGCATTCAGTCTGGCGTCGGCCCCCTCTCTTCGCTGGTGCTTGTGGACAGGTACTCACCGATCACCGCGCGGCACGCACACCAACCCGAAGCTTGAAAGCGCCCGCCTGACGCCGGACCGCCATGGCAACCCGGCCCCATACGGAGCGCCGATGTTCGATCACCATCAGTGAGCAATGCGCGGCAGTGCTACTATCGCCGCCGTAACCCCTTGAGGCAAGTAGTTACAACAAAGATCTTGACCGAAGTGGGTTGTGAAGCCCCTCCACACAACTGGTCTTGGTGAGACTGAAATGGCGCCACCCAAACAACCCGCCTACATACCGTCCGTGCGAGCACGACGCCTGGCGCGCTGGCTCCGCGACTTCCGCCACAAGGTCGGCCTCAGCCAGGAAGCAGTCGCCGCCCAACTCGGCTGGTCGCAACAGAAGGTCGGGCACCTCGAAACCGGCCGTAACAAGGCATCGCCCCACGACGTCGCCCTACTGCTCGACATCTACGGCGTCGTCACACCGGAACGCGAAGCGGTCATCGACCTCGCGGAGAAGGCCGACCAGCGTGGATGGTGGACCGGATACGCCGACGTCTTCAGCAGTCCGTATGTGGCTCTGGAAGACGAAGCCGCGTTCATTGGGGACTGGGCTCCCCAGATCGTGCCTGGCCTACTCCAGACCCCCGACTACACCCGCGCCATCATGCGAGCGGGAAACCTGGAGCAGACCAGTGCGAAGGAAATCGAACGGCGACTCCAAGCTCGCATGGCCAGGCAGGCGATCCTCACCCGCTCCAAGGACGCCCCGCATCTCCACGTCATCCTCGACGAGTCGGCCATCCGCAAGACGATCGGCGGGCCGAAGATCATGCGAGAACAACTCCGGCGGCTCGTCAGCGACGCCGACCGCCCGAACGTCACGATCCAGGTGCTCCCGGCATCGGTCGGCGAACACCCCGGCCTCGATGGCGCCTTCATCATTCTGAAATTCGCAACGGAAGAGGACCCAGATGTCGCCTCTACCGAGGGGCTGCACGGGGTCGTCTACCTCGAAGATCAACGTCTGGTGACACGTTGTAATGTCGCATTTGAGCGCCTTCGCGAGTTGGCGCTCGACCCGCAGGAGTCAGTGGCGCTCATCGGGGCCACTGCCGAACAGTAAAGGTCCAGTCCACATGCGCAGTCCGGTCGATCTGTCCGGCGCCGCCTGGCGCAAGAGCAGCCACAGCACCGGCGACGCCAACACCTGTATCGAGGTCGCCACCAACATCCCCGCTGTCGTAGCCGTCCGCGACAGCGTCGACCCCACCGGCCCAGCACTAGTCTTCAGCCCAACCACCTGGAAAACGTTCACCGACAAGCTCAAGAACGGCGAACTCCATCCCAACGACTGACCCCTCGCGTTCGAACGAACGAGGCCCCCGCCGTCGTGGCGGGGGCCTTCGCGTGCGAACGCGCGGCTACCGATGTGCGGGCCAGTGCTCCGGCCTACAGGCCGGGGGTGAAGGCCCGCGCGGGAGGGCCGCCGGGCCCGAGCGTGTTCTGACCGAACCGGCTCAGCGCATGAAGA
>NZ_BCQQ01000111.1 GCF_001552155.1 Actinomadura formosensis NBRC 14204 | reverse complement strand
GTTTCCGTGGCCTCCGGGGGAGGTACGGCGTTGAGGTGGAGACGGGATTTGAACCCGTGTACACGGCTTTGCAGGCCGTTGCCTCGCCTCTCGGCCACTCCACCAGAATGAGACCTTCTGGGTCATAGCCTGAAAGGCCCCTCAGAGCGGAAGACGGGATTTGAACCCGCGACCCTCACCTTGGCAAGGTGATGCTCTACCCCTGAGCCACTTCCGCGTGCGCCTTGCGGCGACGGGGAAAACTTTAGCGCGTTGGAGGCCGTTCCCCAAACCGGGTTTCGCGGCGGGGGTGCGGGGATGCTTCGGCGGGTGTCGAAGGATGGGTCGCTTAGGGTCGGGGGCATGGGCTCGGAACATGTCCTGAGTGCGGACTTTGCGCCGGTGGCGGCGTTGCTGGCGGATCGGGCGCGGGCCGCGATGCTGACGGCGCTGCTGGATGGGCGTCCGCTGGCGGCGGGGGAGTTGGCGCGGACGGCGGGGGTCAGCGCGCAGACGGCGAGCGCGCATCTGGGGCGGCTGCTGGACGGCGGGCTGGTGACGGTGGTGAAGCAGGGCCGGCACCGGTACTACCGGCTGCGGGGGAGTGAGGTCGCGCTGGTCATCGAGGCGTTGTCGCGGATCAGCCCGCCGGTGCGGGCGCGGAGCCTGCGGCAGTCGCGGGATGCGCGGCGGCTGCACGAGGCGCGGACGTGCTACGACCATTTGGCGGGGGTGGCGGGTGTGGCGTTGTTCGCGGCGCTGGTGGGCGGCGGCCTGATCGAGGCGGACGGCGGGGACGCCTACGAGGTGACGGAGAAGGGTGAGGAGCGGCTGGGGGCGCTGGGCTTGGATGTCGCGGTGTTGCGGAGGTCGCGGCGGCGGTTCGCCTGGGGGTGCTTTGACTGGACGGAGCGGAGCCCGCATCTGGGCGGGGCGCTGGGCGCGGCGCTGACGGGCCGGATGATCGAGCTGGGCTGGTTCGAGCGGGGCTCGACGCGGCGGGCGCTGGTCGTCACCGACGTGGGGCACGGGGGGCTCGCGGATTCGTTCGGGTGTGTGCTGCCGTGAACTTCGCGTACGCGGGGGGTCTGCTGGCGACGGGGCTCGCCGAGGTGACGAGCGATCCGGCCGCGCTCGACTCCGGGGGCTGGTGGGCCGTCGTGGTGACCTACGAGGGGAAGGTCACGTGCGCCCGGTTCGAAACCGTCCGGCGTGCGCCTCATCCGGGGGGTGTGTGGGTCGCGCCGGGGGAGTGGACGAGTTCCCTGGACGAGGCCGCGTACGTCGCCGGAGTCGAGCGCATCCGGGAGGCGATCGCGGACGGCATCGTCTACCAGGCCAACCTCTGCCGCGTCCTGGAGGCGGGGTTGCCGGCCGGCGCCGAGATCGCGGGGCTCGGCGCGAGGCTGGCCGAACGCCACCCTGCGCCGTATGCGATGACGCTCAGCATCCCGGGACTGGAGGTCGCGTCCGCTTCGCCTGAGCTGTACCTGTCGAGGGACGGGGATGTGGTGGAGTCCCGTCCGATCAAGGGGACCGGCGAGACCCCCGGTGACCTGCTGCCCAAGGACCATGCCGAGAACGTGATGATCGTCGACCTGGTCCGGAACGACCTGGGACGGGTCGCGCGGGTCGGTTCGGTGACGGTGCCGGAGTTGTGCGTGCTCGAAGAGCATCCGGGGCTCGTTCACCTGGTGTCGACCGTCCGGGCGCGGGTGACCGGAGGCTGGCCCGGCCTGCTCGCCGCGACGTTTCCTCCCGGTTCGGTGACCGGTGCCCCGAAGTCGAGTGCGCTGAGGCTGCTGGAAGAACTCGAACCCGTCCCCCGGGGCCCGTACTGTGGGGCCATCGGCTGGGTGGACGCGGACTCCCGCCGTGGTGCCCTCGCGGTGGGCATCCGGAGTTTCTGGGCGGAGGGGGGCCTGCTCCGGTTCGGCACCGGCGCGGGCATCACGTGGGGATCCGATCCACATCGTGAATGGCGCGAGACCGAGCTGAAGGCGGCTCGGCTTTTGGAGGTGGCTTCCGGTGACGGCGCAGGCCAAGATCTGGCTGAACGGGGAACTGCTCGACCCTGAGCGGGCGACGGTGTCGGTCTTCGATCACGGGATGCTCGTCGGGGACGGGGTCTTCGAGACGGTGAAGGCGACGAACGGGGAGCCGTTCGCGCTGACCCGGCATCTGCGCCGGCTGGCGCGTTCGGCGGCCGGCCTCGGCCTGCCCGAGCCCGACCACGACGTCCTCGCCCAGGGCACCCTGGAGGTGCTGGCCGCCGCGCCGAAGTGGCCGCTCGCCCGGATCCGCATCACCTACACGAGCGGTCCGGGCCCGCTCGGTTCCGCGCGCGGTGACGCGGGCCCGACGGTGTCGATCATCGCCGGCCCGCAGGACCCGTTCCCCGCGACGGCGGACGTGACGGTCGTGCCGTGGCCGCGCAACGAGCGCGGCGCGCTGGCCGGCCTCAAGACGACGTCCTACGCGGAGAACGCCCTCGCGCTCGCCCACGCCAAGGAGCGCGGCGGCGGCGAGGCGATCTTCGGCAACACGGCCGGGAACCTGTGCGAGGGGACGGGCAGCAACATCTTCGTGGTCCTCGGCGGGCGGCTCGTCACGCCGCCGCTGTCGTCGGGCTGCCTGGCCGGGGTGACGCGCGCGCTGACGCTGGAGTGGTGCGGCGGCGAGGAGGAGGACATCGCGCTGGACGACCTGTACCGCGCGGACGAGGCGTTCCTGGTCTCCACGACCCGCGACGTCCAGCCGGTCCGGGCGGTGGACGGCACGGTCCTCCCGGCCGCCCCGGGCCCGGTCACCGCGAAGGCCATGGAGGTGTTCGCCGCCCGCTCCGCCGAGCTCATGGACCCCTGATCGAAAAGGACGGGGGACGGGGGACGGGGATGACCGTTCACCGGGGGCGCTGGAGCCTGGAAGACCGCCTTGAGCGGGGGCTCCGCGAACTGCCCTTCGACGTCCCGCCGGGTACGGCCTCGGTCACGGTCGAGCTGTCCTATGCGGAAGGTGTCATCGATCTGGGGTGCCATGGCCCCGGCGGGTTCCGCGGCTGGTCCGGCGGGGCGCGTTCCCAGTACGTGATAAGCGCCGTCCGGGCGACGTCCGGGTACTTGCCAGGGGAGCTTGAACCGGGCACATGGCACGTCTGGCTCGGGCTCCACCGGATACCGGCTGATCGTCCGGGAATGCACCATCTGGAGAGCCACGAGAGCGAGGTGATCGCACTGTGCGGGTAGCGGATTCCGAGATCGTCGTCGTGCCGCACACGCACTGGGACCGCGAGTGGTACCTGCCGTTCCAGCGCTTCCGGCTCCGCCTGGTGTCCCTGCTCGACGGCGTCATCGACCGGATGGAGGCCGATCCGCGCTGGCGCTTCACGCTGGACGGGCAGATGGCGGCGGTCGACGACTACCTGGAGGTCCGTCCCGAACGGCGGGACCGGGTGGCCGCGCTCGTCCGGGAGGGGCGGCTCGCCGTCGGGCCCTGGCAGATCCTCCACGACGAGTTCCTGTCCTCGGGCGAGAACATGATCCGCAACCTGGAACTCGGGATGCGGAACGCGGCGGAACTCGGTGCCGTGATGATGGTCGGCTACCTGCCCGACCAGTTCGGGCATTGCGCGCAGATGCCGCAGATCCTGAAGCTCGCCGGGATCGAGCACGCCTGCGTGTGGCGCGGCGTCCCCGGCCGCATCCGGACCTGCGCGTTCGCCTGGCAGGCACCGGACGGGACGGCGATCCGCACCCGCTACCTGCCGGAGGGCGGCTACGGCAACGCCGCGTCGATGTTCGAGGAGCCGGGGGAGCCCGGGGGCGGCGCGCCCGCGCCCGGCCGCGTCGCCGGGTTCGCGGCCGCGATGGGCCGCTGGTATCCGCACGGCGGCCCGCTGCTGGCCATGTACGGGGCCGACCACACCGCGCCCGCCGCGGACCTCCCCGACCGGATCGCCGCCGCCGGGTCCGCCATGCGCCTGGACACCCTCGCCGGCTACTTCGCGGGGGAGGACCCGTCCGTGGACGGCCTGCCGCGCGTCCGCGGCGAGCTGCGCTCGCACGCCCGCGCCAACATCCTGCCCGGGGTGATCTCCGCCCGCGTCCGGCTCAAGCAGCTGATGGGACGCGCCGAGCGGCTCGTCGAACGGTACGCCGAGCCGCTGACCGCGCTCTGGTACGCGGGCGACGCGCGCACGTTCCTCGACCTGGCCTGGCGCCGCCTCATCGAGGTGAGCTGCCACGACTCGGTCACCGGCTGCGGCTGCGACGAGACCGCCGAGCAGGTCGCGGCGCACATGGCCGAGGCCGAGCAGCTCGGACGCGCCGTCTGCGACCTCGTCACCGCCGAACTGGCCGCCTCCGCGCCGCTCGGCTCGCACCTGGTGTTCAACCCGACCCCCGCCCCGCGCACCGGCCTGGTCACCCTGGACATTCCGTGCGAAGGGGAGCCGGGGCTGGTGACGGGGGACGGGCGGCCGGTGCCCGTGCAGACGCTGGAGATCGCGCCGACCGTGCTGGACGACGCCGTCCACCCCGCCTCGGAGCTGCCGGTCCTGCTGGAGCGCGTGTACGGGCGGGTGCTGTTCGGGCAGGAGATCCGCGACTGGGCGGTGTCGCACCGGGACCGCGCGCTCACCTTCCACGTGACGTCCCGCGCCGACGTCCCGTTCGACATCGGTGCGGTGCGCGAGGCGCTGCGGGACGCCGAGGGGGAGTGGCGGGTCCGCATCCTGGCCGACCCCCGCCGCACGGTCGCCGCGCTCGTCGAGGTGCCGCCGCTGGGGCTGACGTCCGTCCGGCCCGTGCCCGCCGCGCGGGCCGGGAACGCTCCAGTGACGGTCCCGGTGACGGTGGACGGGAACGCCCTCGACAACGGCCTGCTGCGCGCCGATGTGCACGCCGACGGGTCGCTCGGGCTGCGCACCCCGTCCGGCCGCGTCGTCGAGGGCGTGGGGCGGATCGTGGACGACGGTGATCTGGGCGACTCCTACAACTACGCGCCGCCGGCCCACGACCGGATCGTCGGCGATCCGCTGACCGTGGACGTGCGACCCGTGCGGGCCGGGCCGCTGGTCGCCGTGCTCGACATCGTCCGGACGTACCGGTGGCCGGCCTCCGGTGACCTGGAGGCCGGGACGCGCTCGGACGACGAGGAGCACGTGACCGTCACCACCCGCGCCGAACTGCGCGCCGGTGAGCCGTTCCTGCGGCTGCGCGTCACGTTCGACAACCGCTGCGACGACCACCGTGTCCGGCTGCACCTGTCGCTGCCGCGCCGGGCGGGCTCGTCGTTCGCCGAGGGCCAGTTCGCGATCGTCGAGCGGGGGCTGAGGGCCGAGGGCGGCTTCGGGGAGCGTCCCGTGCCGGCGTACCCCGCGTCCGGGTTCGTCGCCGCGGGCGGCCTCGCCGTCCTGCTGGAGCACGTCACCGAGTACGAGATCTCCGGGTCGGGGCAGGAGATGGCCCTCACGCTGCTGCGCGCGGTCGGCCACCTGTCCCGGGACCGCAACACCTACCGTGACCAGCCCGCCGGCCCGCAGCTCGCGACCCCCGCCGCGCAGTGCCGCGGCGAGCGGGCGGTCGGGATGGCGATCATGCCCTACGACGGCGGACGGCCCGGAACCGAGGTGCTCCGAGCGGCCGAGGCGTACTGCCACGACCTTCTCACCGCCGCCGGATACGGGCACGCCTCCGTGCCCGCCCCGGCGTCCCGGGAGGGCGTCGCGATCACCGGGGACGGCGTGGTCATGACCTCGCTGCGCCCCCGCGACGGCTGGATCGAGACCCGGATGGTCGCCGAATGCGCCGAGCCCACCACGGCCGTCCTGCGCGGCGGCTTCACCGAGGCCGTCCGCGTCGACCTGCGCGGACGCCCCGGCGCCCGGCTCGACGTGCACGCCGGGACGGCGATGCTGGCGCTGCGGCCCTGGGAGATCGCGACCGTCCGGCTCCGGGCGTCCTAACGGGCGTTCCGGCGGGCGGCCTCGGCGGTGCCGCGCTCGCGCTGCGGCCCGCCGGTCGCCCCGGCCGCCCGGACCGCGTATGGCGCGGGCTCGGCGGTCTGCGCCGGATGCGCCGCGGCCGCCGCCATCGCCGCGCCCACGATGCCCGCGTTGTTCACCAGTTGCGCCGGGACGATCTCGGCCCGCACCCCCGTGATCCGCGGCAGGAAATGCTCGGACTTGCGGCTCACCCCGCCGCCGACGATGATCAGCGAGGGGGAGATCAGCGCTTCCAGGTGGGCCAGGTACGCGCTCAGCCGCTTCGCCCACGTGGACCAGCCGAGGTTATCCTCCGTGCGCGCCTTCGCGGACGCGCGCACCTCGGCGTCCTTCCCGTCGATCTGCAGGTGCCCGAACTCGGTGTTCGGGACGAGGACGCCGTCGGTGAACAGCGCGCTGCCGATGCCCGTCCCCAGCGTGAGCAGGACGACCGTGCCGCGCCGGTCGCGTCCCGCGCCGAACCGCAGCTCCGCCACCCCGGCCGCGTCCGCGTCGTTGAGCAGCGTGATCTCGCGGCCGGTGACGTCCGCGAGCAGGGACGCCGCGTCCACCCCGAGCCAGCGCCTGGACACGTTCGCCGCCGACATCGCCACACCGTCGATCACCACGCCGGGATAGGTGACGCCGACCGGCCCGTCCCACCCGAAATGCTCCACGATCCGGGCGAGGACCTTCGCGACCGGCTTCGGCCTGGCCGGGTGCGGCGTGGCGATCCGGAACCGGTCCCGCGTGAACGAGCCGTCGGACAGGTCGACCGGCGCCCCCTTGATCCCCGACCCGCCGATGTCGATCCCCAGCATCTCCCTTGCCATGCCGACACTCTGCCCGATCTTGGGTGCGCTAAGAGCCCTCGACGAATTGCAGGCCGACCACACCGATCAGGATGAGCGCGAGGAACGCCACGCGGATCGGCGATGCGCTCTCGTTGAGCGCGATCATGCCGACCAGCGCGACGCCGAGCGCGCCCACCCCGACGAAGACCGCGTAGGCGGTGCCGACCGGCAGGGTGCGCAGCGACAGCGACAGCATGACGACGCTGAACAGCGCGACCGTGAGGCCGATGACGGTGGGCCAGAGCTTCGTCAGGCCGTCGGACTCCTTCAGGGCCGTCGCCCAGACCAGCTCCATCAGCGATGCGATCAGCAGGAAGACCCAGGCCATACCATGCCCCCATTATCCGGAGAAAACTCCGCTTGAGATTAACCGGAGAATGTTCCGGATACAACCGTGAACCGGAGTGCGCTCCGGTAGCCTGCCCGAGCACATCCCCGGGACGGAGGCCGACATGCGGGACCTGCCGGTCGCGGGCCGCCCGCCCGCCGAACGCGCCGACGCCGCCCACAACCGCCGCCGGATCCTGCGCGCCGCCGCCGAGCTGATCGCCGAGCACGGCGTCGACGCGCTGTCCATGGACGAGGTCGCGCGGACCGCCGGCGTCGGCGTCGGCACCGTCTACCGGCGCTTCGGCGACCGCGCCCGGCTCGTCTACGCGGTGATCGACGACCGCGAGCGCGACTTCCAGGCCGCCTTCCTGCACGGCCCGCCGCCCCTCGGCCCCGGCGCGTCCCCGCCCGACCGTCTGCGCGCGTTCCTGCACGCCCTCGCCGACCGCACCGAGGCGCAGGCCGACCTGCTGGTCACGGCCGAGGCCGACCCGCCCGGCGCCCGCTTCCGGGACGGCTCATACGAGCTCTACCACATGCATGTGGCCATGCTGCTCGGCCGGATCCGTCCCGGCGCCGATGCCGCCTACCTCGCCGACGCGCTCCTGGCGCCCCTCGCCGCCAACCTGTTCGTCCATCAGCGGCGCACCCGCGGGATGCCGCTCGACCGCATCAAGGCCGGCCTGGACGCGCTGGCCGACGGCCTGCTCACGTCCTGAACCGGACGCACTGTGACCAATCAGTCCAAAACCTATATCGGGAAGGGGGCGAACCGTCACACTGGGGACGTGAACGACTTTGATCTCCTCGTGCTCGGGTCCGGGCCCGGCGGGCAGCGCGCGGCCATCGCCGCCGCCAAGCTGGGCCGCAAGGTCGGCATCGTCGACCGCCACGAGATGATCGGCGGCGTCTGCATCAACACGGGGACGATCCCGTCCAAGACGATGCGCGAGGCCGTGATGTACCTGACCGGCCTCAACCAGCGCGAGCTCTACGGGCAGAGCTACCGGGTCAAAAACGAGATCACCGTCGCCGACCTCGGGATGCGGACCCAGCACGTCATCGGCCGGGAGACCGACGTCGTCCGCAACCAGCTCGCCCGCAACCACGTCACCGTCCTGCCGGGCACGGGACGCTTCCTGGAACCCAACGTCATCGGGATCACCGGCGCCGGGGGCCGCGAGCGGAGGGTCACCGCCGACCGCATCGTGATCGCGACCGGCACCCGCCCGGCGCGGCCCGACACCGTCGACTTCGACGACCGGACGATCATCGACTCCGACGGCATCATCCACATGGACCGCATCCCGGAGACCATGGTCGTCGTCGGCGCGGGCGTCATCGGCATCGAGTACGCCTCCATGTTCGCCGCCCTCGGCACCAAGGTCACCGTCGTCGAACGCCGCGAGCGGATGCTGGACTTCTGCGACCTGGAGATCGTCGAGGCGCTCAAGTACCATCTGCGCGACCTGGCCGTCACGTTCCGGTTCGGCGAGTCGGTCGCGTCCGTCGAGCGGATGCCGGACGGGACGATCACCGTCCTGGAGAGCGGCAAGCGCATCCCCGCCGACACCGTGATGTACTCGGCCGGACGGCAGGGCATGACCGGGGGCCTCGACCTGGACGCCGCCGGGCTCACCGCCGACCACCGCGGCCGCATCAAGGTCGACGACGACTACCGCACCGACGTCCCGCACATCTACGCGGTCGGGGACGTGATCGGCTTCCCGGCCCTCGCCGCCACCTCGATGGAGCAGGGCCGCCTCGCCGCCCACCACGCCTGCGGCGAGCCCGTCTCGGAGATCCACGAGACCCAGCCCATCGGCATCTACACGATCCCCGAGATCAGCTTCGTCGGCCGCACCGAGGACGCCCTCACCGAGGCCAAGGTCCCCTTCGAAGTGGGCGTCTCCCGCTACCGCGAGCTCGCCCGCGGCCAGATCATCGGAGACTCCTACGGGATGCTGAAGCTCCTCGTCTCACCGGAGGACCGCCGTCTCCTCGGCGTCCACGTGTTCGGCACCGGGGCCACCGAGCTCGTCCACATCGGCCAGACGGTCATGGGCTGCGGCGGCACCGTCGACTACCTGGTCAACGCGGTGTTCAACTACCCGACCCTGGCCGAGTCCTACAAGGTCGCCGCCCTGGACGCGATGAACAAGATGCGCCACGTCGCCCGCCTGTCCGGCTAGGACGGCCAGAGCAGGTTCTCCAGCTCGGCGTCGATGTCGATGAACTCGCTCTCTTCCCCCGCGGGCACGGCCTGGTAGGTGCGGTGCAGGAAGTCGGCGAGCGGCGACAGCGGCACCTCGAACAGCGCGTCCCCGAACGGGGACGACAGTGCGAGGTTGAGCGCCCCGTCGTCGTCGGCCGGCCAGACCTCGACGTCCCCGTCCCCGACCCGGCGCACGATGCCGACCGTGAGGAGCTCCCGGGCGAAGATCCACTCCACCGGCTCGTCGTCGCCCACGTAGAAGGCCATCCGGATCGCATACGGGTCGTCGGCCGCGTACTCCAGCCCGGCGAGCAGAGGGACGGTCGTGCGGTCGGGGACGACGAGACGAAGGCCCAGCTGCGCTGAGACGGTGGTACTGCTGTTCATGGCCATTCCCTCTTACGTCGGTCCCGCTGGCTCGCGGGTGCTCCGGTGGGTGGTTCTCCCCCTCCCGACATCCCCGCGATCTATGACGCCTAACTGCCTGATCTCGGCGGAACATTCCGGCGTCCCCGGCCTTTGTGATCCATCTCACCGTAGCAAAACCAGCGTCTGACCTGCGCAAAAGCGGATCTTGCGGAACCCTGGAGACGCCCTGCCTGCCCCCAATGCAGGACGAACCGCGCGCTCTCCGACGTCCCGCGAGCTGGGCTTCTCGCCTAAGGTAAATCTGTGGCAATCAATCACGAAAAGGTCGCCCCGCCCCCGGGGGAACCGGGACCGTTCCACCGCTTCCGCGAGCTGGTGCGACGCAACCCGCTCCTCAACACCGCCTGGCGCCTCGGCGTCTTCACCGTCGGCGCGGCCGTCCTCACCGGCGGCCTGGTCATGATGGTCACCCCCGGCCCCGGCCTGCTCGGCATCGTCATCGGCCTGGCGATCCTCGCCACGGAATTCGCCTGGGCCCAGCGCGCCCTCCACCGCGCCAAGACCGCCGCCGACCGTGCCAAGGAAAAGGCCCTGGACCCCCGCAAACGCCGCCGCAACACCGTCCTGGGCACCCTCACGGCCGTCCTCGTCGCCGCCGCCGTGGCCGCCTACCTGGTCGTCTACGGCGTCACCCTCCCCTGGAACATCGACGACCCCACCTTCTGGACCTGACGCCCCCGCGCTCGATGCGCGGCGACCCCCCAACATGCGCTAGAGTTTCCGACGTCGGCCCCGCCGAGCGGCGGCCACCAGGGCGATTAGCTCAGTGGGAGAGCGCTTCGTTCACACCGAAGAGGTCACTGGTTCGAACCCAGTATCGCCCACCTTATAGGTCTTATTAGAACCCTGGACCAGTTCTATGCGGTCCAGTAGGAGCCGCAGACTAGAAGCGTCAGCAGGGCCGCCTCCCCCACGGGAGGCGGCCCTGCTGACGCTGTCGGGCTGTGTGGAGGTGATGGAGGCTCCCGGGTCGGGCTTGTCGGTGGCGGCCTGCCGTCGGGCCTCCTGGAGGCCGTGGAGGCGAGCGAAGGGCTGCTGCAACTGGTTCCCGGCGACGTCCTCCTCTTCGACGTAGATCGCATGGAAGACCGCCTGGTTGAGCAGCCGGCGCTGGTGGTCGTCGCAGCGCTGGTAGAGCGTGTGGGGGTCTTCCAGCAGCCGCAGGCAGATGTCGATCAGGCGGGCGCTGTCGGACAGGTCCTCATTGGTGACGGTGAGGCGGTCCCTGAGTCGCTGCCGGTGGCGTTCGATCTGGCGAAGCTTGGTCTTGATCTTGGCTTGAGCGGCACCGCTGGTTGCCAGCTCGATCAGGTTGTCCTCTTGGGTGTCCAGGGCCTGGAGTTCTGTGGTGAGCTGCTGCCTGAGCAGCCGGGCGTCATGTTCTTCGTCGGCGATGGCCTGGTTGATGTGCTCGCGAACCTCGGCGATGAAGGCAGAGGAGAAGCGGATCTGGCGATAGTGCTCGGCGACGGCTTCTTCTATCCGGTGAGTGCCGATGTGCGGAGCGGTGCAGGATCCGTCGCGACGGCGACGGCAGAAGAAGTAGCTGTACTGGCTGCCGTCATGTTTGACGACCTGCTGGATGACCAGACGTTGGGTGACGCCGTTCTTCCAGCAGTAGCCGCAGAACACGGTTCCCTTGAGGTAGTGATGGTGAACGCGCCGACGCTCCCCGGCGACCGCGTGGGCCTCCAGGATGTCCTGGACGTGCTCGAAAAGGTCTTCATCCACCAGCGGCTCGTGGCGGCCCTCGATCTCCTCACTGTCGTAGGTGACGTAGCCGAGGTAGTACCGGTCCCGCAGTATCTGCGACAGCCTGCTCTCTGACACCTGGCGCGCGGGCCGACGTGGTGTCGGACGGGTGCGCAGGCCGCGGTCGTAGAGTTCTTCGTTGAGGTCTGCCAGAGTCCAGTCACCGGTGGCGTAGAGCTCAAAGGCGAGGCGGATCAGAGGAGCGCGCTCAGGGTCGGTGGCTACGGTGCGGATCTCCTTGCCGTCGAGGAAGCGGCGGACATTGAGGTAGCCGAGGGGCGCACGGCCGACCGTGCCGCCGTTGAGGGCCTTGTTGCGCATCTTGTTCTTGATGTCCTGGCCGTTGAGGCGGACCTGGACTTCGTTGAAGATGTCGGTGATGGCCTCCATGGCGTCGGCCATGATGCCCTCGCCGAAGTCCTCGTGGGCGGAGATGACCTTGACGCCGAGCTTGGCCAGTTCGCGTTTGATGAGCGCGCCGTCGGCGAAGTTGCGGAACGCGCGGGAGCGCATGTCCACGACGACGTAGTCGATGTCGCGGTTCCGGACGATGCGCCGCAGGAGCCGTTGGAACTCGGGCCGTCCAGCGATGCTCTGCCCCGAGCTGCCGGGCTCGATGTACTCATCGACGTTGGTCAGGCCCAGTGCTTGCTCCTTGGCGCTGGTGGCCTTGCGCTGGGAGTCGATGCTGTTACCGTCGGCTACCACATCGGAGTCGGTGTCCATCTGGCGGCGGGAGGAGACGCGCAGGTAGCGGACCGAGCGTTTGCCCGGCGCAGTGGAGAGGTCGGTTGCCGACTCTATTTCATCGAGCAGTTCGGGAGTAGGCGATGCCAGGTGGTCGTTGGGGTTGTACGGTGTGAAATGGGAATCGTCGTAGGCACTTGTCATACCGGCCCTCCTTTCGCGGTTTCCTGGTGGAGTCGTCTGTGTGATACTAGGCTCGGGGAGAATGCCCTTCTCACACGGCTCTCCTTGCTGTGTGTGGTTGTATGTGGGTGTCGTTGACGGCAAAACTGACGGCAATACAGCCGAACTTCCACGTACGTGCACGTGTTTGTACGGCCTGATTTATAGAGGTCAGACGCTCTTGCAAGGTGGTCTCATTTGGCCTGAAGAGCCTTGTGTCCCCAGTTCGAGTCTGGGAGGAGCCACCAAAGAAAGTACCCATCCCATCGGGGGTGGGTGTTTTCTTTTCTTGGGACTCTGAGGCTGCCGAAGTGCCTACGGATGCGGTTTGACGGCAACTCTGACGGCAACGCCCCCTGTTAGCCGCTGCCGAGAACAAACGCTCCTCAACTTTTTGCAGTGCGTTGCGCTTGCTGGCGATATCTACGTGCTCGTAAATACCCGTCGTTCGAACGTCGCCATGACCGAGGATCGCTTGGATGTCGCGGGAGTGGACTTGCAGGCTCTTTTGTGTCGTGGCGTTGCTGTGTCGCAGTCCATGTATGGTGATGCGCCGTAGATTGTGTTGCTTGCAGATTCGCATGAAGGATCGCGCGAGATTGTGGGATTCGAGAGGCCGACCGGTGCGGGTAGTGAAGACCAGTTCGTTCTCGTCGTTAGTGCCTTGCCAGCCTCTGCCGGCATTGAATATAGCTTCTCCCTGATCCTTGCGCTGGCGCAGGATCGCTGCTCGAGCCTGTGCAAGCAAAGGTTCGTCTCGTTCGCTCGATTCCGTCTTGAGCTCAACCTGCTCGAGTTTGCCATTAATTCGCTGTACCTGCTGGCGGATATGGAGTACACCGTGGTCGAAATCCACGTCGCGCCATCTAATGCCAAGGACTTCGCCGCGGCGCAGGCCGTAGAGCGCGAGCAGTACGAAGGCGGGGTAGAGCGGGTCGGAGCTAGCTGCGTCAAGGAATCGTATGGTCTCATCTGGTGTCCAGTGTTCAGCCTCGCGGGACTTGTACCGTGGAAGCTCAACCAGGCGGGCGACGTTTCGAGTAATCATCTCCTGGCGCATGGCATAGGTGAGAGCGGCGCTCAGTACCTTGCGTGTTTGGTGGATCGTGGCGACCGACTTTCCGTCGGCGAGGAGGTCATCGAGAAAGTTCTGCACAATCCGTACGGTCAGGCTATCCAGACGGTGGTGGCCGAGGGTTGGCTTAATATGAAGGCGTACGACCGTCTCGTGTCTCTTCAAGGTGAGAGGGCGGCGCTTTTCTCGCTCCAGCCAGAAGTCTAGGTATTCGCCGACCTTCCATGTTCGCTCGGATGGAAAGACTCCTCGTCCGGCATCTTCGATTACCTTAAGGAGCTTCTCGCGCGCTTCCTGTCGAGTATTTCCATATACTCGAACCCGTTTTCGCCTGCCACTCGACGTCGGCAGCATGATGGCACACTCGTAGCGTCCATCCACCCTCTGATATATGGTGCCTTCACCGTTAGCTCGTTTACCTGACATCGGTACCTCCTTCCCGTAGTTCCTTGATCAGGTCTTGTAGATCGTCCGGGGTGACGAAGCGTCTTCGGTCGATGCGCACTGTCTTCAACCGGCCATCGTTGATCATCCGGTAGATCTGCCAGCGGCTGACACGCAGCGCCTCGCATGCTTCGGGGATGGTGAGAAGAAGCGGCGGGGGCGGGCTTGTATTAAGAGTGTCGTTCATAGGATGCCTCCTTCCGTTCTTGTGTTGATATGGGATTGAGCACCTGGTGAGCGAAGTGGTCGGCCAGGGCATGCCAATCGGCCTCTGTGAACCGTGTGGTCTGCCGCTGTAAGGGATGGTCGATGATTCGCTTGATTTGATGCAGTAGCGTAAATGCGCGCTCATCGTCGGGGTCGTCTTTGCGTACGTGGATATGCCAACGATGCCCGTTCCAGAAAGACAGGCCGGCCGCTGGCAGGTCGGCGATGTATTCCACTGTGATGTTTGAAAACATGTCCGGCATGTAGTCGGGAAATTGGCGGGCGGGGCCGGGGAGGGCTCCGCGCAGTACGCGTGCCTGTGCTTCGGCGACGTGGCGCATGCCTTTCATCGAGTATGCGCGGTTGCGGCCGAGGCTGCGAAGAGCGGCCAGGAGGGCCTCCTTGGCAGGTGCGGTGCTTTGCTTGGTTGCTTCTATCGTCTTCTCCTTTCTCCCACTCGGATTTTAAAGATTTGACGGTGTCTCAATTTCGTCTTCAAGGTCGACGGGGCCGCCGGGGTCGAGTGTGCTTTCATCTAGAAGGCGTTTGATGTATTCCTCGACCAAGATGGCTTTCTCTTCCAGGGCGTCGCCGTAACGCACCCGTAGGTAAGTGCTGATGTTCGGCAACTCGGAAGGGGTTATGTATCCGGCTGCGGCGAACATCTCACTTGTTGGCACATCGAGAGCAGATGCCAGCGATCTGAGTGTCTCGGGCATCGGGGAGGTTTTTCCCTGTTCTAGCCGAGTGAGAACACTCGGGTTAATGTCGGCCTTTCTCGCTAATTCGCGAATGCCGAGCCTTTGCTGTCGCCGCAGATCTTGAAGGTAGCTGCTGAATCTCTTTGGCGCGTCGTGTTTCATGTCTGTTATTGTCTCCTTTGTTTGCTTTCCTATTTTACCTCCATTGTTGCTTAAAAGCACCATTTGTTGACAATTCTACAACGTGGTCGGCGACTACTCTGTGCGACGAGTTGAGGGCGGTCAGGAGCCTTCGCTCGATCCCTGTTCGAGGTGCGTTGACAGGAAATGGGCAAGACGCTCTATCCATTCGTTGATGTCTCGGTTCTTCCAGGTTCGGCTCTGTAGTTGACGGCATTCGTTCAACAACCCGTCCGCGTTGATGTCGCCGGTTTTGGCGAAGCGGTGCATCTCGGAATCTTTCGGAAGCGTGAAGGCGAGCAACCCGGCAAGGGTTCTGGCGTCTTCCCGGGAGATCGCTTCGCCGTTGGCATCAGATTCCATGAACCCCAGTTGAAGGTAGGCGCTAAGCTCCTCCAGGCTTGTGCTCTCAATCGGGGTTTCGGATGCGGCCTTGCTGAGGTTCTCGTTGATGGCAAGCTCCGCTGCAGGGTCATCTGAACTTCTTTGGATATAAAAGCGCATGAGGATGATCCATGTGGTTATTTCTGGGTCGTGCCTGCGAAGTTCGGCGAGTTCACTCAACATCGCTTCTTTGTTGAACCGCCCGGTGATCGCAAAGTGGTGCAGTTCGCCAGTGGTCGGCTCGACACGGAGGTTGGCCAATGCGCGAGCGACCGCTTGTGCGCCCCACTCCGGGATTTCTCCGCCGTTTGCTTCGACTTCGGCGATGACACCTTGGATGAAACTTCTAAGCGTTTCTTCTTGCGGGATGGCTCCGGTGAGATCGATCTCTCCGGGTTCGAGTTGTTCGTCTTCGGGTCCTCGCGGACTCTCGTCGGGTGAGTTAAATGGTTTTTCCATGGGAGTTCCTCCTTTCATGGTGAGTGGTTGGTTTACGTGGAGTCGGTGTCCTGGCCGGCGGCCCAAAGGGATCAGCTCACCGATCTTTATCGGGAAGATTGCGGACGTATGCCTCAAGCCAGCCTGCCCACTCCTGAGCGAGGTCGTCGTGCGGCGGGTTGGAAAATTCGGCAAGTTCGCGGAGGAGGGCCGCGCGATCTGCTCTTCCTGTGATGGCGTAGTGGTGTAGCGCGCCGCTGAAGGGATCATCGCGCTCGTCGGCCAGAGCGCGGGCGAGGGTTCGCGCTCCCCATTCGGGGACAATGCCGTTGTCTTCTTGGGCTTCGCCGATGGCGTCGTAGATGACGTCGCAGAGTGCATCGTCTTGTTCGATCATGCCGGTCATGTCGATGATGCCCTTCTCGAACTGCTCAAGCTCCGGACCGATCGGCTCATCGTCCCTTGATCTGCGCGGCGGTAATTCCATAGGTGTCCCTCCTTTCTGTATTTACTGGTGGACGTCCGGCGTGGGGCTGTTCGCCGGCGGATCCGGTCTGTCTCCCGCGATGAGGCGGTGGAACCCCTCGACGGTGACGACGTGGAACAGGCCGGGCTGTACGGCTTTGTCGGCCGCCAGGGCGGACTCAAGGGCCTCCTGGCGGGCTGGGGCGGGGACGACCCAGGCGACGGCCGGAAATAGGCCGTGGCGGGCTTGGTGGGCGCCTGTGGCGGCGTACCGCTGGTAGACCTTGGCCTTGCGCACGACCTCCGGCGGATGCTCGGTGGCGCGGTCGGCTTCCAGGAACCAGTGGTCCTCGAACTCGCCGCTGGCGGTGATGGCGAACAGGTCGGGCCTGAGCCATTCGAGCGTGCCGTGCGGGCTGACGAAGGATCGCCAGCACTGCGGCTCGGCCTCAAGGCGCACAAGCTCGATGTCGCCTTGGTCGCGGAACTCGTGGAGCTGGATGGCAAGCTCGGCCACGGCCAGTGTGTGGGCGACGAAGGCGCTGGAGGGTTCGACGTAGCGGCGGCGCTTGGTCTCGCCGTGCATGCGGCGCAGCAGGCGTTCGCCGGTGGAGGCGAGCTGCCAGGTGATCCCGGAGGAGCCTGCGCGTACCCCGCCGATGCGTCGAGCAAGGCGGGCGATCAGGCCGTGCTCTTCCAGCCTGGTGAGTACCCGCATGGTCGCGCCGGACGCTGCCCCGAGCGAGGCGTGGCCGTGGGTGAAGTGCAGCCGGCGGATGTGCGCCGTGGTGAGGAGGCGATAGGTCCGCAGGGACTCCAGGACCGCAAGGTCGCGCTCTGAGAGCCGGTCCAGCAGGGCGGTGATGTCCTGAGGACTCATCGGGCACCTCCTGATCGCCTGGTGAGCCGGCGGACGCCAAGCTGGCGTTCTTGACCCCCGGATTGGGGGTCAGTCCCATCCCTAAGGGGTGGGGACATCGCCGTTGAGCTGGGGGAACGGGGAGAAGTGGAGGTCGCGAACAGTCGGGCGAAGACAGGGGCGAACAGTCGGTTCGGTACAGGGCGTAGCTGGTTCATCGCTGCCTTCGCTTTCGGCCAATACGTCCCACGCCGGTGTCAGCCGCTTGCTCTTGCGGCTGAGAACGAGGCTCGTCCTGGTGCGCGCTCTCGGCGTCCTGGTCGGGCTGCTCTGCTGGAGCGGCGTAGCGGGTACGGCTGGCCTCCCAGACCCGCTGGGGGTCAGTCGTGACGGGTGGTGGTGGCAGCGTCTTGACCAGCGCCCAGCCGGAGGGGAGGCCCTCGGCGACGAGGTTGGCGTAGGCGTGGAAGCGCGGCAGCGCGAGGAAGTCCTCGGCGGACAGGTCACGGCTGAGCTTGGCGGTGTCGCGGGCGTCCTCGTACTCGGTGGCGAACACGACCTTGCTTCGGGCGTTCATGTCCACGGCCGTGCGAAGCGCGGACGGGAACTGGCTGCGGAACTGAGCGGCCAGGAACCAGCCGACCGACAGTGACCGGGATACCGCCAGCGCGTCCGCCAGCGAGACGGGCAGGTTCAGGAATCGGGGTGCCTCGTCGACGTACACCACGCCGGGCTGTTTGTCGGCATCTGGTTCGTTCGCGCGTTCCTGGGTCGCCTGCCACAGGTCGGCGATGGCCAGACTGCCGAGCAAGCTGGCCGTACCCGGCCCGATGAGTCCCTCGTTAAGAGGAATCAACACGATCTTGTTCTCACGGAACATGTCACGCAGTCGAAACGTACGCGAACGCTGATCAAGCATCCGGATTAGCGCCGGGCGGAGGAGGAACTGACGCAGTTTGTTCAGCGGCGGGGCGATGGCCGCAGCTTGTGCCTGGGGCGACTGTGCTTCGTACCAGGCCCAAAAGCCGGCCAGTGCCATGTCGCCTTGAATGCGGCCGACCAGGCGGCGGCGGAATCGCGGGTCGGTGAGCAGGCGCGGCAGATCCACGAGCGTTGCCGGCCGTTTCGGCGTGCTGGCCCTGGCGAGGGTACGCAACCCTGCGGAGAAGATGTCGGCCGTCCGGGGACCGTACCCGTCGGCGAAGACGGCTTCGAATACGGCCAGGATGCCGTCGACCACCACGTCGGGGTCCCGGCCGGCGACGTCGAGGGGATTGAAACCGACCGGCCGTTCGTCGCTGGCGTCCAGGATGACGACGTCGTCGAGGCGGTGGTCGGGGATACGGCTGGCGATATCGGTGATGAGCTGCTTTTTGGGGTCGAGCACGGCCACCGGGCGTCCGGCGTCGATGTCGGCCATGATCAGGTGCAGCAGCGCATTTGTCTTGCCGGAGCCGCTCGGCCCATACGCCACCGCGTGGAACGTCTGGTCTCCCGGCGAGATGCCGACCAGACGGTCGTCACCAGGGGCGGCACTCTGGGCGAAGACGCGTGAGCCGGTATGCACGGCAGAGGCCGGGCGGAGCGGTTTCGGGTGCGCGGCTGGCAGACCCGGGAAATCCCCCTCGCCGATCGGCCAGCCCAGAAGCCCGACCAGTTCCGGCGCACTCAGGTGCAGCGGCCACCGCCACGGCAACTGGACGTCGTTGAGGGCCTTGGCTTTCTGCCGCACCAGATCGATGCGAACGCCGGGACTCCGCGCTGTGGACAGCGCACCGAGCAGACCCATGATGAACCGTCGCCGCCGGCCGCGGTCCGGACTCGCCGCCCCGATGCGGATGGTCACCGCAAAACCCGCGTGCGCCAAGCGGTCCCGAAGCCGGCCGCGGGTCTCGCTGCTGGCCGGGCGCTCACCCCGGGTCAGCGTGTCGAAAAGCGTGGTCTCTGGATCCGGCGCATTCGCCGGAACGGTCCGGGGAGAACGACGCGGCCCGAGAACGACCTGGAGCACGGCAATCTCGTGCTCCCTCAACGGAGAAGCCATCGCCGAGAGCACCGCCCTGGTGATGACCTCCGGCCGGTCGGCACGAAGCGGCAGACCGCCCGGGCTGACCTTCACCCGGCCCACGGCGTCGACATCGCGACGCGCCGGCGCCGAGGTGAGCAGACTGCCGGGCACCAGGTCACTCAGCAGACGCCGCAGGACATGGACATCTGTCGCATGAGACCCGAGAAGGTGCCGTACGCCGTCGTGGTCGGCGCGCAGTTCCAGCGCCACCCGCGGCGCGTCCCGATCGGACGCCAGCCGGGTGAGGAACGCCGTCACCGCCGCCGCGTCGAGCGGCCGGGGCAGGTGGAGTTGGGAGAACACCAGTTCGCTGGTGCTAGGCATGTGCCGCGCCTCCCTTCTGCGGCTTGCCGGATGAGGTGGCCGCTGGGGGCGTTCGGCGAGCGGCTTGCTCGGCCTGGGCCTCGCGTTCGGCCTCGGCCATCGCCAGGGAGATAAGGGCGCGGGAGAGCTTGCGAATGTCTGGTGGATCGTGCCGGACACTCCGCACTGAGATCCGGCGATCCTTTTGCTGCCTCCTGTTCGTCTTACGGTTTCGCTTTGATGTCAAACATCACCTCCTTTCTGATTGCGTGTTGCCCAAAAGCAACGGGTTGCACCCCTCCACTTATTGTTGATTTTGGGCAACACGTCAACCCTCGTTGTCAATTCCGCTACGTCCTACCTCTGAATACACATGACAGGGGTAGGTGCTACCAGCGGGAGCGCCGCCACCGGACAACGGCGGCGGCGATCCAGACGGTTGCGGCGAGCGCGAACCCGGCGATCAGCCAGGGCAGGATGGGGCGGAGAAGCGTGATGGCGACGTTGAGTGCGATCACCGCACCTAGCAGCAGGACGCTGGCACGGAAGACCCACGCGAACGGGTTGGGGGCGGGCTTTTTTTCGCCGCTCATGACCGGGCTACCTGTCCTTCTTGGTCCGGTCGCTGGGCACGGGGTAGCCGGGGATCGAGATGTCGGCGTCGATCTGGTTGCCCCAGACGAACCACGGAGCCGTGCTCGACGGCCGACGCCGTGCGAACAACTCCAGGTAGGGACCCGGCGAGACGCGCTCGATGACGGCGAACTGCTCCTCGGGCTTGTGGGAGTGGTCCTGCATCGGCGCGTTGATCCAGGTGGGCTGGGACCGGAAGTTCACCGGCGCCCGCCCCCGCGTGGCGAACAGCAGGTGCTCGGTCGAGTTACGCAGGTAGTTGCCCAGGCCCAGGCAGAACTTGACCCACGTCAGCGGGCTGCGCACCGTGAAGCCCCAGGCTTCGGCGACGTCGTAGCCGTGCCGCAGCGTGGCGTTGGTGACCCACAGCCACAGGTGGGCGTTGTCCTCGGCCAGGTCAGCCACCGGCATGGCCTTGATGCGCTCCAGACCCATGAGGGGGTAGTGACGCTCCGCTCCACGGCCGCCCTTCTGCTGGATGTCCCAGGGCGGGTCGGCGAGGATGGTGCGGAACTTCTGCGGGATGTTGGACGGGGCGGGTGTGGTCGTGGATACCTCCATGCAGATTTTCTCCTTTCCGATCCTGATGCTCAGGACCTGACCCTTGTTATGAGGGTTGGCGTGAGTCTTGGAAATCGTCGGTCCGGTCGAATCTCCGGACGAACATTCGACCGGACCGACGCTCTCCGTCTCTGGCGGCACTGCCGCTTCTATGGGTGTGCCGGTAGGGGGACGTGTCGTTGTGGAATGGACGACATGCCGCGTGGCTATCTCACGGTGCGGCTGTGATACGGGCGCCCGGTCGATGAGTGACCAGGCTTGCGAAAAGTGCCCGCGCCACCACGCCAGGAGGCGAGTCGTGGCTGATGGACGAGACGGTGGTCCACTGGTCGAGCACCCCCGCGGGGAGCCGGGAACCAAGGACGACGGCGTGGACGCGGCCGGGGAATGCCGAGAGGCGAGACAGCGCCTCGGCCGGGTCGATATCGAAAAGCTGGAAGTCGGAGAACACCACCAGTGTCGCCTCATGACCAGGGTGCGCCTCGGCGATCTCATGCGCCCGCTCAAGGCTGGGCCCGAGTTCACTCGTCCCTGCGCCGTCGACGGGCGGGCGCAGCCCCCTGCGGAGCCTGATGAGGCCGGGGCGGGTGAGGGGCGTGGGCCCCACTTCACCGCTGGAGGGGGTGTCGAAGTGGACGATCGCGGCGAGTTCATGGTGCGAACCCTTCCGTGCCACTGCCGAGAAGGCCCGCCTCACCTCGGCGTACCGATTCGACAGCGGATCGTTCCCCCTGAGACCGATCACCGAGCCGGAGTCATCGAAGACAGCGATGAGCAGCGTCGGCACTGGCGAGGGACGACCCGGATGACCGAGCCGGTAGTTCGGCCCGGGGTCTTTGGCCGGCCTGCCCGGCTCGGTTGAGCCGAGCAGGTGGCCGGGCAGAAGAGCGCTCGGAAGCAGCCTGTCGTCCTTGGTCACGCGGCACCGCCGTTCCGGCGCGCACGGCGGCCGATCACGCCGCTTTGCTCACCGG
Source organism: Actinomadura formosensis NBRC 14204 (assembly GCF_001552155.1). GTDB lineage: Bacteria > Actinomycetota > Actinomycetes > Streptosporangiales > Streptosporangiaceae > Spirillospora > Spirillospora formosensis. Next base: position 2,265 of record NZ_BCQQ01000111.1, on the reverse strand, counting down.
CCGCAAAGCCGTGGCCGAACACCTGCGGGTTGCGCCGCTGCGCCCGCCATGACAGCGACTCCACGCGCTTGCCGGCGGCCTGCCCGCGGAGCTGGTGCTCCTGATGGATGGAGCGCGCTGTTTCATCGGCCTGCGCACGGATCTTCAACGCCGGAGACCCGGCGAGCTTGAGGTAATACTTGTCGGCCTTACGCACCCGTTTGGCGTGCGCGGCGATCTGATCGGCCACCTCATCGGCAGCGGCATAGCTCAGCAGCCCCGAGCCAATGGCCGTGGCCGCGGCGAGCAGCCCGAAGGTCAGCCCCGAGGCGCTGCCCTCGATCCCGGCGCGCAGGCTGTAGATGGCGACCGCCAGCAGAGCCGCAATGAACAGCGACAGCAGGCCGATCAGCTTGACCAGCGGAAGCCCGAGGTCCTGGCCGGCGAACAACCGCTGATAACGCTGCTCATCCTTGCTCAGCGACTCAGGATCACGCTGCCGGGTGCGAGCCATGCGGATGTACTTCAGCTCCGCGCCGACCAGTCCCGCGCACGCCGCCGCCAGGCCCGAGGCCAGCGCGATGCCAAAGGCGATGTAGACGACGTCGCCGTTGGTGACCGCCGCCGACCACACGCCCGCCGTGTCGCCGAGCCACAGCACCATCCAGCAGATCCAGTACCGCAGCTTGGCACCGGGCTCACGCCGGACGTACGGCGCGAGCACCCGCAGGGCGTGCTGGTGATCGGCACGGGCTTCGCGTACCTCTGTCTCCTGGTGGGCCAGCAGCGTTTCGACGGCGGCGGCCTGGTGGTCGAGGCCCCGGGCCGACACCTGGTGTCGGCGAGCCTCGGCCTCGCCCTTAGCCGGCCAGCTCACCTCCTGCTCATCGGCCAGGCAGCGGTACTCCTGCTCGACGTAGCTGGTACCGAAACTGGAAGGGCGGGGGTGCCCGTCGACTTCGTCCAGCCGGGGCAGGGCGACCGCGTCGGCCTCCCACGTCCAGGCGTCGACCGCTCCCGCCGGGGAGGCCGTACCGAACCCCCGGAACCGATCCACGACGCTCATCGGCCGCCCGCCGCGGTGTAATCGGTGACCGACACACACTGCGCGGCACCCGTCTTGCGGCAGAGCGTGTCGTAGTACTGGGCGAGCCCCTCCACGACGTCCGACCGGGGCGGCGACCCGGCCGTGCGGCCCAGACCGGCGACCGTGACGACCGCGCCGGGCAGCTTCGGCACGTTCGTCTTACCCGCTAGCTCAGCGGCCTTCTGCTTGCCCAGCGCCCGGTTGATCTTGACACCGACCGTCTGGAAGCCGTCCGTCAGCAGATACAGGTGCAGTTGGAACCGGCCGCCGAGCTGCCCGATCCACTCAGAGCCCAGGCGGTACTGCGCGATGATGTCGCTGGCGCTGTGCGGCATCGACTTGGCCGCGGGTCCGTACGCCCGGCCGATCGTGTCCATGGTCTGGCCGACCACCCGAGGCGCCTTCTTGAGACGCGCGTTCTCGGTCGCGCCGTCCAGGTGCAGCGGACCATCGAACAGCACCGTGGTGTCCGCGCTGGAGACGGCGAACAGGGACACCCGCAGGTAGCCGGAGCAGATGGCCGTGCGGCGGGCGATCGCCTCGACGGCCGCCATCCGCTCCTTGACGATGGCCTCGGACAGGCTGGAGCCCGAGACGTCCAGCTCCACCAGTGAGGCGGGCGGCTTGCCGTGATCGCAGCCGGCGAGGACGGCCTTGTCCTGGGCCAGCTGTCCGTGCGGCGACGAGGCGGTGCCGCAGGCGGCGAGGGTAGCGGCAGCGGCGATCGTGGCGCCGATGCTAATGACCTGGCGACGATGGCTCTTGTACATGAAGAACCTCCAATTCTTGATTTGGGGGAGTGGACGAGAAGGGGTGCTGAGGACTTCGTGATGAAGACGGCGTCCCCAGCACCCGTACCGAATTAATTACGACTGCGGCGTGACTGCCTGGGGCACCGTCATGTGCCGCCGCTTCTGCTCGATGCGGTTACCTCGGCGCTGCTTCGTCTCGTTGACGATGGGAAGTTCGGCGGGCTCAGCGGGCCGGCGCCGAAGCGCCCAGGCGAGACGGCGAAGATCGCGCCGCTGCTGATTGAGCTGGGTTTCGTCACGGTTGTGCATGAGCCGGGTGTAACGGGTTCGAGGCATGAAGAGCTCCTTCCTATGGAGTGAATGCAGTGCTCGCTATGCGGGGAAGTGCATTCGGAGGTGAAGCCAGGGCCGGGAATAAGATGGGAGGTCCTGGCGAGCCCCGGTTAG
>NZ_BCQQ01000110.1 GCF_001552155.1 Actinomadura formosensis NBRC 14204 | reverse complement strand
GGGCGCCGGCGGACGGCGGCGGCGCGGACGCGGGCTCGGCGCCCGCGCGGCCGGCCGCCGAGACGACCGCGGGACTGCTGCGCGCGGCCGGATGGCGGGTGCTGTCCATCCAGTCCGCCGCGGAGCTCGCCCACGCGTGGACGACGGCCGGCAAGGCCGGCGAGGACTTCGTCAGGGACGGTTCATGAGGATCCGGATGACGGTCATGGCCGGGCTGGCGACGCTCGCCGGCTCCCTCGGCCTCTACCCGCTGTTCGAGAGGGCCGGCTGGTTCTGGGCGGGGTTCGGCGCGGTGCTCGCCGTCGCGGGCGGCGGGCTGCTGGCCCGGCGGCTGCGGCTGCCCGCGCTGCTGAACCCGGTGTTCGGGCTGGCGGCGCTGCTGCTCTACCTCGACCTCGTCTACGCCGCGGGCAAGGCGTGGCTGTGGCTCATCCCGTCGCCGGAGTCGGTGCGCGAGCTGGCCGATCTCGCCGGGGAGGGCTGGCGGGCCGCGAACCGGTACGCGGCGCCGGTCCCGCTCGTCCCCGGGATCACGATGCTGACCGCCACCGGGATCGGGCTGGTCGCCGTCCTGGTCGACCTGCTCGCCGTGCGGCTGCGCCGCACCGCCACCGCCGGGCTGCCGCTGCTCGCCATGTACAGCGTGCCCGCGGCGGTCCGCGAGGACGGCGTGGGCTGGCTGGCGTTCGGCGTGGGCGCGCTCGGCTTCCTCGGCCTGCTGATGGCCGACGCCCGCGAGCGGGTCGGCGGCTGGGGCCGCACGGTCACCGCGCACCGCCGGCCCCCGCAGGTCCCGCTGGCCGGGGCGGACCCGCGTCCCGACGAGGAGATGGTGCGGCCCGACGCTGCGGGGCTGGCGGCGAGCGGCCGGCGGATCGCGATCGGCGCGGTCGCCGTCGCGGTGGTGCTGCCCGCCGCCGTGCCCGGCCTGCAGCCGCGCGGCGCGTTCGGGCTGGGCGGCCGCTCCGGTCAGGGCACGCAGACCGTGACCACCCCGGACCCGCTCGTCAGCCTGAAACGGGAGCTGACCCGGCTGGACGACTCGATCGTCCTCACCTACCAGACCGACGACCCGGAAGGCCCCGACTACCTGCGGCTCTACTCGCTCGACCGGTTCGACGGCGACCGGTGGACCTACAGCCCGCTGAAGAGCAGTTCCAAGGACCGGGTCGCCGGGGGACGGACGCTGCCGCCGCCGCCGGGGCTGTCCATCGCCCGCACGCACGACGTGACGACCACGGTCCGCGTGCGGTCCGAGGTCAAGAACATGACGTTCCTGCCGGTGCCGTACGCGCCGGCCGAGGTGTCGATCAAGGGCGACTGGCGGGTGCACGCCTCGTCGCTGATGGTCTACTCGCTGCGCGACTCCGCGGGCGGGCGCTCCTACACCGTGCGGAGCGTGCGCACGGACCCCTCCACCGGGCAGCTCGCCGCCGCGGGCGGCTACCCCGCCGAGATCGTGTCGCACTACACGGCGGTGCCGAAGAACATCCCGCAGCAGATCCGCAGGCTCGCCGAGCAGATCACCGCCGGGTCGGCGACGGCGCTCACCCAGGCCGTGCGGCTGCAGCGCTGGTTCACCGCCACCGGCGGGTTCACCTACGACCTGTCCGCGCCGGCGCCGCAGCGCGGCAGCGACCTGGTCGACTTCCTGCTGCACAGCAAGCGCGGCTACTGCGAGCAGTTCGCCGCGTCGATGGCGCTGATGGCCCGCATCCTCGGCATCCCCTCCCGGGTGGCGATGGGGTACACGCCGGGCGGCGAGGTCAAGCCGGGCGAGTGGGTCGTCCGGTCGCGGGACGCGCACGCCTGGCCCGAGCTGTTCTTCCCCGGTTCCGGCTGGGTCCGCTTCGAGCCGACCCCGGCGGGCGCGGGCGGGCAGGGCACCGCGGTCGCGCCGCCCTACAGCCGCCCGGCCATCAGCACCGGCGGCGGAACCGGCGGCGAGGTCGCGCCGGAGCCGGACCCCTCCCCCGGCGGCCCCGCGACGGCCTCCCCCGGTGCGGGCGACCGGCACCGCAACGACGAGGGCGCCGGCGGCACCGTCACCGCGCAAGACGACGCGGAGAGCGGGTTCACCCCGGCGCCCTGGCTGGCGGGCGCGCTCCTGGCACTGCTGCTGATGGGGGTGCCGATGGCGCTGCGGATGGTGACCCGGCGTCGCCGCTGGACCGCACTGGCCTCGGCGCCCGTCCCACCGCCGCCCGGCGCCCGGCGGGACGGGACGCGGGCGGCGCCCGATCCGGCGGGTGCGGCGCACGCGGCGTGGCGGGAGATGCGCGCCGACGCGCTCGACCACGGGCTCGAATGGCGGGCCAGCGACTCTCCGCGTGCGACCGCCCGCCGCCTCGGTGAACTGCTGGAACTGGACACGGCGAGCGCGCAGGCCCTCACCCGCATCGCCCGCGCCGAGGAACTGGCCCGCTACTCCCGGTCCTGCTCGGCGGAGCCGGCCGAGCGGCTGCGCGCCGACGTCAAGACCGTCCGGGCGGGGTTCGCCGCGTCCGTGGGGCGCCGGGCCCGCTGGCGCGCCCGGCTGCTGCCGCCGTCGACGGTGGCGCAGACGCACACCGCGTTCCGCGCCGCCGGGGACCGGGCGCTGGAGGCCACCGCCCGCCTGAGCGAGCTGCCGGCCCGCCTGCGCCGCCGCGGCTAGCAGGGGGGTCACGCCCCCGGGATACGCGTTCGTCCCGGCCCGCGATCGATCCGCGGAGCCGGGACGCTCGTCATGCCGGGGTCAGTCGCCTTCGGTGCGGCGGCGCCAGCGCTCTTCCATGCGCTCCATGAATCCCGCCTTGGCGGGACGGGCCGGGCTTCCGCCGCGCGGGGGCTCGTTTCCGATGCCGGTCATCCGCTTCCAGCTCGTCAACGCCCAGACGCAGCACACCACCATCAGCAGGAAACCGGTCACGCTGATCGCGATCGTGACGGTGCCCTCATTGATCACGAGGCCGGCCATCAGGGCGCCGACGCCCACGAGGAACCCGAGGGCGGCCTTGATGATCCGGCGCTTGTAGTGGACCTGGGGGTTGGTCGAGCGAACCGCGTGAGCGAACTTCGGATCCTCGGCGTACAGAGCCGATTCGATCTGTTCGAGCATGCGCTGCTCGTGCTCAGAGAGCGGCACGGCACCTCCCAACGACAGCTCCGCGACCGGTTCTCCGATGCGGGACGCGAACGTCAACGGTGATATGCCCAGAATACGAGCACTGTCGAGCGTGCGGAAGCGAACGGCCCACCGAGGGCCCGGTACCGGTCACCTCACCGCCTTCTTTCATTGTCTTCCGTCCCTGCCGTCACGTCCGTCACCATCCGCCGCACGCCGGACGAGCGCGGCGGGGCGGACCGCACCGTGGCCGAACCGGTGCGCGACCTGGTCCATGGCTCGCTCGGCCTCACGCCAGCCGCGTTCCGGCTCGTCGAAGGCGAGCTGACGGGGGGCCTCGCCGGCGGGGCCCAGGTTCTCCACCCGTACCCCGACCAGACGGAGTGGTACCCGTTCCAGCCCGGCCGCCTCGTACAACTCGCAGGCTGTGACATAGATCACACGAGCGAGGTCGGTCGGCTCGCTCAGCGTGCGCGCCCGGGTGATCGTCTTGAAGTCGGCCATCCGCAGTTTGACGCCGACCGTCCGGCCGGCGTTCCCGCTCTCACGCAGCCGCGCGCCGGTCCTGTCCGCCAGCCGCAGCAGCGAACGGCGGATGACCTCCGGGTCGGCGACGTCGGTGTCGAACGTCTCCTCCGCACCGATGCTCTTGTCCGGGGTGTGCGGGACGACCTCGCGCGGGTCGCGGCCCCAGGCCAGCTCGTGCAGGTGCGCGCCCAACGCGGTGCCCAGCTCGCGTTGCAGCGTGGCCGGCGGCACCTGGGCGAGCTGCCCGACCGTCCGCAGCCCGAGCCGGGTGAGGGTCTGCTCCGTCCGTTCTCCGACACCCCACAGCGACGCGACGGGCAGCGGGTGCAGGAAGTCGACGACGCCGTCGGCGGGCACGACGAGCAGCCCGTCCGGTTTACAGCGGGTCGAGGCGAGCTTGGCGATGAACTTGGTGCTCGCGACGCCGACCGAGCAGGTGATGCCCTGCTGGTCGCGCACCTGCTCGCGGACCATCCGCGCGATCTCGGCGGGCCGGCCGAGCCGCCGCCGGGCGCCCGCCACGTCGAGGAACGCCTCGTCCAGCGACAGGCCCTCCACCAGCGGCGTGATCGATCGGAAGAGCTCGAACACCGCGGCGGACACGCGGGAGTACTTGCCGTGGCTCACCGGCAGCACGCTCGCCCGCGGGCACAGCCGCCGCGCCCGCGTCATCGGCATCGCCGAGTGCACGCCGAACGCGCGGGCCTCGTAGGAGGCCGCGGACACCACCCCGCGCGGCCCGGCGCCGCCCACGATCACGGGGCGTCCGCGCAGCTCGGGACGTTCGAGCAGCTCGACGCTGACGAAGAACGCGTCCATGTCCACGTGCAGGATGGCGCAGCCGGTGTCGTCGGCGGGCGGCCCCGGCTGCGGACCGGGCCGATGCAGCTGCTGCTTGCGGCTCACGGGTACTACCCGGCCGGCTTGTCGGCCACCAGGTGCAGCTGGGCCGCCAGGTCCCGCAGGACGGGGTGGACGGCCGCGACCGACTCCAGCGCGATCAGCGCGTCGGCGGAGTCGGCGTCGCCGTCCAGCAGGCCGCTCGGCACCAGGTCGGTGAAGATCCGTACGCCGTGCAGCTCGGCGACCCGCAGGCCCGCGCCCCGGGCGAGCGCGGTCAGCGTCTCCCGGGTGAAGCGGCGGGGCATCCGGTCGCCCTCGCCCCACCGCCCGGACGGGTCGGTCAGCACCCGCCGGGCATCGTCGAAGTGCCCGGACACGGCGCGGTGCAGCGCGGCGGCGATCTGCCCGGCGGCCAGCACGCTGACCGAGCCGCCCGGGCGGACGGCGCCGGTCAGCGCGGCCATCGCCGCGGCGGGCTCGTCGACGTACTCCAGCACGCTGTGGCACAGCACGAGGTCGGCGGCGTCCGGGCCGAGCAGGTCGGGCAGGTCGGCGGCGTCGCCCTGCATCGCGCGGACCCGCACCCCGGACTCGGCCGCGCGGCGCTCCAGCGCGGCGAGCGCGTCGGGGTTGGCGTCGACCACGGTGACCCGGTGCCCCAGCTCGGCGAGCGGGACCGCGAACCCGCCGGTGCCGCCGCCGACGTCCACGACGTCGCTCGGGCCGGCCTCGGGGGCGATGCGGGCGAGAACGGTGCGCAGGGCATCCCACAGGACCGCGTTGCGCACCCGGGCGCCGCCTCGCACCCGCTTCTGCTGCCGGCCCGTCACGGCCACTCCCCTAACGTCGTTCATTCCCGAAGAGCTTATTGCAGTTCCCGGCGCCGGAGGGCCTTGGCGGCCCTCCGGCGCCGGGAACCGCGTGCGATCGCCGCACCGCTCCGGCTCCCCTGGCGGCCTGCTGCACGATCGGCTTCCCGCGGGCTCGGCACCGCCTTCGAACGCGATCGCCGACGTTGAGGTCGTCACTGCGCCGGCTGAGGTGGCCGCAGTGGCGGGTGCCGCTCGGCATTTACAGGACGAGGGAGGGCTTCAGCTGCTGGAGGCGCGACAGCAGGCCGTTGACGAAGCGCGGCGACTCGTCGGTGGACAGTTCGGCCGCCAGCCCTACCGCCTCACTGACCGCGACGGCGTCCGGGACGTCGTCGACCCACAGCAGCTCGAACGCGCCCATCCGCAGGATGTTGCGGTCGACGGCGGGCATCCGCTCCAGCGTCCACCCGGTCGCGTAGGTGGCGATCAGCTCGTCGATGCGTTCCCGGTGCTCCTGGACGCCCTCGATCAGCCGGACGGCATGCGGGAACTCGGCCAGCTCGTCCTGGTTGGGACGGCCCCGCGCCGCGAGCACCGCCGCCGGCTCCTCCTCCCGCAGCTCCGCCGCGAAGAGGATGTCGAGGGCGAGTTTGCGCGCCTTGGTGCGAGCGGCCATCAGGCCCGGCCGAGGTACTCGCCGGAGCGGGTGTCGACCTTGACCTTCTCGCCGGTGGTGATGAACAGCGGAACCTGGATCTGCGCGCCGGTCTCCACGGTGGCGGGCTTGCTGCCGCCGGTGGAGCGGTCGCCCTGCAGGCCCGGCTCGGTCTCGGTGATCTCCAGCACGACGGCCGCGGGCAGCTCGACGTACAGCGGCGTCTCGTTGTTGAACGCGATCACGGCGTTCTGCTCGGGGAGCAGGTAGTTCGCCGCGTCGCCGACGACGGCCTCCGGGATGTGCGGCTGGTCGTAGGTCTCGGTGTCCATGAAGACGAAGTCCTCGCCCTCGCGGTAGAGGTACTGCATCTCCCGCTTGTCGACGCTCGCCACCTCGACCTTGGTGCCGGCGTTGAAGGTCTTGTCGACGACCTTCCCGGACAGCACGTTCTTGAGCTTGGTGCGGACGAACGCGCCGCCCTTGCCGGGCTTGACGTGCTGGAACTCCAGGACGGTCCACAGCTGGCCGTCGAGGTTCAGCGTCATGCCGTTCTTCAGGTCGTTCGTCGTCGCCACTGCGTTGTTCTCCCAGTCGTGGGCCCCGCGCGTCTACAGGACGAGCAGGTCCTTGGTCGTCGTGGTGAGGAGCTCCGGGCCGTCCGCGCGGACCACGAACGTGTCCTCGATGCGGACGCCGCCCCGGCCGGTGAGGTAGACCCCGGGCTCCGCTGTGATCGGAACTCGATCCACCAGTTTACCGGTTTGGTCGTACCCCATGAGCGGCGCTTCGTGGATCTCCAGGCCGACCCCGTGCCCGAGCCCGTGGGTGAACGCGTCGCCGTGCCCGGCGGCGGTGATGATGTCGCGGGCGGCGGCGTCGACGTCCTTGACGTCCGCGCCGGGGACGGCCGCGTCGACTGCGGCGCGCTGCGCCCGGTGGACGAGGTCGTAGACGTCGCGCTGCCAGCCGGCGGGCTCGCCGATCGCGACGGTGCGGGTCATGTCGGCGTGGTAGCCGCCGTACAGGGCGCCGAAGTCCATGGTGACGAGGTCGCCCGCCTGGAATTCGCGTCCACCGGGGTGGTGGTGCGGGACGGCGCCGTTCGGGCCGGACGCGACGATCGTCTCGAACGCGGTGCCCTCGGCGCCGAAGTCCACCATGGCCCGTTCGAGCGCGACCGCGACGGCCCGCTCGGTGACGCCCGCGCGGATCTCGGGGAGGACGGCCTCGAAGGCGCGGTCGGTGATCGCGCACGCCTCGCGCAGCAGCGCGATCTCCTCCTCGTCCTTGACCCTGCGCAGGTCCTCCACGAGGTGGCCGAGCGGCATCAGCTCGGCCTCCGTGTCCGCGAGGAGGGCCGTGTGCTGTTCGACGGTGAGGTCGTGGGCCTCGAAGCCGAGCCGGCCGTGGCCGCCCGCGGCGGCCCGCGCCACCAGCGCCGTCGCGACCTTCCGATCGACGACGAGGGGCAGTTCCGGGCAGACCTCCGCGGCCGTTCCCGCGTACCGGCCGTCGGTCGCGAGCACGGCCGGGCCGTCGGCCGGGATGAGCAGCGCGGCCCGCGAGCTGTCGAGGCCGGTCAGGTAGCGGACGTTCACGAGCCGCGTGACCAGCAGCGCGTCGGCGTCGCCGGCGGCGACGAGCGCGGCCAGCCTGCGGCGCCGCGCGAAGTGCGTCTCCCCCATACTCCAGGACTCTAGATCATCGCCCGGCAGGGCGCGGTGGCGGCCGTCTCGACGCGGTCACGAAACATGAAGAACCCTCGACTTATACCTGAGGGTCGGCCTACCGTGACCGACCGTGTGACTCTTCCGTCCCCGCATGGACTTCCCCCGGGAGGGATCCCCTTGACCCGAGTCAGCCGCCGCAGACTGCTCGGCACGGGCGCGCTCACCGCCGCCGGAGCGGCCGTCTCCGCCGCCGCGGCACCGTCCGCCGCCGCCCGCACCGCGCCCCTCGGCACCGACGTGGTGATCGTCGGGGCCGGTCTGGCCGGCCTGACCGCCGCCCGCGACCTGGTCGCCGCCGGCCGGTCCGTGCTCGTCCTGGAGGCACGGGAGCGGCCCGGCGGACGCGTGTACGGCCTGCCGCTCGGCGACGGCACCACCAGCGAGGGCGGCGCCGAGTTCATCGGCCCGACGCAGGACCGCATCGCCGCGCTCGCCAAGGACATGGGCGTCGCGACCTTCGCCACCTACAACGAGGGCAAGAACGTCTATTACCGCGACGGCAAGCGGTCCCTGTACGCGACCGACGGCGTCCTCGGCGCCGTCCCGCCGGACTGGGGCGTCCTCGACCTGGAGGTCGCGCTGCTCAAGCTCGGCGACATGATCAAGGAGGTGCCGGTCGGCGAGCCGTGGAAGGCGGCGAAGGCCGAGGAGTGGGACGCCCAGACGTTCCACACCTGGTCGCGGTCCAACGCGCTGAGCGGCGGCGCGCGGTTCCTGATGGACGCGTTCGCCTCCGCGACGCTGTCGGTGCGCTCGCAGGAGATCTCGCTGCTGTACCTGCTGAACTACGCGGCCTCGGCGGGCAACGAGAGCACCCCGGGGACGATCGACCGGCTGATCGGCACCAGGGGCGGCGCGCAGGAGTCCCGGTTCGCCGGCGGCTCGCAGGAGGTGCCGGTCCGGCTGGCGGCGAAGCTGGGCGACATCGTCCGCTACGACGCGCCGGTGCGGTCCATCGTGACCGGGTCCGGCGGCGTCACCGTCACCGCGGACGGGCTCACGGTGTCGGCGAAGCGGGTCGTGGTCGCGATGTCCCCGGCCGTCGCCGGGAGGATCGACTACTCGCCGGCCCTGCCCGCGAGCCGGGCGCAGCTGATGCAGCGCTACCCGATGGGCTCGATCGCCAAGTTCGTCGCCGTCTACGACACCCCGTTCTGGCGGGCGGACGGCCTGACCGGGCAGGCGATCGCCGACAGCGGCGCGATCGACGCGACATTCGACAACAGCCCGCCGGACGGGTCGCGCGGCATCCTGATGGGCTTCATGAACCAGGCCAACGTCCGCGGGCTGGACGGCGCGTCCGCGGACCGGGTGCGGGCCGCGGGCCTCGACTCGTTCACCAGGCTGTTCGGCGACAGGGCCGCCCTCCCGAAGATCACGGCGTTCCAGCGCTGGGACAACGAGACATGGAGCGGCGGCGGGCCGGTCGGGGTCGCCCCGCCCGGCGTCCTCACCGCGTTCGGCCCCGCGCTGCGCGCGCCGTGCGGGCCGATCCACTGGGCGGGCACCGAGACGTCCGGCTACTGGACGGGGTACATGGACGGCGCCGTCCGCTCCGGCGAACGCGTCGCCAGGGAGGTCGACGCCGCCCTCTGACAGCGGGCCGGCCGCCCGCGCCGGCCGGCCCGGGCGGCTACAGGTCGGCGGCCATCTCCTTGACCTTCTCGATCAGGGCGAGCCGGCCCTTGTGGTCGCCGGCGATCGGGGACACGTTCAGCGTGGTGACCCCGGACTCCCTCATCGCGGCGAGCCGCTCGCGGACGTGCCCCTCGGAGCCGATGAGCGACATCTTCTCCAGCAGTTCGTGCGGCACCTTCGCGGCGGCCTCGTCCTTCTTGCCGTCCAGGTACAGGTCCTGGATCTCCTCGGCCTCCTTCTCGAAGCCGTACCGGCGGGCGAGGTCGTTGTAGAAGTTCTTGCCCTTGGCCCCCATGCCGCCGATGTAGAGCGCCGCCATCGGGCGTCCGAACTCCAGGTAGTCCTGGACGTCGTCGCCGATGGCGAGCGCGGCCTGGCCGACCACGTCCAATTCGCCGAGGGCCGGGTCTCGGCGCGCCTTGCCGGCGGCGAGGGACGCACCCCACACGTCCGCGGCCTTCTCCGGCATGTAGAAGATCGGCTCCCAGCCGTTGGCGATCTCGGCGGTCTGCTCGACGTTCTTCGGGCCGATCGCGGCGACCAGGATCGGGATGTCGGCGCGCACCGGGTGGTTGATGAGCTTCAGCGCCTTGCCGAGGCCGGTGCCCCGGTCCTCCGGCAGCGGCAGCGTGTAGTACTTGCCGTCGTACTGGAGCCGCTCGCGCCGCCACACCTTGCGGCAGATCTCGATGACCTCGCGGGTGCGGCCGAGCGGCGCGGTGTAGGGGACGCCGTGGAAGCCCTCGATGACCTGCGGGCCGGACGCGCCGATGCCGAGCGTGAACCGCCCGTCCGACACGTAGTCGAGGCCGGCGGCGGTCTGCGCCAGCGCGGTCGGCGTCCGCGAGTAGATGTTGAGGATGCCGGAGGCGATCTCCACCCGCTCGGTCTTGGCGGCGATGTAGCCCATCTGGCTCACCGCGTCGAAGCTGTACGCCTCCGCGACATAGACGATGTCGAGGCCGGCCTTCTCGTAGTCGGCCAGTTCCGCGACGGTCTCCTTGAAACCGCCCGAGTAGCTGAGCGCCATCCCGATGCGCATCGGCATCCCCTCCCTAAACCGAATCTGATTCCAGTGGACCGTAACCCATTCCGCCGCCCCCGGGTCAGGGCAGGGCGGGACCGCGCAGCGCGTCCAGCGTCGGCCGGTACAGGTCGGTGCGGATCTTCGCGACGGTCCCGCCGTTCTTGCCCGCCAGCGACGCCGCCAGTTCGACGGCCGCGGGCAGGACCTCCTCCTCGGCGGCGATCCGCTGGACGATCCCGGCCTCCCGCGCCTGTTCGGCGGTGTACCGGCGGCCGGTCAGCATGGCCTCGTGCGCGGTGGCCTTCGACAGCCGTCCCTTGATCAGCGCGTTCATCCCCGGCGTGAAGCTCATCCCGAGATCGACCTCGGGCAGGCAGAAGTAGCCGCGGTCCGTCCGCATGACGGCGAAGTCGTGGCAGAGGGCGAGCATGCCGCCGCCGGCGAACGCGTGCCCGTTCAGCGCCGCGACCGTGGGCATCGGCAACTCCAGGACGCGCGCGAACAGGCCGTGGACGCGCCGCAGGTACTCCTCGAACTTGTCCCGGTTCGCGCCGAGCCAGTCCAGATCGAGGCCGTTGGAGTAGAACTTGCCGGTGCCCACGGTGACCAGGGCGCCGGGCCCGTCGTTCTTGGCCACGGTGTCGAGCGCGCCCTCGACCGCGCCGAGGAAGTCGGGGCCGAACCGGTTCTCACCGGCGTCGAACCGCAGGACGTACACGTCTCCGTCACGCTGGAGGTCGATCACGAGGTTCTCCTTCATCCGGGCCCGACCGGGCCCTACTCGCGAGTAGCCAGATCGTATCGGCAGGACGCCCGTCATGGGCACCTTCCTCTATGACGGTCGTCATGGGCAACGCGAACACCCTATGATGAATGTCATAATCGGCTCATGGGGACCGACAGCCGGGAACGCATGGTGCGCAGCGCCGCCTACCTCTTCCGCGAGCGCGGCTACAGCGGGACCGGGTTCCGCGACGTCATCGCGCACAGCGGCGCCCCGCGCGGGTCGATCTACCACCACTTCCCGAACGGCAAGGCGCAGCTCGCCGAGGAGGCCGTCCGCTACGCCGGCGACTTCCTCAACGCCGGCATCCTCGCCGCCACCGAGGGCGGCGACGCCGCGTCCGCCGTGGACGCCTTCGTCGGCTGGTGGCGGCAGGTCCTCATCAAGAGCGAGTTCCGGGCGGGCTGCCCCGTCGTCGCGGTCACCGTGGAGTCCCACGACGACGCCCCGCAGCTCGCCGCGGCCGCCGCCGCGGTGTTCGGCCGCTGGCAGGACACCCTCGCCACCGGCCTCGGCAACGCCGGTGTCCCCGACGACCGCGCCGCCCGCCTGGCCCGGCTCATCGTCGCCGCCGTCGAGGGCGCCACCATCCTCTGCCGCGCCCACCGCGACGTGGCCCCCCTGGACGACGTGGTGGCCGAGCTCAAGGACCTGACGCGGACCGCCGTCCGGGAGAGGTGACGGCGCCGGAGCTACGCGCGTTCCTCCTCGGCGAGCATCCCGGCGATCGCCTGGAGGGCCAGGACGTAGGACATGGACCCGAAGCCGGCGATGGTGCCGGTGGCGACGCCCGCGACGACGGAGGTGTGGCGGAACTCCTCGCGGGCCGCGGGGTTGCTGATGTGGACCTCGACGAGCGGGGCGGTGCGCTGGGCGAGGGCGTCGCGCAGGGAGTAGGAGTAGTGGGTGAACGCGGCCGGGTTCAGCACCATCGGGACGCGTTCGTCGGCGGCCTCGTGCACCCAGCGCACCAGCTCGGCCTCGTCGTCGGTCTGCCGGACCTCGACATTGAGGTCGAGGCGGCGGCCGGTGTCGCGGCACAGGGCGGCGAGGTCGTCGAACCCGGTCGTCCCGTACACGTCGGGTTCGCGGGTCCCGAGGCGCCGGAGGTTGGGGCCGTTCAGGACGAGCACGCGGGTCATCGGCCGATCTCCCGGTAGGCGGCGGCGAGCAGCTCCTCGTCCGGGCCTTCGAGGCGGCCCGGCCGCGCGATGCCGTCCAGGACGACGAAGCGGAGCGTCTTCCCGCGTGACTTCTTGTCGATGGTCATGGTGGCGCGCAGGCCGGGCCAGTCGGCGGCGTAGGAGACCGGCAGGCCGACCGAGCCGAGGATGTCGCGGTGCCGCTGGACGGTCTCGGCGGGCAGGCGCCCGGCGAGACGGGACAGCTCGGCGGCGTAGACCATGCCGATCGCGACGGCGTGGCCGTGCCGGAACCGGTAGTCCTCGGCCTTCTCGATGGCGTGGGCGAGGGTGTGCCCGTAGTTGAGGATCTCGCGGAGGTCGCTCTCCCTGAGGTCGGCGGAGACGACGTCGGCCTTGACCCGGACGGCGCGTTCCACCAGCTCGCGGGTGTGCGGGCCGTCCGGGGACGCGGCGCCCTCCGGGTCGTCCTCGACCAGGTCCAGGATCGCGGGGTCGGCGATGAAACCGGCCTTGATGATCTCGGCGAGGCCGCTGACGTAGTCCTCGCGCGGCATGGTCATCAGCGTGGCCAGGTCGCACAGGACGCCGGCGGGCGGATGGAACGCGCCGACGAGGTTCTTGCCCTCGGGGATGTTGATGCCGGTCTTGCCGCCGACCGCCGCGTCCACCATGCCGAGCAGCGTCGTCGGGACCAGCACGGCCCGCACCCCGCGCAGCCACGACGCCGCCGCGAACCCGGCGAGGTCGGTGGTGGCGCCGCCGCCGACGCCGACGACCACGTCCGTGCGGGTCATGCCGGACCGGGCGAAGGACGACCACAGGCCGGCGAGGACACCGGCCTCCTTGGCCGCCTCGCCGTCCGGGACGGGCAGCGCGTGGACGGTGTGTCCGGCCTGTTCGAGCACGCCGCGGACGGGGTGCGCGATCTCCGGCAGGCCCTCGGCGTGCACGACGGCGACGGTGCGGGCGCCGCCACCGACCATGGCGGGCAGCTCGCCGAGGACGCCCGTCCCGATGACGACGTCGTACGGGTCGGGGCCGCCGACGCGCACCCGCGCGGGTGTCACTCTTCCTCCCCGCGCTCGCCGGCGGGGGCGGCGTCCAGCGCCGCCGCGATCTCTTCGACGATCTCGGCGGGGTCGCGGCCGTCGGTGTCGACGCTGACCGTGGCGAGCCGCTCGTAGACCGGCAGGCGCTCCTCCAGGAGCTTGCGCATCTGGCTGCGCGGGTTCAGCACGAGCAGCGGCCGCGCGGTCGCGAGACCGACCCGCTTGATCGCCTCCGGCAGCCCGACCTTCAGGTAGACGACGGTGTGCCCGCCGAGCAGTTCCTGCGTCTCGGCGGCGAGGACGGCGCCGCCGCCGAGCGCGACGACGCCCCCGTGCTCGGCGAGGGCCGCCGCGACGGCCGCGCGCTCCAGTTCGCGGAAGCGCTCCTCGCCGTCGTCGATGAAGATCTCGCCGATCGGCTTGCCCGCCACGGCCTCGACATCGGTGTCGGTGTCGCGCAGCGGGACGCCGAGGCGCTCGGCGAGCGCGCCGCCGATCGTGGTCTTGCCCGAGCCGGGCGGCCCGATGATGACTGCCTTCGGTCGCATGGTCCCGTTCACTTGATCGTCAGGGCGGACAGGTATCCCCGCAGGTTGCGCGCGGTCTCCTCGGCGGAGTCGCCGCCGAACTTCTCCAGCGCCGCGTCCGCGAGGACCAGCGCCACCATCGCCTCGGCGACCACCCCGGCGGCGGGGACGGCGGTGACGTCGCTGCGCTGGTTGATCGCCTTGGCGGGCTCGCCGGTCCGCACGTCGATGGTGTCGAGGCGGCGCGGCACGGTCGAGATCGGCTTCATCGCGGCCCGGACCCGCAGCGCCTCGCCGGTCGTCATGCCGCCCTCGACGCCGCCGGCCCGGTTGGTGCGGCGGCGGACGCCCTCCGGGGTGCCGTCGATCTCGTCGTGCGCCCGCGATCCGGGGCGCCGCGCGGTGGTGAACCCGTCGCCCAGCTCCACCCCCTTGATCGCCTGGATGCCCATGAGGGCGCCGGCGAGCCGCGAGTCGAGCCGCCGGTCCCAGTGGACGTGGCTGCCGAGGCCGGGCGGCAGGCCGTAGGCGAGGACCTCCACGACGCCGCCGAGGGTGTCGCCGGCCTTCTTCATCTCGTCGATGTGCGCGACCATCCTGGCCGACGCCTCCGCGTCGAAGCAGCGCACCGGGCTCTGGTCCACCCGCGCGAGGTCGCCGGGCCCCGGCAGGACGCCGCCCGGCGCCTCGACCTCGCCGAGCGCGAGCACGTGGCTGAGGACGTCCACGCCGAGGGCCTGCTTGAGGAACGCCTTGGCGACCGTGCCGAGCGCGACCCGCGCCGCGGTCTCCCGGGCGCTCGCCCGCTCCAGCACGGGGCGGGCGTCGTCGAACCCGTACTTCTGCATGCCGACGAGGTCGGCGTGCCCGGGCCTCGGCTGCGACAGCGGCGCGTTGCGCGCCTGGGCCGCAAGGACGGCGGCGTCCACGGGGTCGGCCGACATGACCGTCTCCCACTTGGGCCACTCGGTGTTGCCGACCTCGATCGCGACCGGCCCGCCGAGCGTCACCCCGTGCCGGACCCCGCCGAGGATCGTCACCTCGTCCTGCTCGAACTTCATCCGGGCGCCCCGCCCGTGCCCGAGCCGCCGGCGGCGCAGTTCCTCGACGATGTCCGCCGAGGTCACGCGCACACCGGCCGGCAGCCCCTCCACGATCGCGGTCAGGGCCGGGCCGTGGGACTCCCCCGCGGTCAACCAGCGCAGCATGCGAACGATCCTATTGAGTCCGCGCACCCGCCCGTGACGGCGTCCACCATCTGAGAGGCCCGGCCGCGGGGGTCCGGCGGCCCGGTCCTAGCCGGGCCGCTCCCAGGATTCGTGGCGGACGAGGGCGTCGAGGGGTTTGCGCATCGAGCGCAGGCGGGCGGTGTCGGACGGCGGTGTGGCGTCCTCGCGGGGGTGGCCGATCGTGATGACGCCGACCACGGCGATGTCGTCCGGCAGGCCGAGCAGCGCCTTGAGCTCGTCCGTGCGGCGGACGGTCGCGAACCCCGCCGCGAGGCCCGCGTCGATCGCGGCGAGCTGGAGCAGCATGAGGAACGCCCCGGAGTCGACCCACCAGTAGGGGGCGGGCCAGTCGATCTCCTCGCCGTCGATGAGCTTGTCGGGCCGGGTGTAGCGGTCGTGGTAGTCGTCCTCGCGGATGCCGAGGACCATGAGCACCGGCGCGACCGACAGCCACCTGTCCGGGTAGAGGTGCTCCTCGGCGCATTCGGCGATGCGCTCGCGGGTCGCGCGGCGGGTCACCACGACCAGGCGGTGGCCCTGGCTGAACCCGGCGCTCGGTGCCCTGCGGATCACCCGGACGATCTTCTCCACGGTCTCGGCGGGGACGGGGTCGTCCCGGTAGCGGCGGACCATCCGCCGGGCCGCGAGCACATCGTCGAACTCCACTGCGTCTCCGTTCTCAGATGCCCTGGCTGAGGCCGCCGTCGACCAGCAGCGTCGTTCCGGTGATGAACCCGGCCCGCTCGGAGGCGAGGAACGCGGCGGCGGCGCCGAAGTCGCCGGGCGCGCCGAGGCGGCCGAGCGGGACGCCGGCGGCGATCTCCGCCAGGTCCGCGTCGCGGTCGGCGCCGAGGAGCGCCTCGACGGCGGGGGTGAGGTGGTAGCCGGGTGCCAGGACGTTGACGGTGACCCCGGCCGGGCCCAGTTCGCGGACGAGCGCCTTGGCGAACCCGGCGAGCGCGGGCCGCACGGTGCTGGACAGCGCGAGCCGGGGCGTCGGCTGCCGCATCGTCTCGGAGGCGATCATGAGCACGCGGCCCCAGCCCGCCTCCACCATGTGCGGGACCGCCGCCTGGACGAGCGCGATGTGCGACAGCACGCACAGGTCGACCGCGTCGCGGTAGGCGTCCAGGCCGAACCCGAGTCCGGGGCCGGGCGGCGGGCCGCCCGCGTTCGTCACCAGGACGTGGGGCCCGCCGAGGTCGGCGGCGGTGCGTTCCACCCAGGCGGCCGCCGCGGCGTGGTCGCGGACGTCGAGCCGGGCGGGGACGGCTCGTCCCGGGCCCGCCGCGCCGATCTGCTCGGCGGCCGCCTCCAGCTTCGCCTCGTCGCGCCCGCAGAACGCGACGTCCGCGCCGGCGGCGGCGAGTTCACGGGCGGTGGCCAGGCCGAGGCCGCTGGTCGCGGCGGCGACCAGCGCGACCCGGCCGCACAGGCCGAGATCCATCAGACCCCCTCGGGGACGCGGGCGGGGACGGGACGCAGCGGGTAGCCGTAGCGGGCCAGCAGCGGCGCGGCGAGCGCGGTGGCGACGACGCGGGCGGAGGCGGGCTGGGCGCGCACCCATGCGTCGTCCTCCCGTATCCGGACGCGGCCCTGCCGCAGCCGGTCGGGGTTGCCGGTCACGGTGTGGTTGACGCCGAGCCGGGCGGTGCCGTCGCCGCCGACGGGCGGGTCTCCGGTGAGACCCGCGTGCGCCATCACCCGCATCAGCTCGGCGCGGGGGCGCGCGGTGAAGTCCTCGTAGCGGAGCCGCAGGCAGCGGCCGGGGAACGCGTGGGCGACACGTTCGGACGCCAGGTTGAACCCCGTCCAGTAGGCGGTGCTGCGGGCGGGGCCCATCGCCGGGATGTACTCCTTCGCGCGCCGCCACGACTCGGCGGTGGCGCGCGGGTCGCGCACGACGTGCAGGACGCGGGCGTCCACGCCGGGCGCGCCGCACAGCGCGGCGGCCTCGGCGGGGAACTTGCCGGTGTCGACGACGAGCCCGGCGCCGGTCTCGGCGGCGATCGCCTCGTACAGCCGGACCAGGTCGCGCACGGCCGGCACGGGAGGGCGGGCGTGCCGGGCGTCGGCGAGCCGGCGGCCGGTGTGCCGGGTCCGCAGCGCGGCCCGCTGGCGCCCGGCGGCGCGTTCGGCGTGCCAGGCGGGATCGTCACCGGCGAGCCGCCCGATGACGGCCTTCCACAGCGGGCACGACGCGAGCTCCCGCCCGCAGCCGCAGAGCGTGTTGGTGCCGCGGCCGAGGACGCCGTTCGTCCACAGGTAGCGGAGTTCGCCGGTGTGGACGGCGCCGGGCACCTCGCCGAGGAGGTTGCCGAGCAGGGTCGTTCCGCTGCGGCACCAGCCCGTCACGTACAGGACGCGGACCATCAGACGCGTCCGGTGCCGGAGCCGACGACCTTCCGGACGGCCTCGACGACGTGGTCCCGGTCGCGTTCGGTGAGGTTGGCCGACAGCGGGATGTCGATCGACTCGTCGAGCCGCGCGGCCGTCACGGGGTACTCGGCGCGGGCACGGTCCGCGTCCGGGAACAGGAACCGCCAGTTCCAGAACGCGCGGACGTTGGTGTCGCCGGGGTCGCCGAGGGCGCGGGCGCCGATGCCCTCGGCGCGCAGCGCGGCGGCGGTCCACGCGGTGGCGCGGGCGCCGGCGCCGGGCAGCCGGAAGACGAGCGCCTCGCCGAGGTAGGCGTGGTCGGCGACGGGGCGGCGCAGCGCGATGCCGGGCACGCCGGCGAGCCGCCCGGCGACGTCGTCGTAGTTGCGGCGGTGGGCGGCGAGCCGGTCGGGCAGCCGGCGCAGCATCGGCCGGGCGAGCGCGGCGCGGATCTCGTCCATCCGCAGGCTGTAGATCGGCAGCGCCAGGTCGTCGACGGGGGGCGGCGGCCCGTCGAAGTGCCGCGCCATGCGTCCCTCGTAGGCGCCGGAGTAGACGACCGCGCGGGCGTGCACGGCGGGGTCGCGGGCGAGCAGGAATCCGCCCTCGCCGGTGTTGAGCGACTTGTCGGACTGGGTGCTGAACGCGCCCGCGTCGCCGAACGTGCCGAGCGGGCGGCCGTTGAGCCGGGCGCCGAGCGCGGGCACCGCGTCCTCGACGACGGGGACGCCGCGCTCGCGGGCGAGGGCGCAGATCGCGTCCATGTCGGAGGCGAACCCGCGCATGTGCACGACGACGATCGCGCGGACGTCGGGTGTGAGGCGGCGGCGCAGGTCGGCCACGTCCAGGTGCAGATCGTCGTCGCATTCGACGAGGACGGGGCGGTGCCCGGCGAGCAGGATCGCGCTGGGCGTCGCGGCGAAGGTGAAGGCGGGGCAGGCGACGGGCGAGCCGGGCGGCAGGTCGAGCGCGAGCAGCGCCAGGGTGATCGCGGCGGTGCCGCTGGCGCACGACAGCGCGTGCGGGACGCCGAAGTACGCGCACAGGTCCCGCTCGAACCGGCCGGTCTGCGTCTCGGCGTAGGGGCGGTGGTCGTAGCGGAAGTAGAGCCGGTCCCGGATCGCGTCGAGCGCGGCGTGCAGGTCGTCCTCGTCGATGAAGACGTCGCCCTTGTCGTAGGTCGGCCAGGGGTCGGTGCGCACCGGCGCGGCGCCGTCGATGGCGAGCAGGCCGGGCTGAACGTCCACGGTCATGTCGTCTCCTCCACGGGGAACGGGAGCATGGCTCAGGGGTGCGGGGGCGCCAGCGTGAGCACCGGGGGCACGTCGGCGGGGAACGCGCGGCGCAGCAGCCCGAAGCCGATGCCGGACAGGCCGGCGAGCAGGCCGGGGGCGGGGACGGGCAGGGCGGTGCGCCATCCGGCGGGCGGGCGGGCGGCGGGCTCGCCGAGGGCGGTCAGCAGGTCCAGCAGCCCGGACGTGCCGTGGCAGAGCGAGTCGTCCGGGAGCGGGCCGGCCGCGCGGGCGGTCGCGGCGGCGGTGCCGAGGGAACGCTCCAGGCCGGTGTCGGCGAACACGGTGTCGCCGAGCACTGAGCGCAGTTCCAGCAGGGCGAGGCCGGTCCCGGCGGCGCCCTGGCACCAGCCGGGCTCGGCGCCCGCGGCCGGGGCGGCGAGCGCCCGCGCGCGGGACGCGTGGCGCGGGTCGCCGAGCAGGGCGTGCAGGCGGGCCAGGGCGACCGCCGCGCCGGGCGCGCCGTATCCGAAGCCGGGGCCGGCCGGGTCCATGGCCATGAGCCGTTCACCGGCGGCCCGTGCCGCCTCCCTCACCCGCCCGTCGGGCAGCACGGCGTGCAGGGCGAGCGCGGACAGGAGCACGCCGGCCTCGCCGTCCAGGACGTCCGGGCCGGGCGCCGCGGGGGTGGCGAGCAGCGCGTCGCGTGCCGTCTCGGCCAGGTCGGCGCGGCCGTGGACGGCGGCGGCGTGCGCGAGATGGTGGACGGGGCCGGGGCCCGCCGCGCCGGCGCGGACCCGGCGGGCGACCTCGTCCGCGACCCGTTCCGCCAGCCTCCCGGCCCGCGGCTCGCCCGTCACGGCGGACAGGTACGACAGGAACAGCCCGATGCCGGGCAGGCCGCCGTAGAGGTCGAGCCCGGCGGGCACGACGCGGCGGGACGCGGCGTCCACGACCTCGACGGTGAGCCAGCCGATCCGGTCGCCGTCCCGCACGGCCGTCTCCTCCAGCCGCCGGGCGATCTGCAGGGCGTGCCGGACGGGGTCGTCGCCGGGCGCGGCGGGGACGCGGTGCCCGGCGCGCGGCCGGGTGTCCAGCGCGGCCAGGCTCGCGTCGATGATCTCCGTCTGGGCGGCGAGGTCGCTCTCGCCCAGCGCGGCGAGCCGCACCGCGGTCTCCTCCAGCGGCGCGGCCGGCAGGACGCCGGGCAGGCGTGTCCCGTCCTCCAGCCACACGTCGCGGTGCCCGGGGCGGATCTCGAACACCGGTACCTCGCCGCGCCGCAGCGCCGCCTTCTCCGCGCCGATGAGCGTCTCGCGGTGCGGGACGCCGGGCCAGCCGGCGTCGAGCCGGGCGAGCCCGCGTTCGTGGACGGCGGGATCGCGCACCGCCTCCGGCCGCCAGCCCTCCAGCAGGAGCCGGACATAGAGGAACGTCGACAGCTGGATCAGCCGGACCGGGACGTCCGCGCAGCCGTGCAGCGGCCCGCCCGGCGCGAGCAGGCCGGTTCCGGCGGCGGCCAGGCGGCGGTAGGCGAAGGCGTACCCGGCGGCGAGCGCGTCCCGGTACGGGCGCGGGTCGACGGTGCCGCCGTCCGGCGTGCGCAGCCGCCCGGCGGGCGCGGGAACGCTCCGGTAGCCGAGCCTGACCCGCATCCGGTCGGTGCCCGGCTCCTCGACGATCGGCGTGGGGATGAGGGAGCGGCGGCCCGGGGAGATGCCGAGCGGGCTGATGTCGACACCGAAGGGACGTTCGGTGCCGGCGTCGGGCATGACGAGCGGGCCGGGCAGCAGGCCGGTGCGCAGCACGGACGCGGCCAGCCGCTCGGCGGCCGGGTCGCCGAGCCGCGCGCGGCGCGCCATCGGCTGCGTCCCCTCGGTGTGGAACAGCGCCTCCAGGTCGATCACCACGGGGTCGGCGCCCGCGGCGATCACGTTGTCGGCGTGCAGGTCGTAGCCGTGCACCGGGTGGGTCAGCGCGAGCAGCGCGCCCATCCGCCAGAAGAACGCCGGGAGCCGCTCCCGCGCGCAGGGGGCGGGCTCGATGTACTCGCTCCAGCCCCGGTCGCCGCGGTCCAGCACCCGGGGCCGCCGCAGCGGGTGCGCCACGCCGCCGGACGCGTTGAACCAGCCGAGGAGCCGGTCGAAGCAGTGGTCGATGGCCAGGCTCCGCGGCTTGTAGACGACCGTGCCGCGCTCGAAGCGGACGAGCGCGACCGTCCGCCCGCCGCGGTGCGTCTCGGCGGACCCGAAGACGACGTCGGCGACGGCCCCGAGCTCCCCGAAGGTCTCGGTGAGGGCGGGCAGGTCGGCGGCGAGGTCGCGGGCGAAGGCCGCGCGGGCGGCGGCCCAGCCGTCCAGCAGGGCGGCGGCCTGCCGGGCGAGGACGGGGTACTCCGCCCAGATCCGCCGTGCGTTCTCCGGTTCGCGCAGGCTCCGCAGGAAGGACGCGTAACGCTGTTCAGGGGTCGCCCCGGGCAGTCCCCGCCGCCTCGCCGCGGCGAGTTCGCGCGTCAGCGCCGGCTGGACGGCCATCGCGAGCCAGCCGAGCGGCGGTTCGCGGACGAGCGGCTCCGCGAGCCCGTCCGGCAGCGCGGGCAGCGCGCGCAGCCGGTCGCGCAGGCCGTCCCGCGCCGCGCCGATCAGGGGCCGCGCGATCTCCAGCAGGCCCAGCCCGCCCAGGTCGCCGGAGGCACCGGAACGGGCCGCCGTCGCGGTGCTCATCCCGCGTCACCCGGCGCGCCGCCGGCCTTCGGCTCCCCGTCGCGGGTCAGGACGCGCAGGGGGCAGCCGGGGGCCGGGCGGACGGCCGGGCGCGGGCCCGTTCCGCGCAGGGGATCGAGCACGGGATCGGCGAATCCCATGGCCCACCCGGTGTCATTATCCGTCTCCGGCATGTCACCTCCCTTGCAATACGCTACGAAGTTCTACCATGGCCAATTTTTTCAAACAAGATCGACGGAGGCCCTTTTCATTTCTCCTTCTCCGTGCTTACTCTCTGGGTTGGCACGGTGCAGGACCGGCATCGTGCATTTGTCGGCCGGCCCGAGATCCGGGTGGCCGCGCAAAGCATGGCTGAGGGGAGTTCTCCGTGCTGGACTACCTCATCGACGACCCCGCGCTGCGTGTCCGCAGCCCGGGCGAGGAACTGGCGATCGCGGTCGCGCGGGCGGCCGGCGGCGACGCGGCGGTCCGGCTCCGGGCGCCGCTGACCACGCTGTTCCCGCTCGCCTCGACCCGGCCGCGGCCGACCGTCCGCGAGCAGGCCAAGGGCGGCACCGTCACCGACCGGACCCTGCGTTACGTGCGGGAGCACCGGGACACCGGGCGCGACGCCGAACGCGGAACCCGCTACGACGCGACGCCCGAGGCGGTGTTCCGCCCGGCGGTCGCCAAGGCCGAGCTGACGGAGATCTCCGTCGCCGTCCCGGTCCCCGCCGACCTGTGCGCCGACCCCGCCCTGCTCGCCCGGTTCGTCGACCACCGCGTGACCGTCCGCCTGTGCACCGTGGAGAACGAGGTGCTGCTGCACGGCAGCGGCGACGGCGCGATCCCCGGCCTGCTGCGCCTGGACGGCCTGCGCCGCCGCGCCGCGCCGCAGCGGGACGCGCGGGCCGGCGGGGTGATGGACGCGCTGATGAGCGGCTGCGCCGAGGTCGAGGAGATGGGCGGCTCATGCGACGGGCTGGTCATGCACCCCGCCCTGTACTGGCGGCTCGTGGGCGGCGGCGCACTGCCCTCGCTGGATGCGGCCGGGCTGCGCGTCACCCGCACCCGCATGATCGGGCGGGACCGGGTGCTGCTCGGCGACTTCCGCGCGGGCATCACCCTGCTGGACGGGGAGGAGTCGACGCTCGCGCTGCGCCGCCCGGCCGGCGACGGGGACGCGACGATCAGTGCCGCGATGCGGCTCGGCCTGGCCGTGCACCTGCCCCAGCACTTCCTCCTCCTCGCCCTCTGACCCGCCCTTCGGCTCCCCCGGACGCGGCCGCCCCGGGCGCCCCCCGCCGTGCCCGATCCGGCCGCACCGCTCCCCCGGGCCCGGATGTCCGGACCCGTGCAAGCCGAGAAGTGGAGGTGACCCGTATGCGCACGCCCCCGTGGTGACGTTCCGCGCCCGTTCCCGTCCCGGCGAGACCAGGAGGTGAATCGCATGCGCACGAAGCCGTGGTGATTTCATCCGCACCCTCGACGATTCTTCACCCCCGAGGAGGAAAAATGCGCACGACTCCGTGGTAAGCCATCACCGGCACTCCGCGAACAACAGGAAGGCATCACAACAATGGCCACGTGCCGATGCCGTTGATGTCATCCACATTTCAACCGAGCAATTTCGGTCGTACTGATTCGCGGCAGTGGGCGCCGGATCACCGATGCCGGCGCAGCGGCGCCCGCGGTACCCTCCAGGGCCGCGGGCGCCCCCCTTTCACCGCGGCGGCGCCGGTGAGCGCCGTCGCCAGCAGGCCCGCCGCGAGCCCCGCCCAGGCGACGTGGAACGCCGTCCCGGTCGGCTCGTGCAGCACCGCCGCGAGGCCGCCGATGCCGGCCGCCGCGCCGGCGGACCGGGCCAGCATGATCAGCGCGCTGCCGCTGCCGAACCGGGCGGGCGGGACGGCCTCCATCGCGATCGTCTCGATCGCCACGGCGGCGGCCGCCATCCCGGCCGTCCCGGCCACCAGCGCGGGCAGCAGCACCACCGGGTAGCTCCGCCCGGCGCCGAGCGCCTCCGCCGCAAGGGGCCAGCACCAGCCGGCGGCGCCGAGCGCGCCGCCGGCGACCGTGACCGTCCGCGCGCCCGCCCGGCGCACCAGCGACCCGCTCCGCCAGGAGACGACGGCCGAGGTCAGCGGGCCGGGAGTGAGCGCGAACCCGGCGGCGAGCGCCGAGTAGTCCCACCGCGCGGTCAGGAACAGCGCCACACACAGCGCCACCGCGAACTGGGTGACGCTGAGCAGCGCCATCGCCGCGTTGCCCGCCGCCGTGGACGCGGCCCGCAGCAGCGTGAAGTCGGCCGCCGGGCGGGGATGCCGCAGCGACCGGCGCACCCCGAGGCACGTCAGCGCGGCGCCGGCGGCGATCGCGGCGCCGGTCCGGGCGTCCGTCCAGCCCCACTCCGGGCCCTGCACGACGCCCAGCACCAGTGCGGCGATACCGCCCGCGAGCAGCACCGTGCCGAGCAGATCGGGCATCCCGTGCCCGTGCGCGCGGCGGGCCGGGACGCCGGCCGCCGCGCAGGCCAGGGCGAGCGCGCCGAGCGGCAGGTTGATCAGGAAGATCCAGCGCCAGCCGCCGAGCGCCAGCAGCGCGGCGCCGAGCGCGGGCCCGCTCGCGCCGGCGAC
>NZ_BCQQ01000109.1 GCF_001552155.1 Actinomadura formosensis NBRC 14204 | reverse complement strand
GTCGCGGGCACCCCCGCCGCCCGCGAGGCCGCGGCGGCGCTGCTGGCCACGCCCGGCCTGGCCCCCGAGCCGTCCCGGATCCTGTTCGCCGGCAACGGCCGGCAGGCGCTCGCGGGCGCCGTGGCCGCGCTCGTCCCGCCGGGCGGCCGGCTCGCCGTCGAGGCACTGACCTATCCGGTGATCAAGGGCATCGCGGCGCGGCTCGGCGTCACGCTCGTCCCGATCCCGGCCGACGAGCACGGGCTGCGCCCCGACGCCCTCGCCGCCGCGCACCGCGCCGCCCCGCTCGGCGCCCTCTACGTCCAGCCGACGCTGCACAACCCGCTGGGGACGACGATGCCGGAGCGGCGCCGCGCGGAACTCGCCGCCGCCCTGGAGCGGCTCGGCCTCCACGCGATCGAGGACCGCGTCTGGGCGTTCCTGCGCGCGGACGGGCCGGAACCGCTGGCGGCCCTGGCCGGGCGGCGCACCGTGCTGGTCGACAGCCTGTCCAAGCGGCTCGCGCCCGGCCTGACCCTCGGGTTCGCCGTCCCGCCCGCGCCGCTGGCCGGGCGGGTGGCCGCCGCGCTGCGGTCGGGCGCGTGGGGCCCCTCGCGCTTCGCGCTGGAGGCGGCGACCGGGTGGATGGCCGACGGCACGGTCGAGGCGGTGACGCGCGCCAAACGCGCGGACGCCGCCGCCCGGCGGCGGATCGTCGCCGAACGTCTCGCGGGCGCCGCCGTCCGGTCCGGCCCGTGCTCCTACTTCTGCTGGTGGGACCTGCCGCCGCGGTGGCGGGCGGAGACGTTCGTGGCGGCGGCCGCGCGGCGCGGGATCGCCGTCACGCCCGCCGCCGCGTTCGTCGCCGGGACGGGCGCCGCCCCCCGCGCGGTCCGCATCGGCCTCGCCTCACCGCCGCGGGACACCCTGGCGCACGCGCTGGACGTCCTCGCCGAGATCGCCGCGGGCGGCCCCGACGACTTCCCCGTCGACTGACCCGGCGCCGCGCCGCGGGCGTTCAGGTGCCCGCGCGCTCGACGACGGCGGCCCATTCCTCCAGCAGCGCCTGGGCGGCGTCCGCGTCCAGCCCCTCGGCCCACAGGTGCGTGACCGCCTCGGCCGGGTCGGGCAGGACGAGGGTCCAGCGTCCGTCGTCCTCGACCACGCGGACGCCGTCGGTGGTGTCGATCGTGCGCACCCCGGCGGCCTCGACGACGTGCCGCATGACGCTGCCCTTGGCCGCCCAGGGCGTCGGGACGGAACGGCGCAGCAGATGCGCCGCGGGGATGCGGCGGTCGATCTGCGACAGCGTCAGCCGCGTCCGCGCCACGAGCCCGACGAGCCGGACGAACGCCGCGATCCCGTCCACGGTGCCGCTGAACTCGGGCATCAGGAAGCCGCCCCGGCCGTCCCCCGCGAAGATCACGCTGGGCTGCGCGGCGGCCTTGGTCAGGACGTCCTGGGAGGTGGAGGTCCACTCGACCTGCACGCCGTGGAACCGGCACACCTGCTCGGCGACCCGCGTCGTCGTCACCGGCAGCGCCACCTTGCCGCCGCGCCGCTCCGCCGCGACCAGGTCGAGCATCACCAGCAGGGCCCGCTCGTCGCCGACCAGCTCGCCGTTCTCGTCGACCAGGGAGATCCGCTCCCCCACCGGATCGAACCGGACGCCGAACGCGGCCCGCGCCGACGAGACGAGGACGCCGAGCCGCTCCAGGTCGCGCATCCGCTCGGCGAGCGTCTCGGTCGGGTTGGCCTCGTCCAGCCCGGCGTTGCGGGTGAGGACCTCCACGCCGACCTTGCCGAGCAGGTTCGGCAGGACGAGCGAGGCGACGCCGCCCGCACAGTCCAGGACGATCTTCAGCTCGGCCTCGCGGACGCCCCGCATGTCGACGCGGCGCAGCAGGTCGCGGGTGTAGCTCTCCACGACGCGCGGCGGGTAGGTCAGCTCGGCGATCTCGCCGGGGAACGCGCGCCGGTACTCCTGGCGGCCGAAGACGCGCTCCAGCTTGCGCTGCGCCGCCAGCGACAGGTCGGCGCCGCCCGGGTCGAGGAACAGGATGTCGACGCCCTGGGGGTCGCCGAGCGTGGTGCGGATGTAGATGCCGCCGGCGGCGTCCTCCCGCCCGGTCTCGAACCGGGTGACGGTCAGCGGTGTCGCCTCCAGGTCGTTGACGTTGATGGCGCTGGCGGTCAGGGCGCTGTTCACCGCGCGTTTGAGGGTGCGGGCGGCGCGGGAGACGTCGCGTCCGGTGACGACCGTCGAGCCCTTCTTCAGCGTCGTCGCGTAGGCGCTGGCGAGCCGGACCGCCAGCTCCGGCGTGATCTCCACGTTGACGAGCCCGGACACGCCGCGCGGCCCGAACAGGTTGCGCTGCCCGCGCGACTCCCAGATGACGCTGGTGTTGACGACCGCGCCGGCCTCGATCGTCTTGAACGGGTAGACCTTCACCCCGCTGGAGACGTACGCCTCCGCCTCGATGACGCACTCGTCCCCGATGACCGCGCCCTCCTCGACGCGGGCGCCCGCCATGATGTCGGTGTTCTTGCCGATGACGCAGCCGCGCAGGTTCGTGGACGGCGCGACGAACACGTTGTCGTGGACGATGGCCCGGTGCAGGAAAGCGCCTTCCTTCACCACGACGTTGCTGCCCAGGACGGTGAACTCGCGCAGTTCGACGCCCGCCTCGACCTTCGCGTAGTCGCCGATGTAGAGGGGGCCCTTGAGGACGGCCTCGGCGTCCACTTCGGCGCCTTCGGCGACCCACACGCCCGGGGACATCTCGAACCCGCCCAGGTCGATGCCGACCTGACCGGACAGCATGTCCGCCTGGGCCTTGAAGTAGCTCTCGTGGGTGCCGACGTCCTCCCAGTAGCAGTCGGCCACGTACCCGAACAGGCGGGCGCCTTCGGAAAGCAGCTTGGGGAACACATCACCGGACCAGTCGACCGGCTCGCCCTCGGCGACGTGTTCGAGGACCTCCGGTTCCATCACGTAGATGCCGGTGTTGACGGTGTCGGAGAAGACCTGGCCCCAGGTGGGCTTCTCCAGGAACCGCTGCACGCGGCCCTCGTCGTCCACGATGATGATGCCGAACTCCAGCGGGTTGGGGACCCGCTTGAGCCCGATGGTGACGAGCGCGTCGTTCTCCTTGTGGAACCGCACCATGTCGGTGAGGTCGATGTCGGTGAGCGCGTCCCCGGAGATGACGAGGAACCGCTCGTCGCGCAGCGCCTCCTCGGCGTTCTTGACGCTGCCGGCCGTACCGAGCGGGATCTCCTCCGTCGCGTAGCTGAGCGACATGCCGAGTTCCTCGCCGTCGCCGAAGTAGTTGCGGATCAGCGCGGCCAGGAACTGGACGGTGACGACCGTCTCGGTGAACCCGTGCTTCTTCAGCAGCCGGAGCACATGCTCCATGATCGGCCGGTTGACCAGCGGCAGCAGCGGCTTGGGCTGGTTGGCGGTCATCGGACGCAGCCGCGTCCCCTCGCCACCCGCCATCACGACGGCCTTCATCGGGGGGTCTCAGCTCCCTTCTGGTCGCCGGCCGGCGGTTCCGCGCGCGGGACGCCCCGGCCGTCCGGCTCTCGTGCCGGCCCCGCCCCCGGTACCGGCTCGGGGGCCGGGGACGAGCCGCGGCCGGCCAGCACCAGTTGCCGCGTCTGCGTCCAGTAGAGGACGGCCGCCCACCAGTACAGGCCCGTTCCCCAGATGGCGAAGGACCATCCGATGACCTTCGCCACCGTCGCCGCACCGCCGTCATGGTCGCCCAGCAGCAGCAGCGGGAAGGCGTACAGCAGGCACATGGTGCCCGCCTTCCCGATGAAATGGACGGGAAGCGTGCCGGCGTACCCCAGCCTCCGGATGATCGGCGCTATCGGCAGGATCGCGAACTCGCGGGCGACCAGCAGCAGCACCAGCCACAGCGGGATGACGTCACGGATGGTGAGCCCGACGAGCGTGGCCAGGATGTAGAGGCGGTCGGCGGCCGGGTCGAGCACCACGCCGAGCCTGCTGGTCTGGTTCAGCGCCCGCGCCAGCTTCCCGTCCAGCCAGTCGGACAGGCCGGCGAACACCAGCACGCCGAGCGCCCACCAGTCCGCCTCCACCAGAATGAGCCAAAGGAACAGCGGGACACCCACGAGCCGTGCCATGCTGAGCATGTTGGGCACCGTGAAGATCCGGTCCTGCGGGGCCTCCTGCACTGTGCTCACCGACGCGTTCGCCTCCCCCAGCTCCCCCTAGATCCTGACCCTACCGGTAAGGGTTCGAAAGACCCCGATAGCGTCCGTCCATGCGTTGGACGGTGCACGGGGAGAGGTCGGTCTACGACAGCCCCTGGATGAGCGTGAGGCTGGCCGATGTCGAACTGCCGGACGGACGCCGGTTCGACCACCACCTCCTGCGGGTGCGGCCCGCCGCGGGCGTCGCGGCGGTCGACGGGGACGGCCGGGTCCTGCTGATCTGGCGGCACCGGTTCATCACCGGCCAATGGGGTTGGGAGATTCCCGGCGGGCGGGTCGAACCGGGCGAAGATCCCGCCGAGGCGGCCGCGCGGGAGCTGATCGAGGAGACCGGATACCGCGCCGGGACGCTGCGGCACCTGCTCGACGTACGGCCCTCACCGGGTGTTCACGATGGCATCCATCACATCTACCGGGCGGACGGCGCCGAGCGCGTCGGCGAGCCGGCCGACGTGGAGGCCGAGCGGATCGAGTGGGTGCCGCTGGCATCGGTCCCCGCGCTCGCGGCGCGCGGGGAGATCGGCTCGGCGTCCACCCTGGCGGGTCTGCTCTACCTTGCCGCGGTGGGCTGACGGCGCCCGCGGGCCCGGGCGCGGCCGCCCGGCGTCACGTGCCCGGCTCGCGGGCGAGGATCGGCTTCACGTCCAGGACGGGGGTGCCGTCCAGGGCCTCCAGGTCGCGGACGCGGACGCGGTGGCCGGTGACCTGCAGGACCTCGACCGGGTGCAGGCCGATCGGGTTCGGGCGGTCCGGGGACCGGGTCGCGAACACGCCGCGCAGCGGAGCCCGCGCGTCGTCGCGCGGGTGGACGCGCAGGACGTCGCGGGCCGACCGGTGCAGCCAGGTCAGCACGAAGATCCGGTCGCCCGCGCGCAGGCCCTCCAGCGCCGGGAGGACGTCCGGCTCGAAGACCAGCCACGCCTCGGGGGCGCCCTCCGTTCCCTGCTTGGGCGCGGACGCCCGGTCGGTCAGCGGCGAGGAGACATACCCCACCGGGGTCAGCGTGAACTCTTGGTGAAGGTCGGACATGAGGTGATCCTCTCAGGCCGTCGCGCGGGCGCGTTCTATCCCATGATCGGCGGTTGCGGCAACCGGGGTGTGCCGGGTTAGCGTCGGGCACGACAGATCGCGGGGGCCCGGCGAACCGGGCTGAGATAGCGGCTGGGACGGCCGCTGACCGCATGAACCTGACCGGGTAATGCCGGCGTAGGGAGAGATCGAGTCGTCATGACAGAACGTGTGGTTCCAGCCGCCCGCAAGACCTACCTTCAGGGTTCGCGCCCGGACATCCGGGTTCCGATGCGGGAGGTGCCGCTGACCAACGGGGACGTCGTCGTCCTGTACGACACGTCGGGGCCGTATACCGATCCGGAGCAGGACACCGACGTCCGCAGGGGGCTGCCCGCGCTGCGGGAGGCGTGGATCGCCGAGCGCGGCGACACGGCCCCGTACGACGGGCGGGCCGTGCGGCCCGAGGACGACGGGCGGCGGCCGTCACCCGCCCGGACCGCTCCTGCGGGGGGTGCGCAGGGCGGCACCTCGCAGGGGGCCCGCGAGCATTTCCCGCCGCGCCGGCCCCGGCGGGCGACCGGGGGCGCGGTGACACAGCGCGCCTACGCGGCGCGCGGGGAGATCACGCCGGAGATGGAGTTCGCCGCGCTGCGGGAGGGCGTGCCGCCGGAGTTCGTCCGCGACGAGCTGGCGGCGGGGCGGGCGGTGCTGCCCGCGAACGTCAACCACCCGGAGATCGAGCCGATGGTCATCGGCCGGAACTTCCTCGTCAAGGTGAACGCCAACATCGGCAACTCGGCGGTGGCGTCGTCGATCGAGGACGAGGTCGAGAAGATGACGTGGGCGACCCGGTGGGGCGCCGACACGATCATGGACCTGTCGACCGGCAGGGACATCCACACGACACGGGAGTGGATCCTGCGGAACTCGCCGGTGCCGGTCGGGACCGTCCCGCTGTACCAGGCGGTGGAGAAGGTCGGCGGTGATCCGGCGGAGCTGACCTACGAGGTCTTCCGCGACACGGTGATCGAGCAGGCCGAGCAGGGCGTGGACTACATGACCGTGCACGCCGGCGTCCTGCTGCCGTACGTGCCGCTGACGGCGCGGCGCAAGACCGGGATCGTGTCGCGGGGCGGGTCGATCATGGCCGCGTGGTGCCTGGCGCACCACAAGGAGAACTTTCTCTACACCCGTTTCCGGGAGCTGTGCGAGATCTTCGCCGCCTACGACATCACCTGGTCGCTCGGGGACGGCCTGCGCCCCGGCTCGATCGCGGACGCCAACGACGAGGCGCAGTTCGCCGAGCTGCGCACGCAGGGCGAGCTGACGAAGATCGCGGCCGAGTACGGCAACCAGGTGATGAACGAGGGGCCGGGCCACGTCCCGATGCACAAGATCAAGGAGAACGTCGACCTGCAGCAGGAGTGGTGCGACGGGGCGCCGTTCTACACGCTCGGGCCGCTGACGACCGACATCGCGCCCGGCTACGACCACATCACCTCGGCGATCGGCGCCGCGATGATCGGCTGGTACGGGACCGCGATGCTCTGCTACGTCACGCCGAAGGAGCATCTCGGGCTGCCGGACCGCGACGACGTCAAGGCCGGCGTGATCGCCTACAAGATCGCCGCGCATGCCGCCGATCTGGCGAAGGGGCATCCGGGGGCGCAGGCGTGGGACGACGCGCTGTCGGACGCGCGGTTCGACTTCCGGTGGGAGGACCAGTTCAACCTGTCCCTCGACCCGGACACGGCCCGCGCGTTCCATGACGCGACGCTGCCGGCGGCGCCGGCGAAGACCGCGCACTTCTGCTCGATGTGCGGCCCGCACTTCTGCTCGATGAAGATCACCCGGGACGTCCGGCGGTACGCCGACGAGCGCGGGCTGGCCGCCGGCGAGGCCCTCACCGCCGGGATGCGGGAGAAGGCCGAGGAGTTCAAGGCCGCGGGCGGGCAGGTCTACCTGCCGCTTTCCCCGTCCGGCTCCTGACGGCCGCGCGGGTCCGCCGCGGTGGCGTCCGCGGCGGACCCGCGCATCCCGGCGCGGGCCGGGGCTGTCGGCGCGGATAGTATCGAGGGACCGTTCCAAAGCCGCGGATTTCCTCGTACCGCCGCAGACCCCAGCCCCGCCGGGAAAGGACCGACGACCCACGTGACCAGCGACGACACGCCGAAGGCCCCCGCCCGTGCGGTGCGCGCCGACGTGCGCCGCAATCGCGCGCGGCTGCTCGCCGCGGCCCGCGAGACGTTCCAGCGCGACGGGGCCGATGCGTCCCTGGAGGGCGTCGCCCGGCTCGCCGGCGTCGGCATCGGGACGCTCTACCGCCACTTCCCGACCCGCCAGCACCTCCTGGAGGCGCTGCTCGCGGACGTCTACGCCGAGCTCGCCGCGGCGGCCCGCGACCTGCTGCTCTCCCCCGCCCCCGGCGAGGCGCTGATGACGTGGCTGCGGGCGTTCATCTCACAGGTGACGGTGTTCCGCGGCATGGCGGCCTCGGCGGTGGTGTCGCTGCGCGACGAGCGGCCCGAGCCGTCCCGCCGGGCGATGTGCGAGGCGGGCGAGGCGCTGTTCGCCCGCGCGCAGCGGTCCGGGGACGCGCCCGCGGACGCGGCGTTCACCGACGTCCTGTGGCTGACCGGCGCGATCGCGGCGGTCACCGAGCGGGAACCGGAGGCCGCGGGCCGGCTGCTGTCGCTCGCCGCCGCCGGAATGGTGCCGGGCAGGCGGTAGGTCAGCCCGTCTCCGGGACGGGCAGGACACGGCGCGGCCCGCGCGGCGCCCCTCCCCGTTTGCGCCATTCGCGGGGATAGCCGACCGACACCTCGATGTGCGGGACGCCGCCGGTCCAGATCGTCCGGGGAATGTGCAGGTGCCCGTAGACGACCGACGCCGCCCCGAACCGGTCGTGCCAGTCGGCGGTGCGCTCGGTGCCGCACCACTGCGCGAACTCCGGGTACCACAGGACGCGGGTGGGCTCGCGGACGAGCGGCCAGTGGTTGACGAGCACGGTCCGCGTCCCCGGCTCCAAGGCGGCCAGCCGCGCCTCGGTGTAGGTGACGCGGGCATCGCACCAGGCGTCCCGTGAAGGGTGCGGGTCCGGGTGAAGATAGACCTCGTCGGTGCACACGACGCCCGCCTCGTGCGCGACCGCCAGGGCCTCTTCCTTGGTGGACGTCCCCTCGGGCCGGAACGTGTAGTCGTACAGGACGAACAGGGGCGCGATCGTCACGGGGCCGCCGTCGCCCTCCCACACCGGATACGGGTCCTCCGGGGTCAGGACGCCCGCGGCGCGGCACATGTCGACGAGCCCGCGGTAGCGGGCCTCGCCGCGCAGCCGCACCGGGTCGTCCTTCACGGTCCACAGCTCGTGGTTGCCCGGCGTCCAGATCACGGTCGCGAACCGCTCGCGCAGCGTGCGGAGCGCCCACTCCACGTCGGAGAACCGCTCGGCTACGTCGCCGGCGACGATCAGCCAGTCGCCGCCGGCGGCCGGTCGCAGCCCCTCGACGAACGCGCGGTTCTCCGGGAAGCCCACGTGCAGGTCGCTGATTGCGTAGACACCGCCCATCCCGTGATCGTAAGCCCCGTCCCCGCGGCGGCGGCCGGTCAGGTGTCGGCGCCCCAGAGGTAGAGGCCGAGGCTCATCGCGAGGAGGCTCGCCCAGGAGGCGAGGGCGCGGACGGTGTTCCAGGCCGTCCAGCGGCCCGCGTAGTCCGACCAGATCCGTGCCGCCTCGGCCGGGTCACCCGGAACCGCGACGCGGTCCAGGCTCTCGTTCATCGGGATGTTCACCGCGAAGCTCGGGAGGAGCGCGCCGGCGAGGTACACCGCGGCGGCGGCGAAGAAGAGGGCGGCCGCGGGCTTGCGGCCGAGGGAGAGCAGCAGTGCTCCCGCCGCGATCGCCAGCACCGGCACCAGCAGGAACGCGGCGATGAAGACCGGATTCTGGATCTTCTGGTTGACGCCCTGCATGGCGTCGATCGCCGAGCCCGGCTTCGCCGCGTTCAGGCCCGGCATCACGCCGGACGAGAAGCCGAAGAACGTCCCGGCCATTCCGGCCGCCATGACGATGGACAGGACCGCCGACACGGCGGCGAAGGAGAATTTCATGGAGGCTCTTCCGATCAGGTGTTCCAGCTGCCGGTCGCGGCGGTTTCCGTCTCGATCACGGTGTTCGTCATGTCCCCGAGTCAACCGGCGGGCGGTCCCGGCGGACATCGCCGAGGCGCTCGCCCGCATACGCGAGCGTCTACGCTTGCCGCATGGACGCTCTGGCCGACCTCCTCGACGGTCCGCGCGCCCGGGGGGCGTTCCTGCTCCGCTCCACCCTCGCCCCGCCCTGGTCGATCCGGATCCAGGACGAGGCGCCGCTGACCCTGATGTCCATGGTCGGGGACGACGCGTGGCTCATCCCGGACGACGGGGAGCCGCGGCGCGCCCGCCCGGGCGACATGGTGATCTTCCGGGGGCCGGACCCGTACACGGTCAGCGACGACCCGGCGACCGAGCCGCGGGTCGTCGTCCACCCCGGGCAGGTCTGCACCGCCCCGGACGGGACGAGCCTGTCGCGGGAGATGGCCCTCGGCGTCCGGGCCTGGGGCAACGCCCCGGACGGGCCGGCGGTCATGCTGATCGGCACCTATCCGATGCGCGGCGCCGTCACCCGGCGGCTGCTGGCCGCGCTGCCGCCGATCGCGGTCGTGCCCGGCGACGCCCTCCGGTCGCCGCTCGCCGGCGTCCTCGCCGACGAGATCGGCCGGGACGAGCCCGGCCAGGAGGTCGTCCTCGACCGGCTGCTCGACCTGCTGCTCATCCAGACGCTGCGCGCCTGGTTCGCCCGCCCGGACGCCGAGGCGCCCGGCTGGTACCGCGCCCACGGCGACCCGGTCGTCGGCCCGGCGCTGCGGCTGCTGCACGCCGACCCGGCGCACCCGTGGACCGTCGCCGGGCTGGCGGCCCGGGTCGGGGCGTCCCGCGCGGCGCTCGCGCAGCGGTTCACGAAACTGGTCGGCGAGCCGCCCATGGCGTACCTGACCGGCGTCCGGCTCGCGCAGGCCGCCGACCTGCTGCGCGAGAGCGACGCGACGCTGGACGCGGTGGCGCGCCGGGTCGGCTACGCCACCGCGTTCGCGTTGAGCACGGCGTTCAAGCGCGAGCACGGCGTCAGCCCGCAGGAGTACCGCGCCGTCCCGGAGCCGTACCCCGCGCCGTAGCCACGGTCAGCGCTTTCCCCGCAGGGTGGGCTCGGCGCGGACGACCGGGTCACCGGCGGTGTCCGGGATGAACGGGACCACGAACGCGTACTCCGCCAGGACGGATTCGGGCACCTCCCCGGACTCGCCGAACGCGGCGATGTCCCCCCAGCAGGGCGAGCCGAGCGAGCCGCTGAGGTGCCGCACCGACAGCCCGGCGCACAGGTTCGCGAACCGGAGCCGCTCGGCGAGCGGCAGTCCCGCGAGGGTGGCGAACACGAACCCGGCGGAGAACACATCGCCCGCGCCGGTCGGGTCGACCGCCTCGACGGGCAGTGCGGCGACCTCGGCCCGCTCCCCCGTCGCCGCGTCCAGCGCGATGGCGCCGTCACCGCCGCGCTTGACCACCACCAGCGGCACCCGCTCGGCGAGCGCCTCGGCGGCGTCCGCCGGGGTCCGCGTGCGGGTGTAGGACATCGCCTCGGCGGCGTTCGGGAGGAACACGTCCACGTGCGCGAGCCGGTTGAGGACCTCGGCCGGCCAGGCGCCGGTCTGGTCCCAGCCGAGGTCGCCGAATACCAGCGCGCCGCGCTCGCGCATCCCCGCCGCCCACGGCGGCACGGGGCGGTCGACGTCCACGAAGCACGCCCGCGCGGCCGGCGGCGGCCCGCCGAGGTCGCCCGGCGGGCACGGGTCGGGCTGCGCGAACGTCACCATGCTGCGGTCGGAGTCGTAGGCCATCGACACCGTCACCGGCGTGGACCAGCCCGGCACCCGCCGCGACGGCCCGAGGTCGATGCCCTCCTGCTCGGCGAGCGTCCGCCACAGGTAGGCGCCGAACATGTCGTCGCCGAACGGCGCCGCGAGGCCGACCCGCAGGCCGAGCCGGCTCATCGCGACCGCGATGTTGGCCGCGCCGCCCGGCGCCGAGCCGAGCCCGCCGGCGGCGATCTCGGCGCCGGGCTGCGGCGGCCCGGGCAGCCCCGTGAAGATCATGTCCATGAAGACCCGGCCGGACAGGAACACATCGAGCGGCGGGCCCGCACCATCCCCGCGCAGCCGCTCCCCCGCCGGCCCCCGCTCGGCGCAGGGGTCGGCGACGGACGGCTGGGGCGCCCGGCCGGGCGCGGTCTGCTGAGTCACGAAGCCCCCAAGGCAAGGCGCGGGCACATCGCCATGGGCTCCGGGCCCGCGCCTTCGATATCCGGTTGCTACCTCGGAACGTACAGGCGGATGTCGTCCACCTGGGCACTTCCCTCGTAGAAGTTCATGTGCGGATCACCGATCATGAACCGGTCCGGGTAGCCGGATCCGGCGGGCCAGGTGTCGCGGTCGATGAGCGTCCCGCCGCGGCCCTCCCACTTCCAGTCGGCGTTGAACCGGCCGTCGTACTCCTCCGGCCGCTGGTTGTAGTGCCAGATCGGCTCACCGTCCTGCACGAACGCGCGGGTGTACCGGAAGGTGGCGCGGCCGGCGTGCGCGAACACTCCGGACATCTCCATCGTGTACGCGCCGCCGCGCCGCTCGACCGCGAACGTGTAAGGCTCCGACGGCAGCAGTTCGGGCCGCAGGTCGACCGTCGAGACGATCGCGCCGCCCTTCTTGAGGCCGCACTCGCTCTCCATCAGGTACTCGGTGCCCGGCATCGCCGCATACCGGCGGTCGTCGGTCATGAAGATCGCGTTGACGCCGTTGCCCGTCCCGGCGGAGTACGGTTCGTACTTGCCGGTGGCCGGGTTGCAGTACAGCAGGCCGGAGCCCCGGTACTTGTACCGGTTGTAGCCGTCCATGGCGACCTTCCGGTGGCCGTGGACGAAGACGTTGTTGTGCGGCGCCACCTGCCGGTAGTCCATGATCGACATGTAGTAGAAGCCGTTGGAGTCGGTGCGGACGTCCGCCCACTCGCACTCCGGCCTGGCGAAGTCGCCGCCCGAGGCCCACGGGAAGTTGGTCTTGCAGCCCGCGGGCGAGTAACCGTTGATCCGGCCGTCCGGGTAGTCCCAGGAGCCGCCCCGCCGCCCGCCGAAGACGACGCCCGCCTGATGGCTCGGCTCCTCCAGGTGCGCGACGCCCTCGCGGGAGGTGAGCGCCGGCGGCCGGTCCGGCCTGCCGTCGCCGTCGTGGTCACGGGCGGCGAGCTCGGCGGTGAGCCAGCCGCGCTTGCCGAACGTGAACGACTTGCGGAACATCTTCATCTTGGTGAGCTGCTCGCGGAACGCCGGGCCGCCCATCGCGGCGAAATAGGCGCCGTCGTTGTCGTAGACGTCGACGTTGTAGGGGCTTCCCGGGCCGTCGCCGTCCGGCCTCCCGCTCGACGACGCGGTGCGCAGCACCCGCATGGAGCGGGAGGCGGGGGTGGGGCGCGCCGTGGCCGGCCGGGCGGCGCCGGCCCCGCCCGACGTGGCGGTGGTGTTCTCCACCAGCGGCCGCAACCCGTATCCGGTCGAGGTCGCGGCGGAGTGCGCGGCGCGGGGCGTGCCGGTCATCGCGGTGACCTCGGCGCGGGCGTCGCAGGGCGCGGCGGCGCGGACGCGGACGACGCTGGCCGACCACGCCGAGATCGTGCTGGACACCCGCGTCCCGCCCGGCGACGTGCTGCATCCGGCGGCGCCGCGCACCGCGGCGGTGTCCACCGTCCTCGCCGCGTACGCGTGGGCGCGGGTACTGGCCGACCTCGACGACCTCGCGGCGGCGCGCGGCGTGGACCTGCCGCGCTGGACGAGCGCGAACGTCCCCGGCGGCGACGAGGGGAACGCCGCGCTGCTGGCCCGCTACCGGCACCGCGTCCCCGAACTGACCGGGGATGAATAGCCGGGGAACGGGGGTCTTCCTGCGGCGTTTTGCATAGGGTCCGGCTCGCTCCCTGTGACATGATGCGTGGCTACATTCAGACGGAACGAGGAGCGAGATGACGACACGACCGACCGAGGACGACCTTCTTGCGCTGTTCACGCGTGCGGACCTCGGCGGCGACCAGAAGCTCGACCTGATGGAGTTCACGCTCGTGCTCGACGAGCTCGGGCTCGCCTGGACGCGTGCCGAGACCCAGGACAGGTTCGAGCGGGCGGACGGCAACCTCGACGGGTTCATCTCCTACGAGGAGTTCCGCGCGATCCTGAAGTCCCAGGGCTGGGCCGAGGGGCCCTTGCCGGGCGCCCGCGCCTGATCGGCGGGCGGGCCCGCCGGCGCGGCCGGCGGGCCCTTTCTCGTGCGCGGGTCAGACCCGGCGGCCGCGCAGCTCCCGGTACCGGCGGACGAGTGCGGCCGTGGACGGGTCGGGCGCCCCGGACGGCGGCTCCGGCGAGGTGAGCGCGGGCGCGAGGTCCATCGCCATGACCTTGCCGAGTTCGACGCCCCACTGGTCGAAGGAGTCGATGCCCCAGATCGTCCCCTCGACGAACACGATGTGCTCGTAGAGCGCGACGAGCGAGCCGAGGGTCTTCGGGGTGAGCTTCGGCACGAGGATCGTGCTGGTCGGGCGGTTGCCCGGCATGACCTTGTGCGGGACGAGCGCGGCGGGCGTGCCCTCGGCGGCGATCTCCTCGGCGGTCTTGCCGAACGCGAGCGCCGAGGTCTGCGCGAGCATGTTCGCGATCAGCAGGTCGTGCATGCCGGCCGCCCCGTCCACGGCCGGGTCCTCGAACGGCTCGGCGAAGCCGATGAAGTCGGCCGGGACGAGCCGGGTGCCCTGGTGCAGCAGCTGGTAGAAGGCGTGCTGGCCGTTGGTGCCGGGCTCGCCCCAGAAGATCTCGCCGGTCTGCGCGACGACGGGCGCGCCGTCGGCCCGCACCGACTTGCCGTTGGACTCCATCGTGAGCTGCTGGAGGTAGGCGGGGAAGCGCGACAGCCGCTGGCTGTAGGGCAGCACGGCCCGGGTCTGCGCGCCGAAGAAGTCGGTGTACCAGACGCCGAGCAGCCCCATCAGCACGGGCATGTTCGCCTCGAAGGGCGCACCGCGGAAGTGTTCGTCGATTTCGCGGAACCCGGCGAGCATCTCGCGGAACGCCTCGCCGCCGATCGCGATCATCAGGGACAGGCCGATGGCGCCGTCGAAGGAGTACCGCCCGCCGACCCAGTCCCAGAAGCCGAACATGTTGGCGGGGTCGATGCCGAAGCCGGCGACCCGCTCGGCGTTCGTCGAGACGGCGACGAAGTGCCGGGAGACGGCCTTGTCGTCGCCGAGCCGCTCGGTGAGCCACCGCCGCGCGACCTTGGCGTTGGTGAGGGTCTCCAGCGTCCCGAACGTCTTGGAGCTGATGACGAAGAGGGTCTGCTCGGGGTCGAGCCCGGCGAGCTTGCCGAGGATGTCGGCGGGATCGATGTTGGAGACGAACCTGCAGGAGACGCCCGCGCCGGGCCGGCCGTCCGGAGCCGCTCCGCCGGGGAGAACCGCGAAGTCCTGGAGTGCCTCGTAGGCCATGGCGGGGCCGAGGTCCGAGCCGCCGATGCCGATGTTGACGACGGTGGTGATGCGCTTGCCGGTGAAGCCCGTCCACTCCCCCGAGCGGACGCGGGCGGCGAAATCGGCCATCTTGTCGAGGACGGCGTGCACGTCGCCGGCGACGTCCTGCCCGTCCACGGTCAGGGCCTCACCGGGCGGGAGGCGCAGCGCGGTGTGCAGGACGGCGCGGTCCTCGCTGACGTTGATGTGCTCCCCGGTGAACATCGCCTCGATCCGGGCGCGCAGCCCGGCCCGCTCGGCGAGCGCCACGAGCAGCGTCATCGTCTCGCTCGTGACCCGGTGCTTGGAGTAGTCCAGGTGGAGGTCCCCGGCGGTCACCGTCATGCGGTCGACGCGGCCCGGATCGTCCGCGAACAGCTCGCGCAGATGCCGCCCGGCGAGCGTCGCGTGATGCTCGGCCAGCGCGGACCATTCGGGCGACTCGGTGATATCTGCCATGCCTCTCTCATCTCCTCGCGGGAGGCGCCGAATCCCCCGGGCGCCGTCCCCCGGCGATCATAGGTCGACCGCGCGTGACCGTATCAGGCCGTCCCCCCGCCGCGCAGGCGGCCGCCCGGCCCCGAGCGGCGTTTCCTGCGGGGGCGCGCGGGAACCTCCCGGGCAACAGGCCGGATATCCAGGGAGTATCCCGACATGACACCGATCGCCACGACCAATCCCACGACGGGGCGGGTCGAGAAGACCTTCGACGCGCTGACCGGCGAGGAGATCGACCGGCGCATCGCGCGGGCGGCCGAGACGTTCGCCTCCTACCGGACGACGCGGGTGGAGCGGAGGGCGGAGTGGATGAACGCGGCGGCCGGCATCCTCGACCGGGAGGCCGAGCGGATCGGCGCGATGCTGACGACGGAGATGGGCAAGACGCTGAAGGCCGCCGTCGCGGAGGCGCGCAAGTGCGCCACGGCCTGCCGGTTCTACGCCGAGCACGCGGCGGGGTTCCTGGCCGACCGGCGGCCCGCCGACCCGGCCGACGTGGGGGCGTCCAACGCCTATGTCCGCTATCAGCCGCTCGGCCCGGTGCTGGCGGTGATGCCGTGGAACTTCCCGCTCTGGCAGGTGATCCGGTTCGCGGCGCCGGGGCTGATGGCGGGCAACGTGGGGCTGCTGAAGCACTCCTCGAACGTCCCGCAGACGGCGCTGTTCCTGGAGGACCTGTTCCGCCGCGCCGGGTTCCCCGAAGGCGCGTTCCAGACGCTGCTGATCGGCTCGGCCGAGGTCGAGCGGGTGCTGCGCGACCCGCGGGTGAAGGCCGCGACGCTGACCGGCAGCGAGCCCGCCGGGCGGTCCGTCGCGTCGATCGCCGGCGACGAGATCAAGCCGACCGTGCTGGAGCTCGGCGGCAGCGACCCGTTCGTGGTGATGCCGTCCGCCGACATCGGGGCGGCGGCGCGGACGGCGGCGGAGTCGCGGTGCCTCAACAACGGGCAGAGCTGCATCTCGGCGAAGCGGTTCATCGTCGACATCGGCTGCGCCGACGAGTTCGAGCGGCTGTTCGTCGGGCACATGCGCGCGCAGCGGGTCGGGGACCCGATGGACGACGCCACCGACGTCGGCCCCCTGGTCAGCGAGCGGGGACGCGCCGAGGTCGAGGAGCTGGTCGCCGACGCGGTGGCGAAGGGCGCGACGGTGCTGTGCGGCGGGCGGCGCCCGGACGGGCCGGGCTGGTTCTACCCGCCGACCGTGCTCGGCGGGGTGACACCCGAGATGCGGATGTACCACGAGGAGGTGTTCGGGCCGGTCGCGTCGCTGTTCCGCGTCCGCGGGGTCTGCGAGGCGGTCGAGCTCGCGAACGCGACGGGCTTCGGCCTCGGCTCCAACGCCTGGACGCGGGACGACATCGAGCGGGAGCGGTTCGTCCGGGAACTGGACGCCGGCCAGGTCTTCGTCAACGGGAAGACCACGTCGTATCCGGAGCTGCCGTTCGGCGGGGTGAAGCGGTCCGGGTACGGGCGCGAGCTGTCGGCGGACGGCCTGCGCGCGTTCTGCAACACCAAGGCGGTGTGGGTCGGCTGATCCGCGTCACAGGTCCACGTGCCGGCCGACGCCGGCCGCGCGGGCGCGTTCGACGATGACGGAGGCCGCCGCCGTGTCCTGCACGCCGACGCCGACGCTGTTGTAGAAGACGATGTCGCCGGCGCCGTCCCGGCCGGGGGCCAGGCCCGCGACGATGGGTCCGAGGGGGCGCACGTCGCCGGGGCTCAGGCGCCCGGCGCGGACGGCGGCCACGACCGGCCCGGCATGATCGAGCGCCGTCGGCACGTCGTCCACGACGACGGCGGCGGCGCGGGCGAGGACGCCGCCGTCCACCTCCGTCCGGTCCGGGGCGAAGGAGCCGACGCTCAGGACCGTGCAGCCGGGGGGCGGCCACGCGCCGAGGACGACCGGTTCGGTGCTGGTGGTGGCGGTGACGACGAGCTGCGCGTCCTCGACGGCCCGCCGGACGGACGCCGCGTGCTCGACCGGAATCCCCAGCTCGTCCGAGAGCCCGGCGGCGGTGCACGTGTCCGGGTGGCGGCACACCAGGCGCACCCGGCCGATGGGACGCACCGCCGCCATCGCCCGGACGTGGGCGCGCCCCTGCACGCCGCACCCGATCACCGCGAGCCGGGACGCGTCCGGCACCGCCAGATGGTCGGCGGCGACCGCGCTCGCCGCCGACGTGCGCAGCGTCGTGACGGCCTCGCCTTCGATGATCGCGACGGGCCGCCCGTCGACCGGGTCCTGGACGGTCACGAGCGCGGCCACGGTCGGCAGCCCGCGCGCCGCGTTGCCGGGATTGACGCTGCCGAACTTGGAGACGGCACCGGTGCCGGGCAGCCGGGAGACGTAGCAGAACGCGACGTCGCCGTCCGGGCCGTCCAGCAGCACCCGGGGCGCGAGCCGTGCCTCCCCGCGGCCGAGCGCGCCGAACGCGGCGCGCTGCGAGGCGATCGCCGCCGGAAGGTCGAACACCGCGCGCACGTCGGCCGCGGAAAGCAGCAGGACATCGGCCATGGGGAGATTCTCGCAAAGGGTCAGTCGTGCCTCGGCCGTTTGGCCACCAGCGTCAGCACGTCGTACTTGGCGACCGAGGCCCCCTCCTGGTTCGTGACGTCGGTGTCCCAGCGGACCTCACCGTAGTCCGCGTCCTCACGGGGCGTGATCTGCTTGGCGGTGAGGGTGACGGTCAGCTCGTCGCCCGGCTTGACCGGCGTGAGGAACCGCAGCCTCTCCAGCCCGTAGTTCGCCAGGACGGGCCCCGGGGACGGCTCGACGAACAACCCCGCCGCGAACGAGACGACCAGGTAGCCGTGGGCGACGCGGCCGCCGAAGAACGGGTTCGCCCTCGCCGACTCCTCGTCCATGTGGGCGTAGAAGGTGTCGCCGGTGAACCCCGCGAAGTGCTCGATGTCGTCGAGGGTGACCGTGCGGGGGCCGCCGACGGCGGTGTCGCCGACGCGCAGGTCCTCCAGGTACTTGCGGAACGGGTGCTCGCGGGTGACGGTGCGGTCGGTGCCGGGGACCCAGCGTCCGGTGATCGAGGTGAGCGTCGCGGGCCCGGACTGGACGGCCGTGCGGCGCATGTGGTGCACGACCCCGCG
Organism: Actinomadura formosensis NBRC 14204; assembly: GCF_001552155.1. Classification (GTDB taxonomy): domain Bacteria; phylum Actinomycetota; class Actinomycetes; order Streptosporangiales; family Streptosporangiaceae; genus Spirillospora; species Spirillospora formosensis. Next base: position 5,623 of record NZ_BCQQ01000109.1, on the reverse strand, counting down.
GATTCCGCCCATCTCCTCACCGCCGCCGGCGCGTCCGGGACCTCCGTGGACGAGCGACGGCAGCGGCGACCCGTGCCCGGTCGACTCCCCGGCGTCCTCGGAGTTCAGCACGAGGAGGCGCCCGTGCCAGGGCGCGGTGCCGAGGACGATGTGCCGGGCGAAGCCGGTGTCGCCGGTCACGACCGACCCGGCGAGGCTGCCGCGTCCGCGCACGGCGAGCTCGACGGCCTGCTCGGCGCCCTCGTACGGGAGCAGCGTGCTGACCGGCCCGAACGCCTCGACCTCGTGCGGCTCGGCGCGGTTCGCGTCGTCGGCGCGCAGCAGGATCGGGGACATGAAGGCGCCGCGCTCGGCGTCGGCGCCGATGACCTCGACGTGCTCGGGGTCGCCGAAGACGACACGGCCGGCGTCCCTGAGCGCCTTGAGGGAGCGCCGCACCTCCGCACGCTGGTCGAGGGTGGCGAGGGCGCCCATCCGGACGTCCGGGTCGGACGGGTTCCCGACCGTGACCTCCGCCAGCCGGCCGCGGACGGCCTCGGCGACGTCGTCGATGAGCGCCGCGGGGACGAGCGCGCGCCGGATCGCGGTGCATTTCTGGCCCGCCTTCACGGTCATCTCCGTGACGAGCTGGCTGACGTAGAGGTCGAACTCCCGCGTGCCCGGCGCGGCGTCCGGCCCGAGGATCGAGCAGTTCAGCGAGTCGGCCTCGGCGTTGAACCGCACCGCGTTGCCGGCGACCACCGGGTGGATGCGCAGCAGCCGGGCCGTGGACGCCGACCCGGTGAACCCGACGATGTCCTGCTCGGTGAGGTGGTCGAGCAGGTCGCGGGGTTCCCCGCACACCATCTGCACCGTCCCCTCCGGCAGGATCCCGGACTCGACGATCAGCTCGACCAGCCGCGCGGTCAGGTACGCGGTCTGGCTCGCCGGCTTGATCAGGCTCGGCACCCCGGCGAGGAACGCGGGCGCGAGCTTCTCCAGCGGGCCCCACACCGGGAAGTTGAACGCGTTGATCTGCACCGCGACACCGCGCGACGGCGTGCACAGGTGCTGCCCGACGAACGTCCCGCCCTTGCCGAGCGGCTCGACGTCCCCCTCGATCAGCACCCGGTCGTTCGGCAGTTCCCGCTTCCCCTTGCCCGCATAGCCGAACAGCACCCCGATGCCGCCGTCCACGTCGAACTTCGCATCGTTCAGCGTCGCGCCCGTCCGGGCCGACAGCGCGTACAGCTCCTCGCGATGCTCTCTGAGGTGGGAGGCGAGCGCCTTCAGCAGCGCCGCACGCTGGTGGAACGTCAGTTCCCGCAGCACCGGGCCGCCGACCGCCCGCCCGTAGCGCAGGGCGGCGCCCAGGTCGATCCCCGCCGAGGAGATCCGGGCGATCTCCTCCCCCGTGACGGCGTCATGCAGCGGCGCCCCCCCGTCCTCCGGAGCACGCCATGAACCCGACACATAACTGCGCAGCACGACCATCGGAAGCTCCTCGTCCCTGTCTCGTGAGTCCTCCTGCCATCTTCGGGCCTCGCTCACGCCCCGCGGACATGACGGCCGGGTCGGCGAGGTCCCCAGCATGTCCTGAAATACTCCTGAACATGACTTATGCGGCGGACAGTGAACGGTACGAGCGGATTCCCTACCGGCGGTGCGGGCGCAGCGGGCTGCTGCTCCCCGCGATCTCGCTGGGGCTGTGGCACAACTTCGGGGACGACCGTCCGCTGGACGTCCAGCGGGCCATCCTGCGGCGCGCGTTCGACCTCGGCGTCACGCACTTCGACCTGGCGAACAACTACGGGCCGCCGTACGGGTCCGCGGAGATCAACTTCGGCCGGATCCTGCAGGAGGACCTCGCGCCGTACCGGGACGAGATCATCATCTCCACCAAGGCCGGATATGACATGTGGGCCGGCCCGTACGGGAACTGGGGCTCCCGGAAGTACCTGCTGGCCAGCCTCGACCAGTCGCTGCGCCGGATGGGCGTCGAGTACGTCGACATCTTCTACAGCCACCGTTTCGACCCGGAGACGCCGCTGGAGGAGACGATGGGCGCGCTGGACCGGGCCGTCCGGTCCGGGAAGGCCCTGTACGCGGGGATCTCGTCGTACTCCCCGGAGCGCACCGCGGAGGCGGCCGCGATCCTGCGGGAGATGGGGACGCCGCTGCTGATCCACCAGCCGTCCTACTCGATGCTCAACCGCTGGATCGAAAACGGGCTCCTCGACACGCTCGGCCGGGAGGGCGCCGGCTGCATCGCGTTCTCGCCGCTCGCGCAGGGCATGCTCACCGGCAAGTACCTCGGCGGGATTCCGGAAGGGTCGCGGGCCGGCAGGGACACGTCGTTCTCCTCCAGCCTGCTCACCGAGCAGAACCTGCGGCACGTCCGGGCCCTCAACGAGATCGCCAAGGAGCGGGGCCAGTCGCTCGCCCAGCTCGCGCTGGCCTGGTCGCTGCGGGACCGCCGGGTCACCTCCGCGCTGATCGGCGCGAGCAGCGTCGCGCAGCTGGAGGAGAACATCGCGGCCCTCGACCGGCTCGGCTTCACCGCGGACGAGCTGGCCGCGATCGACCGGGACGCCGTGGAGGCGGGCATCAACATCTGGGCGGACTCCAGCACGGACTGATCATCCGCGCATCGACGCGGCACGGCCGGGCACGAGCAGCACATGGACGAGATGACGCCGCGGAACGCCGCGTCCGGCGAGCACACGCCGATGCCGCCGGCACGGTCACCGGCGCGCGAGGTGACGTGATGGGCACCCCCGACCGGCGCGGACCCGACGGGCGCGGACCCGACCGGCACGAGCCCGACGGGCACCGGCCTGACAGGCGGGACACCGGGCGGCGCGGTTCCGAGCCGTACGGGCCCGGGTGGCACGGGCCGGGCTCGCACGGGCCCTACCCGCACGAGCAGCCGCGCGGCAGCGAGCCGCTGAACGCCCGCAGCCCGCTGCGGCTGCGGGCGATCCTGTCCGGGATCGCGCTGGTCGCGGCGGCGGCCGCCGCGATCGTGTTCGCGGTCGGCGTGCGGGGCGACGGGGCCTTGGCGGCGGCGGCCATCTGCGCGGCCGTCGCCGTCATCGCCGCGATCGACCTGGTCGTCATCGCCAGGCGCGCCCGCTCCTGAGCGCCCCGGGGGGCTCGGCCGTCAGTGGCGGTGGTCGGTGGCGGCGGCCTCCGGATGGGCGAGCAGCCAGGCGACCCGCTCGCGGCTCTCCTCGTCGGTGGGGGTGCAGGTGATGAGCCGCGCGCCCGGCGAGGCGGAGATGTCGAAGCTCATGGTCCGGGTCCGGATCTCCCCGGCGGCATGGTGCCGGAACACCTTGGTGCCCGACTGCGGCAGCGCGACGTCGTGCGACGCCCACAGCCGCGCGAACTCCGGGCTGACCGCCTGCAGCCGCTGGACGATCTCCTTCCAGCCCGGCTCGTCCAGGTGGCGGCTGTAGCGGTGCCGGAACGTCGCGACGAGCAGGGGCCCCGTCTCCGCGAGGTTCGCGATCGGGTTGCAGCACGGCGGCAGCGTGAACGCCATCCACATCGAGTTCCGCTCGCACGGGCGCGCGGTCATGACGTGCGGGAAGATCGCCGCGAAGGCGGCGTTCCAGGCGAGGATGTCGGAGCGGCCGTTGACCACCGAGGCGGGCATCGGCACGAGCGCGTCCAGGACCGCCCGGACGTCCTCGGGCAGGCTTCCGGCCTCCTCGCCGGCCGTGCCGTCGGGGACGTCGGCGAGCCGGTACAGGTGCTGGCGTTCGGCGCCGTCCAGCCTGAGCGTGCGGGCCACCGCGTCCAGCACCTGCGTGCTCGCGTTGATCGGGCGCCCCTGCTCCAGCCACGTGTACCAGGTGACACCGACCCCGGCGAGCTGCGCGACCTCCTCGCGGCGCAGGCCGGGCGTGCGGCGCCGCGGCCCGGGCGCCATCCCCACGTCCTCGGGCGTGATCCGCTCGCGCCTGCTGCGCAGGAACGCCGCCAGTTCGGTGCGGCGGCGCGGCCCGGTCCGCGGGCGCGCGAGCGGCCCGCCGGTGGTGGTGTTCTCCGCACTGGTCGTCGTCACGTCCCCAGCCTGCCTCCGGTCGGCGATGTGTTCCAGGTGCTGTCAGTACCAGTATCAGCAGGCTCTCGTTACGGGTACCGGTGTCGCTGCACGCTTGACCCCATGACACAGACAACCGATCTGCGTGGGACTGTTCCCGAACGGGGGTCGCGGAACGGGTCCGGCGGCCTCGCGCTCGCCGTCATCCTGCTCGGCCAGTTCATGGCCATCCTCGACGTGAGCATCGTCAACGTCGCGCTGCCGACGATGCGCGCGGACCTGCACGCCTCGGGGGCGGGGCTGCAGCTCGTCGTGGCCGGCTACATCATCTCCTACGCCGTTCTCCTCATTACCGGCGCGCGGCTCGGCGCCCTCTCCGGCCACCGCCGCATGTTCCATCTCGGCCTCGCCGGCTTCGTGGTGACATCGCTGGCGTGCGGGCTGGCGCCGTCCACCGGCACGCTGGTGCTGTTCCGGTTCCTGCAGGGCACGGCGGCGGCGCTGCTGACGCCGCAGGTGATGTCGATGATCCAGCGGGACTTCACCGGTGAGGCCCGGGCGCGGGCGCTCGGCCTCTACTCCGCCGTGGTCGCGGGCGGCGTCGTCGTCGGGCAGGCGGCCGGGGGCCTGCTGGTCAGCGCGGACCTGTTCGGCACCGGTTGGCGGACGGTCTTCCTCGTCAACGTGCCGATCGGCGTGGCCCTGCTGCTCGCCGGCCCGCGCGTGCTGCCCCGGGACAAGGTCGCGTCCGGCGCGGGGAACCTCCGCGGCCGGCTGGACGCGCGGGGCGTGCTGACGCTGGCGCCGGCGGTGCTGCTGTTCGTCGTCCCGCTGATCATGGGCCACGAGCTGGGGTGGCCGCTGTGGGGCTGGGGGGCGCTGGCCGCGAGCGCGGTGTTCATGGCGGCCTTCGTCGCCGTGGAGCGCCGCGCCGGCGCCGCCGGCGGGCGCCCGCTGATCTCGGCGCGGGTACTGCGCGCGCCGCTGCTCGTCCCGGCCTGCGTGGCGATCGTGTTCGGGCCGTGCAGCTGGGGCGCGTTCCTGTTCACCACCACCCTGCACCTGCAGGGCGATCTGGGGATGTCGCCGCTGCGGTCGGGCCTCGCGTTCGTGCCGTGCGTGATGGCGTTCGCGCTGGTCGGGCTGAACTGGCAGCGGCTGCCCGACCGCTGGCAACGCTGGGTGATCCCGGCGGGTTTCGCGCTCGCGGCGGCCGGCTACCTGTGCATCGGCCCGCTCGCCGGCGGCGGCCCGGCCTACGAGGCGCTCACCGTGGTCATCGGGGCCGGCCTCGGCGTGATGCCGATCATCATGACGGTCGCGCTGCGGCACGTCCCCCTCGGGGACGCCGCCGACGCCAGCGGCCTGCTGCTCACGCTGATGCAGCTCGCACAGGTGATCGGCATCGCGACCATCGGCACGCTGTTCCTGACCGCCGCCGAGTCCGGCGGCTCGACCCGGCACGCCGAGTACGGCACCGGCTGGGCGCTCGCCGCCGCGACCCTGGCCGGCGCCGCGTGCGCCCTGTTCCTGGCCCGCGGCCGGACCCCGGCGCGGGCCTGACCGCGCAAGTGCCCCGCCGGCCGCGCCCGG
>NZ_BCQQ01000108.1 GCF_001552155.1 Actinomadura formosensis NBRC 14204 | reverse complement strand
GGGCCTCGCCGGCGCCGGGCGCGGCGGCGGGCTCGCCGGCGTGCCGGCCGGTCCGCTCCGTGCCGGGCGCGCTCAGCAGTTCCTCGAACAGGGCGCGATAGTGCACCATGGCCTGCCGCAGGTCCTCGGTGGACGCCTGCTTCGACGCGGCCTTGCCGCTGATCGCGTGGGCGCGCCGGTAGTGGTCCATCGTGCGGCCGTGCTCCACCGACAGGTGGGCGACCTTGTCCTCGAACCCGTGCGTCGGGTAGCCGCGCTCGCCCATCACCACCGTGACGAGGCCGTCGGCCTGCTCGACCGCCGCCTCCGGGGCGTCGACGAAACGCTCCTGGACGCGGACCCACTGCTCGTGGTACTGCTCGCGCCGCCGCGGGTCGAGGTCCCGCAGCTTCAGCTCCTCGTGGCGCTCCTCGCGGGAGCGCAGCTCCCGTTCAGCGGCCGCGCGTCCGCCCTCCTGTTGCACGGCCCGGTCGTACTCGGGGCCGAACCGCCGCCTGAGCCGCTGCGTCCGGGCCCTGGACCGGGCCAGGAACACGGCCGCGACGATGACGGCGATGACGATGACGGCGATGACGACCCATATCGCGGTCGACATGGTTTCCTCCAACGTGCGTCGGATCGGTGAGACGGCGATGCCCGGTCAAAAGCGTTCAAAACGAACCACCATGAAACGGGCACCCGTCGATCCGGCGCCGGTGCGGAGGTCAGCCGCTCGGAGGGACGAGGCAAAGCAGCCGCCCGACCCGGCGGTCACCGCCGTATCCGGCGCCTTTGAGCAGGACCACCCCGTGCCTGTCGCGGCGCCACGCGCACGCCACGTCCACCCCGGTGCGCTGCAGGGCGGCCTTCACCGCGCCCGCGTCCGGCTTCTCGCCGTGGGGCGTGCGGACGGCCTCGGAGAGCACCTGCCGGTCGCGGATCATCTGGGCCGGGAGGGGCAGCAACTTCAGGTAGTGGCCGTTGGGGTTCACCGCCTGCGTCCGCGTGGTCAGCAGCGGCACGGCCCGCATGTAGCCGGTCGGCATCAGCACCAACGAGCCCGGGCCGGCGAGGTCCAGCACGTCCCGGCTCGTCCCGACGGCCACCGCCGACACCTTCCACGACGGACGGGAGGCGACGGTCGACCCGGCCGCTTTCGACCACACCGGGACCCCGCCCGCCACGAACGCCGTGACCAGGGCCGCGGCCGGGACGGCGGCCAGGGCGGCGGGCACCGGACCGCGCCGTGCCCCCAGCGGAATCCGGATCGCCGCCGCCAGCCCGATCAGGGCCGGCGCCGGAACCAGCCACATCGTCCGCCAGAGCACCTGGCCCGCGCCCGACGCGTGCGCGGCCGCCGTCAGCACGCCGGGCAGGATCAGCAGGGTCAGGGTCGCCGCGACGCCGGTGACGATCAGCGCGGGGACGCCCCGGCGGGCCGTCCAGGGCGCGAGCCACAGCGCGCATCCGGCGATCACGCCGAGCGTCGCCTGGAGCAGCACCCACCGCCAGCTTCCAGGCGCGTCGTGGACCGTCCCGACCACGCTCGTGTCCTCGTGGAGCAGCATGACCACGAGACCGGACGCGATCGGGTAGGCCATCGCCGCGCACGTCCCGGCGGCGGCCCGGACACGCCCGGCGGCGGCCAGCGCGACGGCCGCCGCGCCGGCCACCAGCGGCACCACGAACGCGGCGGACGAGGTGAGCCCGGCCGCGGCCACCCCGGCGGCGGCGAGCAGCGCGAGGTCCGCGCGGGTCCGCCGCTCGGCCCACCGGGTCAGGTAGACGAACAGCAGCGGCACCAGCACCGATGCCAGCACGGCCTTGCCCTGCCACATGCGCAGCAGATGGAAGGACCCGAGCGACGCCGCGCTCGCCCCCGTCCACAGCAGGTAGGCGGCCCCGACGGCGAAGCAGAGGGCGGCGCGGCGCGGTGCCCACGCCCGGACCAGCCGCCACAGCGCCCAGATCGCCAGGAAGGTGACCAGCGGCAGCAGCAGGTACCACACGAAGGACGCCGCGGGGATTCCGAGTACCCGGGCGACGGCCCCGGCGAGGACCTCGATGGAGGACACCGGCGGCTCACCCGCGATCGGGCCGGACGTCCCCGGGGTGAAGATGACGTCCTTCAACGGGATCTCGCCGGTCGCCGCGGTGGCCACCGAGCGCGACACGAAGTAGGCGTCGTCCCCGTCGGGGTTCACGATGAACAGCGAGGCGACGGCGAATCCCGCGCCGGTCAGCAGCGCCAGCGGCGTTCCCCAGCGCGTCTCGTCCCGGCCGGCGGCGGGCGCGGGGGCGCCGGGGCCGCCGTCCGGGGTCCCGGCGTGCGCCTCCGGCCGGCGGAGGAGCCAGGCGGCGGACGCGGCGATGCTCATGAGCCCCGGCGCCCACGCGCACCACCACGGGACGCCGGATTCGTGCAGGCCCGCGCACGTCCCGGCCGCGACGCCCGCCACCACCGCCACCACCGCCAGGGTGCGCGGGGGAGCCTTCGCCGCCGATCGCGGGCGGTCCGGGCGCAGCGGGCGGGCCCACCACCCGCGCCGGAACGCATACAGTGCGCCGAGCGCGCAGCCGCAGAGCAGCCACAGCACCAGCAGGGACCATGTGGGCGGATGGACGAGCAATCCGAGGTGATAGAGCAGGGTCCAGGCCGCGAACCCCAGCACGGCGCCGTCGGTGACGCCGTCCACCAGCCGTGTCGCCCGGGTCCCGCCCGCCTGCCCGGAGCCGCCCGCGACGGTGCCGCGGTTCAGCAGCTGAACCATCCGATCCCCTTTTGCGCATGCGCGTGCCCAAGGCCGATACGCCTGCCGGCGGGGGGACCGGGAGCGGCCGGGCACGAAGTCCCTTAACGATCTTGTGTAAGTGCGACGCCGCGCCCCTCTCCGAGGTTCACATACCATCGCCCCCGGACGCGGCCCGATGCGCCGAAGACGGTCATTGGTGCGGAATCACTGCGATGCAGCCGGTTCGCGTGCTGTCATTGGGGCGCCACCGGAATCGGCCACCGGAATCATGCGCGCCCGGTGGCGGCGCGTTCGAATGGATGTGGTGCGCGGTGCGTCATGCGTTCGGCTTCGTTCTCGGCGTCCTGCTGACGCCCGCGCTGGTCTACGGTTCCGCCTGGGGATACGTCCAGGCCGGCCAGTCCTTCGACGGCACCGGGCAGGCGATCACCGACCGCACCCGCATCTACGGCGCGTTCGCGCTGCTCGCCGCCGTCGGCCTGGTGATGGGCGTGATCATCGTCGCGCGGTGGGCCTCGCCGCTGGTCTCGCTCGTGCCCGCGTTCGCGCTGCTCGGCCTGTCCGCCTGGTTCCTGGCCGATCCCGGCCGCGCCCTCGACCTGCCCGGCCAGGTGCCGCCGGCCGGTGACCTGGACTCCGGGCTGCGGATGCTGCTCGGCTCAGGGGTGTACGCGATGATGGGGTTCGCGCTGCTGATGCCGGCGTGGGCGCCGCGCCGCTGGGACTCCGGCCGCGACGAGGACGCCGCCGGCTTCGACTTCTAGCCCGCGATGGACCGCCCGTAGTCCACGATGGACCGCCCGCGCCAGGGGTTCCCCCGGAAACGCTGACGGGCCGGGCCCCCGCGCAAGGCCCGGCCCGCGTCTCAGCGGGGTTCGCTCAGGACTGCTTCGCCTTCACCGCGAACTCGGTCGTGTAGGTCTTCGACAGGTCGATCTCGTCCTTCTTCTCACCGACCTCCGGCGAGAACTGCGCCAGCACCTTCAGCACGTTCTCCGCCCCCTCCTGCTTCATGGCGCCGTCGCTGTTGAACATGCTGATCGAGTCGCCGATCGCCTTCTCGTACAGCTTGGGGTCGCCGCCCGCGTAGTCCGCCGGCATCTTCGCGGCGATCTCGGCGGGCTTGTGCTGCTTGATCCAGCCGAGCGTCTTCACGAACGCGTTGGCGAGCTTCTGGACGGTCTCGCCGTGCGACTTCACGTAGGCGCAGTCCATGTAGAGGGACGTGGACGGGTACAGCCCGCCGAGCGCCTTCCGGGTGCCCTCCTCGGTGCGCATCTCGACCAGGACCTTGGCCTTGTTGGTGCTGATCAGCTTGGCGATGGTCGGGTCGGTCGTCATGCCCGCGTCGATGCCGCCGTTGTCCATCGTGGAGATGAACGTCTGGCCGGCGCCCGCCTTGACCGTCGTGTACTCGGAGGTCTTGACCCCGTTCCGCACGGCGAGCGCGCGGGTGAGGAAGTCGGTGGAAGAGCCCGGGCTGGTGACGCCGAGCTTCTTGCCCTTGAAGTTGGCCGGGGACGTCAGCGTGGCCGCCTTCGAGGCGGAGACCATCTCGGCCTCGCCGGGGACGTCGGCCATCTGCACGACGCTCTCCACGCACTTGCCCTTGGTCTGCAGGTGGATGGCGTGGTCGTAGAAGCCGATGACGCCCTGCACGTCCCCGGCGATCAGCACGTTCTCGGCCTGCGCGCCGGCGGGCTCGGTGAGCAGCTGGACGTCCAGGCCCTGCTCCTTGAAGTAGCCGAGCTGCTCGGTCAGCTTGGCCGGCAGGTAGATGACCTTGTCGATTCCGCCCACCATGATCTTGACGGTGCCGCCGGACTTCTCCTCCCCGCCGGAGTCGCTGCCGCCGCCGCGGCAGGCCGACAGGGAGGACAGGGCGGTGAGGGCGGCGAGCGCGGCGGCGCTCACCCGAATGGGGGTCGTACGCATGAGAGTTCTCCTGGTCGGGGGGTGGGGGTGGTGCGGGGTCGGGTCGAGCGGGGCGGGGCCGAGCGGGGGGGTGAAGTCAAGCGATGGAGCGGGGTCAGATCTGGATATCGGTGCCGGCGACGGACGGGCGCCAGCGCAGCAGCCGGCCCTCCAGCAGCGTGAGCAGCCACTCGGCGAGCAGGGCCAGCACGGTGATGATGATCATCCCGGCGTAGATCCCGGCCGCGTCGAAGACGCCCTGAGAGTGGTTGATGAGCAGGCCGAGGCCCTTGTCGGCACCGGTGTACTCGCCGACGATCGCGCCGATGATAGCGAAACCGAATGCCGAGTGCAGGGAGGCGAGGATCCAGGACGTGGCGCTCGGCACCACGATCGTCCACAGCACCTGCATCCGGCCGGCGCCGAGGATCCGCGCGTTGTTCACCAGGTTCCGGTCGACCTCGCGGGCGCCCTGGAAGGCGTTGAAGAACACCGCGAAGAACACCAGCACGAAGGCCGTCGCGATCTTGGACTGCATGCCCAGGCCGAACCAGATGATGAACAGCGAGGCGAGGATGATGCGCGGGATCGCGTTGACGGCCTTGATGAACGGCGCGCACACGTCCGACAGGAACCGGCTGCGGCCGAGCACGATGCCGAGGACCACGCCGCCGGCGGCGCCGAGCGCGAAGCCCGCCACGGCCTCCTGCAGCGTGACGGAGATCTGCTCCCAGATCGAGCCCTGCGAGGTGCCGTCGGTGAACCAGCCGACGAGCCGTTCCCAGATCTTGGACGGCATCGAGTAGTAGAACGGGTCGATCCAGTGCCGGGCGGCCAGTTCCCATGAGCCGAGCCACACCGCGATGAGCACGATCCGGACGGCGTTGATGCCGAGGGCGCGGCGCAGCCCGGCGGTGCGCGCCCGCGCGATGGCCGCCGCCTCACCGTGGTCGCCGGACGCCTGCGGTGATGCCACGGCGTCCGCCGTCCGCTCGATGGTCGCGGCGCTCTTGGCCGTCTTCGCGTTACGCGGCATTTCCAGTCCCCCTTTCCCGGGTGATCTGAACCTCTTCGCGCAGCGAGTCCCACACCTCGCGGTAGATGTCGAGGAACTCGGGGGTGAGCCGGACCTCCTCGGCGTTTCGCGGCCGGTCGAGCGGCACCGTGAACGTGCTCTTGATGGTGGCGGGGCCCGCGGTCATCACGACGACCCGGTCGGCCAGGACGAGCGCCTCCTCCAGGTCGTGGGTGACGAACACGACGGCGGCCCCCGATCCCGACCACAGCCGCAGCAGCTCGTCCTGCATGAGGCCGCGGGTCTGGACGTCCAGCGCGGAGAACGGCTCGTCCATGAGCAGCACGGACGGCTCGTTCACGAGCGTCTGCGCGAGCGCGACGCGCTTGCGCATGCCGCCGGACAGCTGGTGCGGGTAGTAGCCCTCGAAGCCCGCGAGGCCGACGCGCGTGATCCAGTCGCGGGCGCGGTCGCGTGCCTCGCGCTTGGACGTGCCGCGGTAGCGGGGGCCGGCCGCGACGTTGTCCAGGACGGACCGCCACGGCAGGACGGCGTCGTTCTGGAACATGTAGCCGACGCCGTCCGGGATGCCCTCCACGGGCCGGCCGTGGACGAGGACGCGGCCATCGGACGCCGGCTCAAGGCCGGAGATCAGGGACAGGGTGGTCGACTTGCCACAGCCGGTGGGGCCGACGACGGCGACGAACTCGCCGGAGCCCACGCTCAGATGGACGTCCCGGATGGCCGTGTGTACGCCGCCCGAAGACCGGAAGCGCTTGGTGGCGGCGTAAAGCTCGATCACGGGTGAGCCGGGTGGCCGCTCAGTGCTCTGTTTCTTCGGCAATTCTCGATGAGACACGGCGGAACCGTACGGATGTGGCCTGCATCACCGGAACCCTTGCCCGCGATGTGCTCGCAAGCTGCAAAACCCCACGTTGAGCACGTTATTCAGGCTTTTGCTCGTTCTGCTCACCGGCGGCTGGGCGACCGGGGCCGGCATCGATTACCGTGACACATCATGGCAGTCCGCTCCCGCATCTCCTTCGCCCGGCAGGTCCTGATCCTGCAGGTCGGCGTGGTCGTCGTGGTGGCCTGCCTCGGATACGGGCTGATCGCCTGGATGCTCGACGGCCATCTGCGCGACCAGTACGGCCAGCGGGCGCTCGCGGTGGCCCGCGCCGTCGCCCTCAACCCGAAGATCGCCGACGCGGTCGCGGCCGGAGATCCCAAGCACATCGTCCAGGACCAGGCCGAGCAGGCCCGGGTCCGCACCGGGGCGCTGTTCGTCGTGGTGACCGACAACCGCGGCATCCGCCTCTCCCACCCCAACCCGAGCCGGCTGGGCGAGCACGTGAGCACCGACCCGTCCGACGCCCTGGCCGGCCGCGAGGTCGTCCGGGTCGAGCGCGGCACGCTCGGGCTGTCCGCGCGCGGCAAGGTCCCGCTGTACGGGCGGGACGGCGGGATACTGGGCGAGGTCAGCGTCGGCTTCGACGCCCGCGCGATCGACGGGGAAGTCCGCCGCGTCCTGCGCGAGATGTCGCTGTTCGTCGCCGGTTCGGTCCTGCTCGGCGTGGTCGCCTCCGCCGCGATCGGCCGCCGGCTGAAACGGCAGACGCTCGGCCTCGAACCGTACGAGCTGGTCGAGCTGGTCCACGAGCGGGAGGCGGTGCTGCACGGCGTCGGCGAGGGCGTCGTGGCCGTCGACCCCGCCGGGCGGATCGCGCTCTGCAACGACGAGGCGGCCCGGTTGCTCGGCGTCACGCCCGAGCGCGGCGTGCCCGCCGGCGACCTCGTCGCCGAGGGGGCGCTGCGGGAGGTCCTCACCGGGGAACGCGAGGCCGCGAACCTGTTCGTCACGGCCGGGGAGCGGGTCCTCGTCGTCAACCGGCGGGAGGTCCGCCGGCACCGCCACGACCTCGGCGCCGTCATCACGCTGCGCGACCGCACCGACCTGGAGACCCTCGCCCGCGAGCTGGACTCGGTCAGCACCCTCTTCGACGCGCTGCGTGCGCAGCGGCACGAGTACGCCAACCGGCTGCACACCCTGGCCGGGCTGCTCCAGCTCGGGCACAGCGAGGAGGCCGCCGACTACATCGGGACGCTGATGGAGGACGCCGCCCGGCGCGCCCCGGCGCCCGACACCCTGCCCGATCCGCTGTCGGACCCCTACCTGCGGGCGTTCCTGACGGCGAAGATCGCCGTCGCCGCGGAGAAGGGCGTCCGGCTCGACATCGGCACCGGCAGCTACGTGGCCGGCCGGGTCACCGACCCCATCGACGTGACGACCGTCGTCGGCAACCTCGTCGACAACGCCGTCGAGGCCGCCCGGCTCGGCCACCGGCGGCCCGCCCGTGTCGAGATCGAGCTGCTCGGCGACGGGAGCGACCTGCACGTCACCGTCACCGACTCCGGTGACGGCCTGCCGGAGGGGTTCCGCGACGCCGTGTTCGACGACGGCGTCTCCACCCGCGACACCGCGGCCGGCCGGTCGCGCGGGCTCGGCCTCGGGCTGGCCCGCCGCACGGCCCGCGCCCGCGGCGGCGATGTGACGTTCGTGGACGCCGGGTCGGGAGGACCCGGCGGGAGCGGGGCCGTGGCGGTCGCCCGGCTCACCGGCGTGCTCGGTGCGGAGGCGGTGCGATGATCGGCGTTCTCGTGGTGGACGACGACTTCCGGGTGGCGCAGGTCCACGCGAAATTCGTGGCGGCACTGCGCGGATTCACCGTCAGCGGGCTCGCGCACACCGCCGCGCAGGCACGGTCGATGGCGGCCGAGCTGTCGCCCACCCTCGTCCTGCTGGACGTCTACCTGCCGGACGGCTCGGGTCTCGCCCTGCTGCCCGACCTGGACGCGGACGTCATCATGGCGACGGCGGCGGCCGACCCCGGCGTCGTCCGGGAGGCGCTGCGGCACGGCGCCCTGCACTACCTGATCAAGCCGTTCACCGCCGCCGCGCTGAACGCGCGGCTCACCGCCTACGCCCGGTACCGGGAGGCGCTGGCCGGAGAGAACGACGTGTCGCAGGCCGCGCTCGACAACGCGCTCCGGGCCCTGTACGCGCCGCTGCACAGCCAGGCGCCCCCGCTCAAGGGACAGTCACCGGTGACGACGCGGCTGATCAGCGATGCGCTGCGGCGGGCGGACGGGCCCCGCTCGGCCGCCGAGATCGCCGACCAGATCGGCGTCTCCCGCGCCACCGCGCAGCGCTACCTGGCCGCCCTCGCCGAGGCCGGGCGGGTCGTGGTGACGCTGCGCTACGGCGCCACCGGGCGTCCCGAGCACCAGTACGCGTGGTCGCCCCGGTAGAGCCCGGCCAGCACCTCCTCGATGCCCATCTCCCGCAGCGCGATGTCGCGCACCTCGTGGACGCGGGTCAGCTCGGCGACCACCGCCGCGGCGTTCGCCGAGCGCGGCAGCCGCAGCCACTGCCGCGGCCCCTCCACCCGCTCGGCCTCGATCCCGTCCAGCGCGATCGGCGGGCCCGGCCGGGCCAGCTCGACGACCAGCAGCCGGTCGGCGTCCACGGTGCGGCGCAGCTCGTCCAGCCCGCCGTCGTAGGCCAGCCGCCCATGGTCGATGATCATGACGCGGCGGCAGAGCCGCTCGATGTCGCCGAGGTCGTGCGTGGTCAGCAGGATCGTGGTGCCGCGCTCGGCGTTGACACGCGCCAGGAAGTCGCGGACGGTCGCCTTGCTCACCACGTCCAGGCCGATCGTCGGCTCGTCCAGGACGAGCAGTTCGGGGTCGTGCAGGAGCGCGGCGGCGAGGTCGCCGCGCATCCGCTGCCCGAGGCTGAGCTGCCGGACCGGCGTGTCGAGGAACGGGTCCAGCTCCAGCAGCGCGGTCAGCTCGGCGAGCCGGGCCCGGTGCGCCGCCGCCTCGACCCGGTACAGCCGCCGGACGAGGGCGAGGCTGTCGCGCAGCGGCAGATCCCACCACAGCGTCGTCCGCTGGCCGAACACCACGCCGAGGCGGCGCGCGAGCGTGGTGCGCCGCCGCGACGGGTCCAGCCCGCAGACCCGCAGCGTGCCGGACGACGCGGTGAGGATGCCGGTCAGCATCTTGATCGTGGTGGACTTCCCGGCCCCGTTCGGGCCGAGATACCCGACGAACTCACCGGGCGCCACGGTGAACGACACCCCGTCCACCGCGTGCACGGGCGTGCGCGCCCGGCGCAGCATGCCCGAGCGCGCCCGCACGGTGAACGTCTTGACGACGTCCTCGGCCTCGATCACCGGCACCGGCATCAGCTCCCTGTCGATCGGTAGTGCCGCAGTCCCGCCCGCCACGCGACCGCACCCAGCGCGCACACCAGCACGGCGACCGCCGGGGAGGCGAACCGCGCCGCCGCCGGCAGCCCGAGCGGGTCGGGACGGTCCAGGACGTACAGCGCGGGCTGCCAGTTGACGAACGCCAGCGGGACGGCGAACGTCACCCCCCGCACGAAGTCGCGGGCGAACATGGTCATCGGGTACTGGGTGAGGAACGCGCCGCCGTAGGTGACCGACTTGCTCGCCCCGTGGCTGTCGATCAGCACGAACTGCATCGCGCCGGTCAGCACCCACAGCCCGCCGAAGATCGCCGTCCCGGACAGCACCATGACGGGGACCATCGCGACCCGGCCCGGCGTCCACGGCACGTCCGCGTTCGCCAGCGCGTACGCCAGCACGAGGACCGCCGGGACGAGCTTGCCGAACCGGCGCGGCGAGAACTCCTCCGTCGCGATCTGGACGAGCGGGCTCACCGGCCGCACCAGCATCGCGTCCAGCGTCCCCTGCCGCACGTGGTACCCGAGCCGCTCGGTGGTGCCGAGCAGGATGTCGGAGACGCCGAACGCCAGCGCGGACGTCCCGTACAGGAACAGGACCTCCGGTGCCGCGAATCCGGCGATGCGCGGAGCCTGCGAGAACAGCAGCACGATCGCGGCCACGTCCAGCCCGGTGACGACCGCCGTGGCGAGCGCCAGCAGCACCATCGACACCGGGTACTGCGCCGCCGCGCGGATCCACGCCCAGACGAGCAGGCCGTACATGCGCACCGTGTCAGCCACCGTGCACCACCAGCTTCCGCCGCGCCGCCCGTGTCACCAGTGCGCCGGCCGCGAGCAGGACCGCGGCCCATGCCGCCTGGAAGGCGAGCGCGCCGAGCAGCCCCGCCCCGGTGTAGCGGCCGAGGAACACGTCCGCGGGCACCTGGATCTGCGCGGCCCACGGCAGCGCGTGCGCGACGGTGCCGAGCCGTCCGGGGAAGACGACCAGCGGCAGGATCATCCCGGAGAAGAACAGCGACATCACGAGCGTGACGGCCTGCAGGCCGCGGTCGTCGTGCAGCCAGAACATCCCCAGCGCCACCAGGTACCGCAGCCCGAAGCTCACCGTCACCGCGAGGACCGTCGCCACCGTGAACGCGGCGAGGTTCTCCGGCGCGGGCGGGCGGAACGGGAACACCAGCGCGCCCGCCAGCAGCGGCGGGCCGGCGCGCAGCACCAGGGACCCGGCCGCGCGGCCGAGGTCGTCGGCCAGCCACCAGCCCTGCAGCCCGACCGGCCGGTACAGGTCGATCGCCACGTCGCCGTTGCGGATGCGCTCGGTGAGGTCCATCCCACCGAAGATCTGCACTGGCCCGATCAGCGCCTGGGTGATGAAGCAGAACGTGACGGCGTCGACCGCCTCGTACCCGCCGAGGGACGGCCGGACGTCCCACAGGGCCAGCAGCACATAGGCGCGCATGAAACCGAACATCGTGTTGGTCAGCGACTCGGTCAGGGAACCGAGCGGATACGCGGTGTGACGCCGGAAGCCGTACCACCACACCCACGGAAGAACCCCCACTTGCCGGGACCCTAGATGGGCGGAAAGGATCTCACCACGTATTCCGACACAGAACCGGGCTCCGGCGGATCACGCCGGAGCCCGGTTCTCCTGGCGCGGGGTTACGGAAGCGGGGGCTTGATGGGGGAGTAGAGCCAGTCCTTGAAGAACCCGCTCAGGTCCTGGCCGGAGATCTGCTGCGCCAGTGACGTGAACTGCCCGGTGTTGGCGTTGCCGTACTTGTGCTTGGCGTACCAGGTGCGCAGAAGGGCGAAGAACGCGTCATCGCCGATCTTCTCCCGGAGGAACTGGAGCATCATGCCGCCGCCGCTGTAGACGCGGTCGTTGAACATGGTGTCGCGCTGCGGGTCGGCGGTCAGCACCGACCAGTACGGGCGGCCCTCACGGTCGGGGAACGGGCGGGCGTTGTAGGTGGTGCGCGCCTGGTCGTGGACGGTCGCGCCGCCGTGCTTCTCCGCGTAGTACCACTGGGCCCAGGTCGCGAGGCTCTCGTTCAGCCAGACGTCCTTCCAGCGCTCGGGCGAGACGGCGTCGCCGAACCACTGGTGTGCCAGCTCGTGCGCGATCGTCCCCCGGCTGCGGACGGCGGAGTAGACCGGCTTGCTCTGCGTCTCCAGGGAGAAGCCGAGCGGCTGGCCCTCGAAGCGGGCGTCGTCGGCGATCGCGCCGGTGCTGCCGAACGCGTACTCGCCGAACGTGTCCGACCACAGGTCGGTGACCTCGTCGGTGGTGTCGTAGAAGAAGTTCACCGCGTCCGGCTGCCCGGCGAGGAGCACCGGGTCGACGGCCGTGTAGTTGGGGACGCCGCCGGGCGTGCGGCCCTGCCTCACCTCCCACTTGCCGATGTCGATCGTGGTGAGGTAGCTCGCCATCGGGCTGTCCTCGCGCC
The DNA here is from genome assembly GCF_001552155.1 of Actinomadura formosensis NBRC 14204. Classification (GTDB taxonomy): domain Bacteria; phylum Actinomycetota; class Actinomycetes; order Streptosporangiales; family Streptosporangiaceae; genus Spirillospora; species Spirillospora formosensis. The sequence continues at coordinate 12,153 of NZ_BCQQ01000108.1, read as the reverse complement.
ACCGGAACACCTCGGCGCGGACCGGCGTGCCGCGGCGGCCGAACGAGGCGCCGGCGGAGCGGTGCCCGGTGAGCCGCCCGTTGGCGACGGCCGTCAGGCCCTCCGGCACCGTGATGGTGTAGTCGTAGGTCGCCTTGTCGCTCGGGTGGTCGTTGACGGGGAACCAGGTGCTGGCCCCGTTCGGCTCGCCGCCGACGAACGCGCCGTCGGGCGTGTGCAGGAACCCGTACGGGGAGCCGAACACGATCGGGGAGCCGACGATGGTCTGCGGTACGCCGCCGTACCGGATGACCGTCTGGAAGACCGACCCCTTCCGCAGCCCCTGGCGGGGCGTGATGATCAGCTCCTGGCCGCTGCGCTGGTAGCGGGCACGCTGCCGGCCGACCCAGATCTTCTCCACGTCCATGCCGGACAGGTCCAGGTCGAAGCGCGAGAGGTTCTGCGTCGCCCGCGCGGTGATGGTCACGGTGCCGTCGAGCCGGTCGTGGTCGGGGTCGTAGCTCAGGTCCAGCGAATAGTGCCGGACGTCGTAGCCGCCGTTGCCCTCCAGCGGGAAGTAGGAGTCGCCGACTCCGGGGGACCCGGGGGTGAAGTGTCCGCCGCCGTGCCCGTCCGCGGTGGCGGCGGGCGCGAACGCGACGACGCTCACGGCGGCGACGGCGATCGGGAGCATCCGGCCGGGGATCGCCCGGGACCGGATGGACCGGGGGTGACGCGCCATCAGAGATCCTCTCTCCGCTTGATCAAGTAGCGCGCTCACGATGCGCCGATTATCGGGCGCTGTCGAGATCCATAGCCGGATGTGGCCGGGAGGAGAGAGCGGGGGAGGGGTGAGGACACCAGAAGGCCCCCGCGGGTGTAGGAACGCGGGGGCCTCCGGGGCCAGGGGGGATCAGGCCGGCAGGGCGGGCCGGGCGCGCCGGTGGCGCGGCCGGCCCGGGAGGATCAGTGGAACTGGCCCTCTTCGGTGGAACCCTTCAGCGCCGTGGTGGACGAGTCGGGGCTGATCGCGGTGCTGACCATGTCGAAGTAGCCGGTGCCGGCCTCGCGCTGGTGCTTGACCGCGGTGAAGCCCTTTTCGGCCGCCGCGAACTCGCGCTCCTGCAGGTCGACGTAGGCCGTCATGCCCTCGCGGGCGTAGCCGTGCGCCAGGTCGAACATGCCGTAGTTGAGCGCGTGGAACCCGGCCAGGGTGATGAACTGGAACTTGAAGCCCATGTGGCCGAGCTCGCGCTGGAACTTGGCGATGGTCGCGTCGTCCAGGTGCGCCTTCCAGTTGAAGGACGGCGAGCAGTTGTAGGCGAGCATCTGGTCCGGGTATTCGGCCTTGACCGCCTCGGCGAACTTGCGGGCCTGCTCCAGGTCCGGGGTGCCGGTCTCCATCCAGATGAGGTCGGAGTACGGCGCGTAGGCCTTGGCGCGGGCGATGCAGGGCTCGATGCCGTTGCGGACCCGGTAGAAGCCCTCGGCGGTGCGCTCGCCGGTGGTGAACTCGCGGTCGCGCTCGTCCACGTCCGTCGTGATCAGGGTCGCGGCCTCAGCGTCGGTCCGCGCGATGATCAGTGAGGGAACACCCGAGATGTCCGCCGCGAGGCGGGCGGTGTTGAGGGTCTTGATGTGCTGCGAGGTCGGGATGAGGACCTTGCCGCCCAGGTGCCCGCACTTCTTCTCGGAGGCCAGCTGGTCCTCCCAGTGCACGCCCGCGGCGCCCGCGGCGATCATGCCCTTCATCAGCTCGAAGGCGTTGAGCACGCCGCCGAAGCCGGCCTCGGCGTCGGCCACGATGGGGGCGAGGAAGTGCGTGTCGCCCTTGCCCTCGGCCCACTGGACCTGGTCGGCGCGCAGCAGCGCGTTGTTGATGCGGCGCACCACGGCCGGAACCGAGTTCGCCGGGTAGATGCTCTGGTCCGGGTAGGTCTGGCCCGCCAGGTTGGCGTCGGCCGCGACCTGCCAGCCGGACAGGTAGATGGCCTTGAGGCCGGCCTTGACCTGCTGGACGGCCTGCAGCCCGGTCAGCGCGCCGAGCGCGTGGACGTAGTCCTCCTCGTGCAGGAGGTTCCAGAGCCGCTCGGCGCCGAGACGCGCGAGGGTGTGCTCCTCCTGGACCGAGCCGCGGATTCGCACCACGTCCTCGGCGGTGTAGGTCCGCTCGATCCCCTTCCACCGGGGATCGGTCTCCCACTGGCGCTGCAGCTCCTGGGCTGCGCCCTTGAGGCGACTTTCGCTCATCGTGTTGCCCTTCCGTGTCGTCCCCTGGGTGCTTGTTATCGACTATGCCCCGGCCGCAACCCCGAAATGAACTCGTGAGTAACGAAAGAACTGCGAAATTTCCGCTACCATGAAGCGGTGACGACCTTGCGCCAAGAAGAACCCCTCAACTTGACGAGTGACGTAGATCTCGTCACGTTCGGGCAGCGGCTCCGGCACCTGCGCCGCGCCCGCGGCCTGACGCTGTCGGAACTCGGCGAGCGCGTCGGACGCGCCCCGTCCCAGCTGTCCCTGCTGGAGAACGGGCGCCGTGAGCCCAAGCTGTCGCTGCTGCAGGCCCTCGCCGCCGCACTGGCGTGCCCGGTGGAGGAGCTGCTGCGCCGCCAGCCGCCCAGCCGCCGCGCGCAGCTGGAGATCCAGCTGGAGGAGGCGCAGCGCGACCCGCTCTACCGGACGCTCGGGCTGTCGCACCTCAAGGCCGGCAAGCGGATGCCGAACGAGGTGATCGAGCACATCCTCGCGCTGTACGGGGAGCTGAAGCGCAGCCGCACCAAGCCCACCGCGAGCCCGGAGGAGGCGCGCAAGGCCAACGCCGAGCTGCGCCGCCAGATGCACGAGCGCGGCAACCACTTCCCCGGGATCGAGCGGGTCGCCGCGCAGACCCTCGACGCCGTCGGGTACCGGCGCGGCGCCGTGTCGCAGGGGCTGCTGATGACGCTGGTCGGCCACTTCGGGTTCAGCCTCCAGTACGTCCAGGACCTGCCGCGCTCCGTCCGGTCCGTGACCGACCTGCGCAACCGGCGGATCTACCTGGAGCGCGAGCAGCTCGGCATGCACACGCCGCGGACGATCCTGCTGCAGACCCTCGGGCACATCGCGCTCGACCATGACCAGCCGCGCGACTTCGCCGACTTCCTGCGCCAGCGCGTCGAGGCCAACTACTTCGGTGCCGCGATCCTGATGCCGGAGCGCAGCGTCGTCCCGTTCCTGCAGGAGGCCAAGGCCGCGCGGGAACTGTCCGTCGAGGACCTGGCGGACGTCTTCTCCGTCTCCTACGAGATGGCCGCGCACCGCTTCACCAACGTCGCGACCCACCATCTCGACCTGCAACTGCACTTCACCAAGAACGACGAGAACGGCACCATCTACAAGGCGTACGCCAACGACGGCCTGGCCTTCCCCCAGGACGAGGACGGCGCGATCGAAGGCCAGCGGATGTGCCGGGAGTGGGCCGGGCGGCACGTGTTCGGCGCCGAGGACCGCTTCTCCGTCTACTACCAGTACACCGACACCCCGCAGGGGACGTACTGGTGCCTGTCGCACATCGACCCCAGCCACGAGCGCGACTTCGCCATCACGCTCGGCGTCCGGTTCGAGGACTCGCGCTGGTTCCGCGGCCGGGAGACGACCCGGCGGGTCAAGTCGGCCTGCCCGGACGGCGACTGCTGCCAGCGCCCGCCGAAGGAGCTGTCGGACCGCTGGGAGGGGATGGCCTGGCCGTCGGCGCGGGCGCACTCGCACGTCCTGTCGGTCCTGCCGCCCGGTGCGTTCCCCGGCGTGGACGAGGCCGACGTCTACGAGTTCCTGGACAAGCACGCCGCGGAATGACCGGTATCGCAGAACCGCCCGGACGGGAGGGGGAGCGCGTGCCGCCCGAGGTCGCCGCGTGGCTGGCCCGGCGCATGAGCGCGGCGGCGGACTGGCCGGCGCCCCTGCTGCTCGCCGCCAAGGGCGACACCAGCATCAGCGTCGTCCTGCCCGCCCGCGACGAGGAGGACACGGTCGGCGCGATCGTCGCGGCGATCCGGGCCGACCTGGTCGAGCGGATCCCGCTGGTGGACGAGATCGTCGTGATCGACTCCCGGTCCGGCGACCGGACCGCCGCCGTCGCCGCCGCCGCGGGAGCCGAGGTGGTGGCGCAGGACGCCGTCCTGCCCGGGCACGGCCGCATGTCCGGCAAGGGCGAGGCGCTGTGGAAGTCCCTGTACGCGACGTCCGGCGACCTGCTCGTGTTCGTGGACGCCGACCTGCGCGAGTTCACCTCGTCCTACGTCACCGGGCTGCTCGGGCCGCTGCTGACCGACCCGTCCGTCGGCTACGTCAAGGGCTGCTACGACCGTCCCCTCGTGGACGGAGAGCGCCATGTCGAGGGCGGCGGGGGCCGGGTCACCGAACTGGTCGCGCGCCCGCTGATCAACCTGCACTGGCCGCTGCTCGCCGGGGTCATGCAGCCGCTCGGCGGCGAGTACGCCGGGCGCCGCGCGCTGCTGGAGCGGCTGCCGTTCGTCACCGGCTACGGCGTGGAACTCGGCCTGCTGCTGGACGTCTACCAGGACTCCGGGCTGGACGCGATCGCGCAGGTCGACCTCGGCCGGCGGGTGCACGCGCACCAGTCCACCGAGGCGCTCGGCGCGATGTCGGGGCAGATCATGCTGACCGCCTGGTCGCGGCTGGAGCGGCACGGCCGGATGATCCCGCTTGAGCCCCCCTCCACCGCGCTCACCCGGTTCCACCGCGGCGCGGACGGGCACGACGCCCGCACGACCGATGTGGCCGTGGGGGAGCGCCCGCCGATGATCGAGGTGCCCGGCTATGCCGCCGTCCGATCCTGCTCACCGGGCCGCAGGTAGCCCGCCCGCGTGCGCGCGCTGTGACTCCGGTCACGGTGTTACCTGCGGTAACTCCGATTACTGCTACCGTGGGTAACAGTCATATTGGAGGAAGGGTCAATTAATCATGACGAGCACGGAGCAGGCAGGGTTCTCGCTGGAGCCCAGCGAGGACGTCCGCGAGGTCAGGGACTGGGTGCACGAGTTCGCCAGGGATGTGATCCGCCCGGCGGCGCAGGAGTGGGACGAGCGCGAGGAGACCCCCTGGCCGCTGATCCAGGAGGCGTCCAAGGTCGGCATCTACTCGCTCGACTTCTTCGCCACCCAGTGGCTGGAGCCGACCGGCCTCGGCATCCCGGTGGCGTTCGAGGAGCTGTTCTGGGGGGACGCCGGCATCGCGCTGTCCATCGTCGGCACCGGCCTCGCGGCCGCGTCCGTCGCCGCCGTCGGCACCCCCGAGCAGACCGCCGAGTGGGTGCCGCAGATGTTCGGCACCGCCGACGACGTCAAGCTCGGCGCGTTCTGCGCCTCCGAACCCGACGCCGGCAGCGACGTCGGCTCGATCCGCACCCGCGCGGTCTTCGACGAGGCCAAGGACGAGTGGGTGCTGAACGGCACCAAGACCTGGGCGACCAACGGCGGTATCGCCGACGTCCACGTCGTCGTGGCGTCGGTCCACCCCGAACTCGGCAGCCGCGGCCAGGCCGGCTTCATCGTCCCGCCGAACACCCCCGGCCTGAAGCAGGGCCAGAAGTTCAAGAAGCACGGCATCCGCGCCTCCCACACCGCCGAGGTCGTCCTCGACGATGTGCGGGTTGCGTCCCACCTGATCGTCGGCGGCAAGGAGAAGTTCGACGAGCGCATCGCCCGCACCCGCGAGGGCAAGCGCTCCAAGGGCCAGGCCGCGATGAAGACGTTCGAGACGACCCGCCCGTCCGTCGGCGCGATGGCGCTCGGCGTCGGCCGCGCCGCCTACGAGTACGCGCTGCAGTACGCGCAGGAGCGCGAGCAGTTCGGCAGGAAGATCGGCGACTTCCAGGCCGTCGCGTTCAAGCTGGCCGACATGAAGACCCGGCTGGACGCCGCCCGCCTCATGGTGTGGCGGGCCGCGTGGATGGCGCGCACCGGCAAGGACTTCCAGAACGCCGAAGGCTCGATGGCCAAGCTGATGGCGAGCGAGATGGCGGTGCATGTCACCGAGGAGGCCATTCAGATCCTCGGCGGCAACGGCTACACCCGCGACTACCCGGTCGAGCGGATGCACCGCGACTCCAAGATCTTCACGATCTTCGAGGGCACCTCGGAGATCCAGCGCCTGGTCATCGGCCGCACCATCACCGGCCTCCCCGTCCGCTAGCCGGTGACCTGCGCAGACCGTGATCCCATAGTCACCGTCCGGTGAGAGCGCGAGTCGTCGATCATGAGGCCATGACCGTCGATGCGGGGTGTTGGGAGACGATCGGGAGACGGGCACGGCCGACCTTCTTCAGGCGGGCGGCGAGCAGCTCGTTGAGGATCGGCACCGGTGACGTCGGCGAAATGGCCAGCCGCTCGTCGAGAGTCGTCTCCCAGCGCTCCTGGAGCCTCGCCCGCAGCTCCTCGCGCATGAGCGCGGAGACGTGCGCGTAGGTGCCGCCGATCCCGGGCATCGAGTGGCCGAACCGGTCATGGGCGAGAATCGCGGGGGTCCCAAGCTCGTCCAGCCACACGCGGTGCGAGTGGCGGAGCTTGTGCGGTGTGAGGTCGTTGCCGACCGGAAGCCAAGACGCGAGCTCCAGCTCCCGGACGTACCCGGCACTGCTGGCGGATGCGATGCGCGGCTTGTGGGTATCGCGGCCCCCGCCTGGCGATTCGCAGGGCTCGTCAGGGAGGGCGCTGCAGCGGGGGCAGTCCACTGCCCGGGCGTCCACCACCGGCTGGTCGTAGCGGGGGATGCCCCGCACGTTCGGAGGCGACCAAGAGGGCCCGCAGGCGGCCGGCCATGCCGGGGTCAGGGGTGTGCCGGGCCACCCCGTGGAGACGTCGACCAGGACGGGGCGGGCCGGGGCGCCGCCGCCCCGCCCCGTCCGTCCGGGTCGCGGGGGACCATCCCGGTGACGGCCTGAGGCCAGGGGCGGCTCTCGTTGTAGGTGGCATGCCGATGGTGATCGCCTCTTTGTTCAGGAAGAGGAACTTGTCGCCGCCGCAGCCGTCGTCGCGGCACTGACACGGTGCCGGGGGATGGGCGGCCATGTACCGGGCGAGCAGATCGATCAGGAACGGAGGGAGGTCAACGGCGCCGAAGTAGTCCGGGTGGTCGTTGCGGAGCGAGCCGTCCCTGGGCGGCTTGGGGACAAAGGGCCCGTCCGGCGGGCCGAGTTGGACTTCGACCTTGAGTTTGGCGTCGCAAACGTGGTGGCTCTGCAGCCCGAGCAGCTCACCCCAACGCAAACCGCACCAAGAGCAGATGATCCACATGACGAAGTCGTCATCGCGTCCGGTGAGGATGGCGCACCGTTCGGCCAGCAGCAGCGTTTGCAGCGGCGTGGCCCAGGCGGGCTCCCGCCGGGCTGCCTGTGCGCGCCGCTGCGCGACGCGCCCGCGACGGCGTCGCCGGGACCCCGCGTTGACGCCGACCAGGCCCGCGTCCTTGGCGTCCCCCAGGATCGTCGCCAGGAGATCGCGAGCGTTACTGGTGGTGTTGGGGGAGTACCGCTTGCGGAGCTCGATCTCCCAGGCTTGGACCTGCTCCCGTTCAAAAACGTGTTGATGGGCAAGTGCCCAAAGATTGGGTGGATTCGCAGGCGCAAATGCTGGTCATAGGCGGTGCGGCTGCTGTCCTCGATGTCCTGACCCGGAAGCCGGACCTGCGCGACCCAGTCACGGAAGGTCACCTCGCCGGCGTAGGAGTCGCGTTCCCCGCGGGCACGCCGCTGCCCGGCGAGCATCCGTTTCCACTGATCGATATTGACCCCGTTGACGGGAGGGCCTTCCCAAGGGAACACCAGCCGCCGCAGGCCGGACTTCTTGTCGTCGCCGCGTTAAGAGCCTGTCCTATGTGGTGACTCGAGCAAGCTTCTTGTAGCAGATCAGTGCAGCGGCGAGGGCCAGGAAGGCGGTGAACAGGTGGCCGTGGCGTTCGTAGCGGGGGCGGTCAGCTGCGGGTCGTTCGGGTGCGGCTCCATGCGACTGGGTAAGTCGTCGGGCGGCGGATGACGCTGGCGTCCCAGCGCCATTCAAGGTCTTCGGCTGGGATGGCCGGGCGCAGGGATGGCATGCGCTGGGTGAGGAGTTCGAGGGCCACCTGGAGTTGCAGGCGGCCGAGCGGTGCACCGATGCAGACGTGAGCGCCACTCCCGAAAGCCAAGTGCGGGTTAGGGGTGCGCTCAAGGTCGACGGTGCCGGCGTCGGTGAAGACCCTCGGGTCCCGGGCGGCCGAATCGGGGCTGGGGATCAGAAGTTCGCCGGCGCGCACGAGGACGCCTCCGAGTTCGATGTCGCGGGTGGCGCGCCGGGGCTGTGTCGCGCCCAGGACCGAGTTCGGGACGACCCGCAGCATCTCCTCGACGGCTGTGGGAATGAGCGCGGGACGGGTACACAGCCGGGAGTACAAGGAGGCTCCGCCGGTTCCGGAGGTGGTGAGGAGGCGGTGCGTGGAACACACCAGGGCCCCGCCGGTGCTTTCCCAGCCCCCGGCGACCAGGCTGGCCGCCAGAAGTCCCGCCGATGATGGGTCGGCGTTGGCGAGCTTGGCGTTGACCGCTACCAGGGACACCAGGTCGTCACCTGGGTTCTGGCCTCGACTCTGAATGAGAGCGGCCATGTAGCCGACCATGGCTTGCATGGCGGCGGGACCTGTGCGGTGGGAGTCGGGGCTAACGGAGATGAGTGACTCGCTCCATCGCCGGAACTGTGGATAGTCCTCTTCGGGGATGCCGAACAGACCGCCGATGACGCTGAGTGTGAGCGGCATGGCGAAGTCCTCGGAGAGGTCACCGGGCTCGCCCTTGGCGATCAGCCTGTCCAGAAGTTCTGCGGCCGTGTCTTTGACCATCGGCCGCAGGCGCGCGACCTTGGCTGGGCTGAACGCGGACTTGACCAGTCCGCGGGTGCGTCGGTGCTCATCTCCGTCTAGAGCGATGATGATCGGGTGTGCCTTGATGAAGGGGGAGACTCCGTCGGCCGGTCCGCGCAGGAAGGTTTCGCTGTCGCGGTAGACCCTTAGCGCCTCGGCATGGCCCGTGACGAGCCATGCCTCGGTGTCGGCCTGCCCGGATGGCAGCCTCACTTTTGAAAGGGGGGCCCGCTGCTGGAGTTCGGTGTGCGCGGCGGGCAGGTCCAGCGGGTCCTCTGGGGGGTCGAAGGGGAAGTGCGGGCATGCCGGTGTTGTGGGCTGGGGGGATGGGATCAGAGTCACCGTGTTACCTTTCGGGCGGTTCCCCTGCTGCGCCTCCAAGGCCAGCAGACGTCAACAAACCTGTCAATTCGGCGGAGGCGACACCTTCATCACTCCGGTGGCCGGTGGCCGGCTTTGATCGCCACGACACTGTTCTGCCGCCATAGGTCGTGTGTCCCGGCCCGTCCGGGTTCTGGCCAGAAGTTGAAGGGGTCGCTGGGACTGGGGGGCACGAGCTGCCAGCCATCCGGGAGGAGCTCAGCGAGGCGTTGGCCGGTCCTGAAGTGCACGACCTCAGGCGCGGACTGGGTTCCGAAGATCTCCGTGATGTGCTCGTTGACCTGAGGAGCCAGGGACTCAGGCGAGGGGCCGGTCAAACTGATGAGAGAGCCGGCGGGGAGCTGGGCGGCAAGGGCGCCGTACATTCCCTTGAGGTCGTGGGCGTCGGAGATGGTGTTGAGTTCGTGCCGGTCGATGATGGCGACGGGGGCGCGTTCATCCTGCGGCTTGTCCAGCTGGAAGAGAGCTCGGATGGCGGGCTCGTGCAGGAGCCGTCGCGTGTCGAGCAGGCTGCCCTCGATGAACTCCACACCGTCCTCAACGGCGAGGCGCGGGCGTGAATGGGACACCAGCGCGGAGTCACGGTTGGCGTAGACGACGTGAGCGTCGGGGCGGATGAGCTGGGCGACTTTATGGAGGCTGTACCAGGCGGGAGGGAGCGCGCCCAGTTCCAGGAAGCGGGTGATGTCGTAATGGATGACACAAGCTCGGGCGAGGCGGTTGCCGAACTCCACGTTGTCCACTTCCAGGCCGCGCAGCCGGTCCACCAGCGTTGTGTCGGTGATGCATGATGCCCGGTCAAGGGCGGTGCTGTAGCCGGACGTCGGAGTGTCGGTGATGATGGCGGCGCACATGCGGGCGATCGACTGACGGCCGGGATCCGCCCCAGAAGCGATGACCGCTTGGTCGGCATGGGGCAGCGGCGGGAGGTCGACCTCTAGAAGCGACGCGTCGTTGGCGCTGATCTGCATGGCTAGGCGCTGGAGTGCTGGGCCAGGCTCACCGCCGGTCCTGCGGAGGTGGTCGCGGTACCGGCCGTACAGGATGAGGGCGTCGGGACCCCGCTGCTCACGATAGAGGGCGGTCATCAAAAGTCCCCTGAGGTGCTCTCGCCGCCAGAACTGCTGAACGAGCGGCGGCAGCCCGGTGGTGACCTGGTTGTGCAGGCCAAGCTGAAGTTGGACCTCTGCCTGCTGCTCCACCGCTTGCAGGCGCTCGGTGTGCAAGTTGGCGGCGAGTGCGTCCATTGGCCCGTGGGACAACTGGCCTGGGCTGCCTTGTTGAGGATCTGCCGGCTCTCCGCCCCCGGGCTGTGCTTGCTGTCGCCGGACCAGAGGCCGTGTCTCGACAGGGGCTTTGCCGACCTCGGCAGCGGTCGCCGCCTCCAGCGACGACGCAGCCGCACTCCTCCTCCATCCCGACGCCAACGAACAAGGCTTCGCACTCCACACTGCCGGCCGACGCCGCCGCACCCCCATCGACTTCGACGGCCTAACACTCATCACCCTCAACCCCGCCGAACCAGACAACGAACTAAAAGAGCTCTGAGAGCCGAGCGGGGGATCTGGACCTCCTGCGGACCGCTCCCGCTCGCGCGGGGAGAACGCCGCCGATGGTCTTGCCACGGCGGCGGGCCGATTCTTGGCCTTCGAGGGTGCGGTCGCGGATGTACTCGCATTCCATGCCCGACAAGGCGGCCAGCGCGGTGAACACGATCCGCCGGGTCGTGCGAGCCCCGCAGCTCGCCGGTGAGGAACTCCAGGGTGATGCCCGAGGCCCTGAGCTGTTCGGCCAGTGCGGCCCGACCGCCCACGAACTCGGCCTGGACGACCTGGCATGAGCCGTTCCACTTCCTTGAAAGTGGATGGCCACGACGTCGCCGCGGCGAGCACGGCGAATCAGACACGGACGGGCGCCATCCGCTCCAGAAGGGCGTACGGATACGATTTTCGGTACGACCTGGGAATGGGAACCGGGAACGATCACCTCCAGGGAGGAACGGAGCTCGGCTACGCCCGCGTCTCCACCACCAAGCAGTCCCTCGAACGGCAACTCGACGCCTTGGCCGCTGCCGGCATCCCGACCGAGCGTGTCTATGTCGACAAGAAGACCGGCACCAGCATCGACCGTGACGGCCTGAACCGGCTGCTCGCGTACGCCCGGCCCGGTGACACGATCGTCGTGCACACCCTCGACCGGATCGGCCGCAATCTGCGCGAGGTGTTGAACCTCGTCCACGAACTCTCCGAAAAGGGATCGGCGTACGGTCCCTGGTCGACCCGCTGCCCGTCAACACCACCGACGAGGGAATGGCCCACATCGCCTTCCTACTGCTGACCCTGTTCGCCGAGATGGAACGCACCTTCACCGCCGAACGCGCCGCGCACGCCCGCGCCGTTGCCGAGGCCAGCGGCCGGCGGACCGGACGGCCAATCGCCCACCCTGAGGACAAGATCGAACATGCCCGGCTGTTGAAGGCCCAAGGCGACTCGCTGGGAGTCATCGCAGCCAAGACCGGCATCCCAAGACCTCCCTGCACCGCTATCCCCACCACTGCGGACGCCGAGCGGTGAGTCTTTGCTGCGATTCAAGCGCGGTCTGATGCAGGCGCCGACCTGCCGTGTCCCTGTGCGATGCGCTCATCCTTGGCTGGGGGGCTCCTTCAACCACTCGGGCATCGATGCACCCGTGACCTCCTGGAAGCGCCGGGTCACCTCGGCGGGATCTTCTGCATAGGAGCGACGTAAGAGCTCCACTGCCAGCCCGAGGACGCCCTGGGACTCATCTGGAAGCGACTGCCCCAAGCCCAGCACTGCGACCAGGGGAGCGACGGCTTCACCGAGACGAGTGTTCTCCACAAGAACAAGACCGAGGACCGTCAGACTCTGCACATAAGTAGGC